>NZ_JBAKHV010000071.1:0-24342 GCF_036906775.1 Micromonospora sp. CPCC 205561 | reverse complement strand
AAATCAATTTGGCACTGGCTTATCAAGCACCCTGTTGAGTTCTCAAAGAACAACCACACACCGATTCAGGTCTCCCCAGTCGTCTGGGAGGCTGCTCGGGGCAACTCCTCTACCTTACTCGGTTCGACCCCCGCCGTCAACCTCGTTTCCGAGGTGATCAAGAGGGGCGGTCCGGACCCACGTTGACGCACGCCGTACCCGGCGGTCGTTGCTTTCGTGGGAAGCCGCAGACCGGCCGATCGCCACTCCGTGGCCATCCGCCCGGCTCCTGCCGGCTCCGAAACTCTACCCGGCCGGTCTCGCGTTCGCAACCCCCTGTGGGGCCGGTCCCGCACCACCCGAATCCTCAGTCTCGCTCGGCGTCTCCGCCACGAGCCTGGTGCCCGTTGTCGGCCGGTTTGTCCGGCCTCCCGCGTGCAGAGAGAAAGTTACGCTGACCGACCGGAGAAGGCAAATCGACGGACGTCGTCGCCCGAAGTGTGTCCGACGCGCCGGCACGCGGAAGCCCGGCTCCGCGGGCCGACCGGTCGAGATCGGGAGGTCGTCGCGCATCCGTGATGGCGGCGCGGGGTCCGCGGGCGGCCCCGGCGTGCCAGAGTGTCTGTCATGGCTGACCTCCCGCGCACCCGGGTGACCGTGCTCGCCGAGGACGCGCTGACCGGACTGCTGCTGCCGTTCTGGCAGCTGATCATCGGTGCCTTCGTGGTCTTCGTCGTCCTGGTCTCGGTGGCTCGGCTGGCCCGCAGGGGGCGGTCCCGGATGACGACGGCACTCCTGGTGACGGCTGCCGCGATCGCCGGCTTCGCCGTGGTGGGCGTACTGCTGCAGGGGTGAGCTACAGGCGGCGGTTCGCCAGGCTCGGCAGCTCGGCACGGATGGTGCGCAACCGCGCCAGGTCGAGGTCGGCGACGGCCAGCCCCGGTCCGTCGGGCACCTGGGTGAGCACCGTGCCCCACGGGTCGACCACCATGCTGCGCCCGTAACAGGTGCGGCCCGGGTCGTGCTCGCCGATCTGGCCCGCCGCGGCGACGAAGCACTGGTTCTCGATCGCCCGCGCGCGCAGCAGCACCTCCCAGTGGTCCCGCCCGGTGTAGAGGGTGAAGGCTGCCGGCACCACGAGCAACTGGGCGCCGCCGTCGATGACGAGCCGCCGGTAGAGCTCCGGGAAGCGGAGGTCGTAGCAGATCGACAGGCCCACCCGGAGGCCCTCGACGTCGACGACCACCGGCTGGTCCCCCGCGGCGAACGTGGCCGACTCCAGGTAGGAGACCCGGCCGGGAATCTCCACGTCGTACAGGTGGATCTTGCGGTAGCTGGCGGCGAGCGTGCCGGAGCGGTCGAAGACCAGGGAGGTGTTCCAGGTGCGGGCGGGGTCCGGGCCGCGTTCGTGGATCGACCCCGCGATCAGCCAGATGCCCAGTCGCCGTGCCACGCCGGCGAAGAACTGCCCGACCTCGCCGTCGACGGGCTCCGGTTCGGGAAGGCCGGCGGCGGGGCCGAGGTAGTCGACGCACTCCGGCAACAGCGCGAGGTCCGCGCCGGCGGCGGCGGCGCGTTCCAGCACGGCCTCCGCAGCCAGGAGGTTGGCCTTACGGTCGTCCCGGGAGTTGAGCTGACAGACGGCGACGCGCATGGGAGTCAGCGTACGACCGGAGCGCGCCCGGCGACAGCGCCGGAGGAGAGGCGGGACGGCGAGGCCCAGCGCGGTCGCCGCGCCGACGGGACGCCGAGCCCACCCCGGACACGACGCCGCGCCCGGCCTGAGCGGACGGGCGCGGCGACGGATGGATCAGGCCGACTTCTCCTCGCGGTCCCGCCGGGCGCGCCGGCCCGTGAACTCGCGGGGCACGATCGTCGGGTTGACGTTCTCCAGGACCACCTCTCGGGTGATCAGCACCCGGGCGGCGTCGGGGTTGCTCGGCACCTCGTACATCACGGAGAGCAGGACCTCCTCCATGATCGCGCGCAGGCCCCGGGCGCCGGTGCCACGCAGCATCGCCTGGTCGGCGATCGCCTCCAGGGCCGGCGGCTCGAACTCCAGCTCGACGCCGTCGAGCTCGAAGAGGCGCTGGTACTGCCGGACCAGCGCGTTGCGCGGCTCGGTGAGGATGCGTACCAGGGCGAGTCGGTCGAGGCTGCGCACGTTGGTGATCACCGGGAGCCGGCCGATGAACTCGGGGATCAGCCCGAACTTCAGCATGTCCTCCGGCATGACCTGGCTGAAGATGTCGTCGGTCGACCGCTCGGAGACCGAACGGAGCCGGGCGCCGAAGCCCGTGCCGCCGTGGCCGGTGCGGGACTCGATGATCTGGTCGAGCCCCGCGAAGGCACCACCGCAGATGAACAGCACGTTGGTGGTGTCGATCTGGATGAACTCCTGGTGCGGGTGCTTGCGGCCGCCCTGCGGCGGCACATTCGCCACCGTGCCTTCCAGCATCTTGAGCAGCGCCTGCTGGACCCCCTCGCCGGAGACGTCCCGGGTGATCGACGGATTCTCCGACTTGCGGGCGATCTTGTCGACCTCGTCGATGTAGATGATGCCCGTCTCGGCGCGCTTGATGTCGTAGTCCGCGGCCTGGATCAGCTTGAGGAGGATGTTCTCCACGTCCTCGCCGACGTAACCGGCCTCCGTGAGCGCGGTGGCGTCGGCGATGGCGAACGGGACGTTCAGCATCCGGGCGAGGGTCTGCGCCAGGTGGGTCTTGCCGCACCCCGTCGGGCCGAGCAGCAGGATGTTGGACTTGGCCAGCTCGACGGCGTCGCTGCCGGAGCCCGGCGCGCCGGCCGCCTCGGCCTGGATCCGCTTGTAGTGGTTGTAGACCGCGACGGCGAGCGCCTTCTTGGCCTGGTCCTGCCCGACGACGTAGTTGTCGAGGAACTGGCAGATCTCCATCGGCTTGGGAAGCTCTTCCCACTTCACCTCGCCGGACTCGGCCAGCTCCTCCTCGATGATCTCGTTGCAGAGATCGATGCACTCGTCGCAGATGTAGACCCCGGGGCCCGCGATGAGCTTCTTGACCTGCTTCTGCGACTTGCCGCAGAAGGAGCATTTCAGTAGGTCGCCGCCGTCACCGATCCGTGCCACCTACGTTCTCCCTGCACTCGTCGACCGGAGACCCGGCCCTCGCCTGCGGACGTGGAAGCGCCCGCCTCGTTCACCCCGCTCGTGCCCCCGCCGGAAGAACCGGTGGAGAGCGGCACAACCCGACGTTACCCGCTGGCGGAGGTTTCTCCGACCCCCAAAACGGGTGTGTCAGACGGTCGGCCGGGAGCGGACTCCCGGCCGACCGCGACCCGAGCTGTTCAGCTGGCGGCGTTGGCCGCCAGCAGGCCCTTCTTGCGGCTGGTGAGGATGGTGTCCACCAGCCCGTACTCCTTGGACTCCTCGGCCGTCATGATCTTGTCACGGTCGATGTCCTTGCGAACCTTCTCGATCGGCCGGTTGCAGTGCCGGGAGAGCATCTCCTCGAGCTGGGTCCGCATCCGCAGGATCTCCCGGGCCTGGATCTCGATGTCCGAGCCCTGCCCGTAGCCGCCCTCGGTGGCCGGCTGGTGGATGATGATCCGCGAGTTCGGCAGCGCCATCCGCTTGCCCGGGGTGCCCGCCGACAGCAGCACCGCCGCCGCGCTGGCGGCCTGGCCGAGGCAGACCGTCTGGATGTCCGGCCGGACGTACTGCATGGTGTCGTAGATCGCCGTCATGGCGGTGAACGAACCGCCGGGCGAGTTGATGTACATGATGATGTCGCGGTCCGGGTCGGTGCCCTCGAGCGTCAGCAGCTGCGCCATCACGTCGTTGGCCGACGCGTCGTCGACCTGGACGCCGAGGAAGATGATCCGGTCCTCGAAGAGCTTGTTGTAGGGGTTGGACTCCTTGACCCCGTACGACGTGCGCTCGACGAACGACGGCAGGACGTAGCGGTTGTGCACGGCCGCGAACTGGGGCGGCAGGCTCAGGTCGGTCATCGTCAGCTCCTCAGCTCAGGGTCCCGGCGCCATCCGGAACCTGGGCGGCCCCGATGATCACCTTGTCGATGAAGCCGTAGTCCAGGGCCTCCTGGGCGGTGAACCAACGGTCGCGGTCGGAATCCGCCTCGATCTGCTCCTGGCTCTGACCGGTGTGGTGCGCGACCCGCTCCTGGAACATCCGCTTGGTGTAGAGCATCTGCTCCGCCTGGATGGCGATGTCGGACGCGGTGCCGCCCAGGCCGCCGGAGGGCTGGTGCATCATGATCCGCGCGTGCGGCAGGGCGTAGCGCTTGCCCTTGGTGCCGGCGCAGAGCAGCAGCTGACCCATGGACGCCGCCATGCCCATCGCCACGGTCGAGACGTCGTTGTCGATGAACTGCATGGTGTCGTAGATCGCCATGCCGGAGTAGACCGAACCGCCCGGCGAGTTGATCCAGAGGTTGATGTCGCGGTCCGGGTCCTCCGCGGCGAGCAGCAGCAGCTGCGCGCAGATGCGGTTGGCGACCTGGTCGGTCACCTCGCTGCCCAGGAAGATGATGCGTTCCTTGAGCAAGCGGTTGTAGACCGAGTCGTCGAGGTTGCCAATGGTGTCGCCACCGCGGGCATCGATCGCCCGGAGCGGCTTCGCTTGGATGTGCATGTCGGTCATGGCAGCCCTTCGCTCTCCGTACCGTCCTACCCGACACTAACCGCTCAGCCGGATGGCAGAGCGCCGGTCCGGGCAGTGTTCGCTATCAGCGCAGCACCGCCGGGGCGTACCCGAAAAGGGAATCGGCCGCCGTCCACCGCAGGCGGCGGACGGCGGCCGTCCCCGACGATCAGTGCTCGTGGTCGTGCTCGGCCTCGCCCTCGGCGCGCAGCGCGTCGAGGGTCACCTCGGCGCCCGCCGAGTCCTTGATCTTGATGCGCTCCATGACCGAGGCCAGGGCCTTGCCCCGCCGCACGTCACCGAAGACGGCACCGGCCGCGCCCGAGCGGACCAGCTGGTCGTAGTACTGCTGCGGAGCCATCCCGGCGCGCTGGGCCCGGTGCACGATCTCGTGACCGAACTCGTCGTCGGAGACCTGCACGTCCTCGGCGTCGGCGAGGGTGTCCAGCAGCAGTTGGATCTTGACGCCCTCGGTCGCCGCCTCGGTCAGCTCGGCGTCGATCTGCTCCTCGGTCTTCTCCTCGGCCGCGAGGTACTCCTCCAGGGAGGCGCCGATCCGCTCCAGCTGGTCGACCATCGCCTGCTTGCGGTTCTCGACCTCCTCGCGGATGACGCCCTCCGGCGCCGGCACCTCGGCGGCGGCCACCATCTGCTCCAGCGCCTTGTCCCGGGCGGCGTAGATCTGCTCGACCCGCTTGCCCCGGGCGACCCGCTCGCGCAGGTCGCCGCGGAGCTCCTCGATGGTGTCGAACTCGCTCGCCATCTGGGCGAACTCGTCGTTGAGCTCCGGCAGCTCCTTCTCCTTGACCGTGCGGACGGTCACCGCCACATCGGCGTCGCGGCCGGCGAAGTCGCCGCCGACGAGCTGGGTGGTGAAGGTGGTGTCCTCGCCGGCGGCCAGGCCGACGACGGCCTCGTCCAGGCCCGGGAGGAGCTGCTTGCTGCCGACCTCGTGGGAGATGTTGCTCGCGGATCCGCCCGGCACGTCCTCGCCGTCGACGGTCGCGTTCAGGTCGATCTGGACGTAGTCGCCCTCCTGGGCGGCCCGCTCGACGGTCTTCAGGGTGGCGAACCGCTCGCGCAGGCTCTTCACCTGCTCGTCGATCTCGCTGTCGTCGATCTGGAGCTCGTCGACGGTCACCTCGATGGTGGCCGGGTCCGGCAGGGTGATCTCCGGGCGGACGTCGACCTCGGCGGTGAAGTTCAGCGAGTCACCGTCGTTGAACTCGGTGATCTCGACCTCGGGGCGGCCGAGCGTCTTCAGGTCGTGCTCGCGGACGGCGGCGAGGATGTTCTGCGGGATGGCCTCCTGCACCGCCTCGTTGAGGACGGTGCCCCGGCCGACCCGCTGGTCGATCACGGCCGCCGGAACCTTGCCCTTGCGGAAGCCGGGCACCTGGACCTGCTGCCCGATCTCCCGGTACGCCTTCCTGAGGCTCGGCTCGAGCTCGACGAACGGCACCTCGATGGCGAGCCGCACGCGCGTCGGGCTCAGAGTCTCGACGGTGCTCTTCACAGGCGTACTCCTTGACGGATCTCGGTTTTAGTCTGGGCGTGATAAGCCCATCGAGTGTAGGCGAGCCGGCCCGGCGTGCCGGCAGGGGCCGGGACCGCGGAGGGCGACCCCGGCGACCGGCCGCGGACGACAGTCGGGGTGGCGGGATTTGAACCCACGGCCCCTCGCTCCCAAAGCGAGTGCGCTACCAAGCTGCGCCACACCCCGTGGCGACGAGCAGTCTATGCGGTCGCGGGCCGCCGGCAGTCCCGGGGCGTCACCCAACGCGCCGAAGGGGGACCAACCGGACATGCGCCCCTCCGGCACCTCCCGTCGCGACCACCGCGGCATACGGCCGCGCGGGGCACGCGGATCATTGGGTACGCTGTGCGTGCGCCCCGCTCGACGAGGCGCACGCGGGCGTAGCTCAATGGCAGAGCTTCAGTCTTCCAAACTGACGGTGCGGGTTCGATTCCCGTCGCCCGCTCCACGAACTCCGGCCCAGGTCAGCGGCGTTGTCGCCGAGCCTGGGCCGTTCTCGTTCGGTGGGTGGAACGTCCTGGGTGGAGATGGAACACCCGGCCGCGACGGGGGTGCGCTCTAGTCGTCCTCGTAGGCCAGCTCGATCGCCGTCGCGGGCACCTGGAACTCGCCAGTCCCATGCGGGTGCTCGACGAGATAGGCGGCTGGCGGCTCGTCCAGCGATGTGGTGTGCCTGGCTCCCACCACTCTGGTGACGGACTCGCCGTGGACACCGTCGGTCAGCCGCACCCGCACGCCAGGCATGTGTCCACCCGACCCGGCGAGCGGTGGACCTACCGGGTCACGCCAGGTGGGCCCGGAGCGCTGCTCCAGCACCAGCAACCCGCCCGGCCGATAGTCGTCGGCGTCCCTTTCCACCCGGTAGCCGGCCGCTTCGAGGATCTCCGCAATCGCCGCCGTCATCGCGAACCTGACCGTCGAGGAATGCCGGATGGCGGGGTGCGTCTCCGAGCCGCCGTGCCGGTAGGCGCCCGCTTCGAGGGCCATGAGGGCCGCTTCGCGCAGGACGTCGCTGACGACCCAACCGATCCACACCCCGGGACCATGTTCGGAGCCTTCGACGGACACGCCGGTGCAGTGGGATGCCTCACGAGGTTGCCGAGGCAGCACGGGCAGGCCGGCCGCGATCAACTCCTGCCGGACAGCCTCGGCAAGAGCGTCGGGGGCGGGGGGCTGGGACACGGCCATGCTTCTCATGATCCGTTACCGCAGCAGGAAGTGTCAGGCAGGTCCTGACACCGAAGTGCCGGGAAAAGAATCTCGACGACGATGTCGAGAACCCGTGGTCGGCTCCGTCCCCGGGGTGAACGCGACGAAGATGGGTCGCAACCAGCACCGAGGAGAAACACGATGGCCAAGTACCTGCTGCTCAAGCACTACCGCGGCGCTCCGGCCGCGGTCAACGACGTGCCGATGGACCAGTGGACGCCGGAGGAGATCTCGGCCCACATGAAGTACATGCACGACTTCGCGACGCGGCTCGAAGGCACCGGCGAGTACGTCGACGGTCAGGCGCTCGCCCCCGAGGGGACGTTCGTCCGGTACGACGGTGCGGGGCGCCCGCCGGTCACCGACGGCCCGTTCGCCGAGACCAAGGACCTCATCGCCGGCTGGATGGTGATCGACGTCGACAGCTACGAGCGCGCCGTGGAGCTGGCCGGGGAGCTGTCGGCCGCCCCGGGGGCGGGCGGGAAGCCGATCCACGAGTGGCTCGAGTTGCGCCCCTTCCTGACGGCGCCGCCCACCATCACGGAGTGACCTGATGGACGAGGCACTGCTCCGGAGCCTCACCCCGAGCGTGCTCGGCGTCCTCGGCCGCCGCGGAGTCGACTTCGCGGCGGCCGAGGACGCCGTGCAGGACGCGCTGGTCGAGGCGGTCCGCACCTGGCCGGCCGAGCCGCCGCGGGACCCGAAGGGCTGGCTGGTCACCGTCGCCTGGCGTCGGTTCCTCGACGCGACCCGGGCCGACGCCGCCCGGCGCCGGCGCGAGGACCTCGTCGACGAGGAGCCGGCACCCGGGCCCGCTCCCACGGTGGACGACACGCTCCAGCTCTACTTCCTGTGCGCCCATCCGTCGCTGAGCCCGTCGTCGGCGGTCGCCCTCACGCTGCGCGCCGTCGGCGGGCTGACCACCCGCCAGATCGCCCAGGCCTACCTGGTGCCCGAGGCGACCATGGCGCAGCGCATCAGCCGGGCCAAGCGCACCGTCTCCGGCGTACGTCTCGACCAGCCCGGCGACGTCGCCACCGTGCTGCGCGTCCTCTACCTGGTCTTCAACGAGGGCTACTCCGGCGACGTCGACCTCGCCGCCGAGGCCATCCGGCTCACCCGGCAGCTCGCGGCCGCGATCGACCACCCGGAGGTGGCGGGGTTGCTGGCCCTGATGCTGCTGCACCACGCCCGCCGCGCCTCCCGGTGCGCGCCCGGCGGCAGGTTGGTGCCGCTCGCCGAGCAGGATCGGAGCCGGTGGGACACCGCGTCGATCGCCGAGGGCGTCGAGATCCTGCAGGCGGCCCTCGCCCGCGACCGGCTGGGCGAGTTCCAGGCCCAGGCCGCCGTCGCGGCACTGCACGCCGACGCGCCCACCGCGCAGGAGACCGACTGGGTGCAGATCGTCGAGTGGTACGACGAACTCACCCGCCTGACGGACAGCCCGGTCGTCCGGCTCAACCGCGCGGTGGCCGTCGGCGAGGCCGACGGGGCGCGCGCCGGCCTGGCGGCGCTCGCGGGGCTGGACGACTCGCTGCCCCGCCACGCGGCGGTGGCGGCGTACCTCCACGAACGCGACGGCGACCCGGGCACGGCGGCCCGGCTGTACGCCGAGGCCGCCCACAAGGCGCCCAACCTCGCCGAGCGCGACCACCTGACGCGCCAGGCCGCCCGCCTCAACGCCCGCCGGGGCCCCTGACGCCGTGAGGTGACCGTTGGCGGGTGTGCGAGGCTGCGCGTCGTGGAACGTGTTGCCGGAGAGCCGTTCGTCAGCGTGAGCCTGGGGGCGGAGGACGGCCCGTACGCCTGCCCGTGCTGCGGTCACCTGACGCTGGGCGAGCGGGGCGCCTTCGAGATCTGCGACGTCTGCTTCTGGGAGGACGACGGTCAGGACGAGCATGACGCCGGCCGGGTACGCGGCGGGCCGAACCGGAGCCTGAGCCTGCTCGACGCGCGCCGCAACTACGCCGCCTGTGGAGCGGCCGATCCCAGGGACCTGAGGCACGTACGGCCGCCCCGGCCCGAGGAGCGTCCGCCCGGCGAGCCCTGCGACGGCCGCTGAACCAGCGCGCCCGTGCCGCAACCCGAGCCGGCCGCCCTGACGGCGCCTGTCGACGCGCGGACCGTCCTCGGGACGCGGGTACCCTTCCGGGCGTGGAACTTGATGATCTTCCGGTGGCGGAGTTCGCCTTCCCGGGGCCGCTGCGGGAAAGGCTGGTCGCGGCCATCCTCTCCGGCGCGAAGACCGCGACGTCCAGCCTGGTGCTCGGCTACGAGCGGACGAACGAGCCGTTGCCCGAGGTCGGGCAGCGGTCGGCGGTGCTCGACTCCGCGGGCCGGCGGGTGGCGGTGATCGAGACGACCGAGGTGCGCGTGCTCCGGCTCGGCGACGTCGACCTGCGGCACGCCCTGGACGAGGGCGAGGGGGACGAGTCGGTGGCGCAGTGGCGGGCCGGGCACGAGAGGTTCTGGCACAGCCCCGAGGTGCGCGCGGAGCTGGGCGACCCCGGCTTCACGGTCGACGACGACACCCTGGTGCTGACTGAGCGCTTCCGGCTCGTGCACCCGGCCTGAGCGCCTGCCCGCACGCGACCGCCGGCCGGGCGTGCGGCTGGTGTCGCCGCGCGCACCGCCCGCCGGGCCCGCCGGCGAGCGCGGGGCGGGCCCGGCGCCGGAGACCGACCGGGCCCGGCAGCGGCATGGTCCAGGCCTTCTTCGTCGCGTCCCGGGAGGGGCGCGTCGACGACCTGCTCGAGCGTCAGGGCGAGATCGGGGGCGGTGCGGCCGCTGCGTACGATGCGGGCCGGGCATCCCCTCGTCCCGCGCGGAGGTAACGGCAGATGGCAGGCCAGCACGAGGGGTACGCCCTCGG
The DNA here is from genome assembly GCF_036906775.1 of Micromonospora sp. CPCC 205561. Taxonomy (NCBI): domain Bacteria; kingdom Bacillati; phylum Actinomycetota; class Actinomycetes; order Micromonosporales; family Micromonosporaceae; genus Micromonospora; species Micromonospora sp. CPCC 205561. The sequence continues at coordinate 14,106 of NZ_JBAKHV010000071.1, read as the reverse complement.
CGTGGACCTCGGCACGTCCCACACCGTCGCCGTGCTGCGCCGGCCCGACGGGCACACCCGCCCGCTGCTGGTGGACGGGCAGCCGATCGTCCCCTCCGGCGTGTACGCCGACACCGACGGGCTGCTGCACACCGGCCGGGACGCCCAGCGCCTGGCCCGGACCGATCCGGGCCGGTACGAGGCGAACCCGAAGCGGCGCATCGACGAGAGCGCCGTGCCGCTCGGCGACCGCCGCTACCCGCCGGCCGAGTTGCTGGCCGCGACGCTGCACGCGGTGGCCCGCTCGGCCGTCGAGGCGGTCGGGTTCCTGCCGCCGGCGGTGCTCACCTGCCCGGCGACCTGGGACGCGGCCCGGCGTCAGGTGCTCTCCGACGCCCTGGCGGCGGCGGGCTGGCCGTCGGCGGCCGAGCACACCCTCTCCGGCCCCACGCCGCCGGGCACCCGGCTGCTGCGCGAGCCGGTGGCCGCCGCCCGCTACTACACCCAGGTGCTGCGCCGGCCGGTGCCCGTCGGCGGGACGATCGCGGTCTTCGACCTCGGCGCCGGCACGCTGGACGTCGCGGTGCTGGGCAACGAGGGCGCCGATCCGTGGGGCGACTCCGGGTTCTCCGTCGTCGCCGCGGGCGGCGCCGACGACCTCGGCGGCCTGGACCTGGACGTGGCCCTGCTGGGCCGGGTCGGCGAGCTGGTCGGGGCCGAGCACCCGGCGCGGTGGCAGCGGCTGACCCACCCCGGGTCCGCGACGCAGTGGCGGGAGCGGCACGAGCTCTGGGAGAACGTGCGGGGCGCCAGGGAGATGCTGTCGCGGGCCACGGCCGCGCCGGTGGCCGTGCCCGGGGTGGAGGCGGTGCTCACGCTCACCCGGGACGACCTGGAGCGGGTGGCCGCGCCGCTGCTGGGCCGGGCGGTCGAGGTGACCCGCGAGGTGATCGGCGCCGCAGGGCTCCATCCGCAGCAGCTCACGGGCCTGTTCCTGGTCGGCGGCGCCACCCGGATGCCGATGGTGGCCCGGCTGTTGCACGCCGAACTGGGCGTCGCCCCGACCGTGCTGGAGCAGCCGGAGCTGCCGGTGGCCGAGGGGGCGCTGACCGACCTGCCCCTGCCCCGGCGCGCCCGGGCCGCCAGCGCCTTCGCCGCGCCCGCGCAACCCGCCGCGCCGCAACCCGTAGCCGCACAGGCAGAGGCCGCGCCCGAGGCGGCGGGGCAGCAGGATCCCCTGGAGACCGGACAGCCGGGTCCCGGGAGCTTCGGCCACGACGGGCGCCCCGGGTCCGCCGGCCCACCGCCGCACGGGTCCGCCGGGCCCGGGGGCGCGCCGGCCGTGCCCGCCGGCGCGGGGCCCGCGCCGACCGTCGTGGCCGGCCCGGAGGGCGTCACGCCGGCCCTCCCCGCCGGCCTGACGCCGACCATGGTCGGCGACCCGTCGACCGCCCCGACCGTGCCCGCCGCGTCGCCGGCCTCCCCCGGCCTCCCGGCCGCCGGCGCGACGCCGTTCGCACCGCCGGGGACGGCCGCCGCGGCGGCGGCGCCGTTCGCGGCACCGTGGGCACCGGCCGCCGGGGGCCCCGCGCCGTTCTTACCTGGGGGGGCGCCGGGCCCGACGGCACCGGCCGCCAGGTCGGCCGGGCACGGCGGCGCCCCGGTCGACCCCGTCGGGCGGGCTCCGGGCGTACCCGGGGGCGGGCCCGCCGGACCGGGGCCGCAGGGGGCGTGGCCGGGCGTACCCGTCTCCGGCTCGCCGGTGTCGCCCCCGCCCGGCGGCGGCCGGACCGGCCCCGCGCTCCCCCGGCGCCGGGCGCTGTGGATCTCACTCGCCGCCGTGCTCGCCCTCGCCGGCGTGGGAACCGCGGCAGTGCTCTACCTGACCCGGGACCGCTATCCCGCCCTGGAGTTCCGCACCGCCGTCGAGCTGGTGAAGCGGGTGCCGGCCGGCACCCAGCGACCGGCGGACATGTTCACCGCGGTCCTCGGCGACCGCGCCTACCTCGCACATCCGCTCCCCGACGGGCGGCTGGAGGTGGTGGCCGTCGACGCCGGCACCGGCGCGGAGAGGTGGCGGCGGCAGACGGAGACGTCCGCCGAGCGGTGGGAGCGGATCGTCGCGCTGCCCGGCGCCGTCGCGGTCTTCGCCGACGCGATCGGCGACGACACGCCCCGGGACCTGACGCTGCTCGACGGCGCCTCCGGCGACCAGCGGTGGCGGCGGCCGCTCCTGGGCAACGACGACGTCCTCTTCGGCGAGGACGTCGCCGTGCGGGTCGACCGCGCCGGCAGACGGCTGGTCGGGCTGCGCCTCAGCGACGGTGGCGAGATCTGGGACCAGCCCAACCCGCGCGACCAGTACGACGACACCCGCACGAGCGTCCACCCGGTCACCACCGACGCGGCGCTGGGCGGGCCGGCCTTCCTCGACGGGTCCCCGCGCGACCCGTGGCTCGGCGAGGTCCGGCAGGTCGTGCAGGTGGGGGCGGACCGGTCCGTCCGGCTGATCGACATGGGCACGGGCCGGATCGTCCGCACCCGGGCCGGGGTGGCCGACAGCGACGACCTGGTGGTGGCCCACGAGGACCGCCTCTACGTGGCCCGCGACGACGCCGGCTACCAGCTGCTCGCGTACGAGCTGACCAACGACGCCCAGCCGAAGGTGCTGTACACCGCCGAGGACGACCGGCGCCGGCCGAAGGCGCTGGTGCCCTGCGGCGAGCACCGGGCCTGCCTGCTGGAGGTCGCCGGCGGCGACGAGGACTCGGCCGAGGTGGTGACGGCGGCCGAGGAGGGGAAGCCGACCCGCTGGAAGGCGCCGAAGGCGACCCGGCTGGTGCCGCTCGGCGAGCACCTGCTCGCCCGCCGCACCACCCCGGATCCGGCCGGCACGCTCTTCGACCGGGAGGGCCGCGCCGCGCTGCGGGACCGCGGCGGGGTGGCGGTCCGGCTGGACGCGGGCAACCTGCTCCTCTTCGCCGACGCGCCCAGCTCGATCGAGGACGACAGCAGCGTCGCCGGCGCGTCGGTCGGCTCCGGCGACGTGACCGAGATGGGCCAGTTGGCGGACGTACGCGGCGACACGTGTTCGTGGAACACCAGCGTGGTCGTCTGCGGCGCGGGCAGGGACGGCGACCAGCCGGAGTCCGCGTACGGCTTCGTGCTCTACCGCTTCGCCGAGGACTAGCCGGAAGCCGACATTCAGATCGATCTATATAGCCGATAGCCTCCTCTCAACGGCCAGGCTGTCCCGCGCCCGGTCACGAGCCGGCGCGGGTCGACAGGAGGAGGACCGGCAGATGACACTTCCCCGTACCCGGCGATGGAGGGCCCGCGCGGTGGGCGTACTCACCGCCGCCACGGTGCTCGCCACGATGGGCGCTCCCGCGGACGCGTCCCCCGGCGGCGCGATCCTGCACGCCGACCACCCGGCCGCGACGGCCGACGGATACGTCGTCGTGCTCGCCGGCGACGCCCTGGGCGCCGCCGGCGACCGGCGGAACACCGTGACGGGCGTCGCCGACCGGCTCGCCGACCGCTACGGCGCCACCCTCGGCCCCGTCTACGCGCACGCGCTCAGCGGCTTCGTCGCGCACCTGCCGGAGCGGGCGGCCCGCCGGCTCGCCGCCGACCCGGCCGTGGCGTACGTGGAACGGGACCGGGTGACGACCCTCGTCGGGCCGGGCGTGCAGCTCAACCCCCCGTCCTGGGGCCTGGACCGCATCGACCAACGCTACCTGCCGCTCAACGGCCGGTACGCCTATCCGAACACCGCCCACAACGTGCACGCGTACGTCATCGACACGGGGGTGCGCAGCACGCACGTCGACTTCGGCGTGCGGGCCGGCGGGGGCGTCGACCTGGTCGACGGCGGTCCGGCGGACGACTGCAACGGCCACGGCACGCACCTCGCCGGCACCATCGGCGGCACCCTGCACGGGGTGGCCAAGGAGATCCGGCTGCGGCCGGTGCGGGTGCTCAACTGCGCCGGCAGCGGCACCTTCTCCCAGGTGATCGCGGGCGTCGACTGGGTCACCGCGAACGCGGTGCGCCCGGCGGTGGCGCTGCTGGCCCTGGGCGGCGGCGCCAGCACGGCGCTGGACAACGCGGTGAACAACTCGATCGCCTCGGGCATCACCTACGCCGTGACGGCGGGCAGCTCGAACGCCAACGCCTGCAACTACTCGCCCGCCCGGGTGCCGGCGGCGCTGACCGTGGCCGGCACCACCAGCACCGACGCCCGGATGCCGAGCGGCAACCACGGCAGCTGCCTGGACCTGTACGCCCCCGGCGCCAACATCACCTCCACCTGGCACACCGGCGACACGGCGGTCAACACCATCAGCGGGGGCTCGATGGCCGCCGCGCACGTCGCGGGCTGCGCCGCGCTCGCCCTCTCGGCCAACCCGACCTGGAGCCCCGCCCAGGTGGCGGCCTACCTGACCGGCCGGGCGACCACCGGCGTCGTCTCGGGCGTGGTGGGCGGCACGGTGAACCGGCTGCTCTACTGCGGGCCCTGACCCGCGCGCCCGGCGCCCGGTCAGCCGGCCGGGCGCCGGGGTTCGCGGCACGGCCGGACCAGGGTCCGTCGAAAGATCGATCCCTGTCGACCATTGCCCCCGCCGGGGCCACCCGACTACCGTTCAGTCGATGATCGATTATCTGGTCATCGGTGGCGGCATCGCGGGCGCCAGCGCGGGGCACCAGCTCGGCGCGTACGGCAGCGTGGTGCTGGCGGAGATGGAGGGCGTTCCCGGCCAGCACTCCACCGGCCGCTCCGCCGCGGTCTTCTCCGAGTACTACGGCGGGCCGGCGGTGCGCGCGCTGACCCGGGCCAGCCGGGCCTTCCTCAACACGCCTCCGCCGGGCTTCGCCGAGCACCCGCTGCTCACGCCGCGCCGCGCGCTCGCCCTCTGCCCGCCCGGCGGGGAGGACGCCTTCGAGGCGGCGCTGCGCGCCGGCTCCGAGGTGGACCCGCCGGCCAGGGAGATCGACCTCGCCGACCTGCCCCGGTACTGCCCCGTCGTGCGGCCGCAGTGGTGCCGGCGGGCGATGGTGAAGCCCGCCGTCCGGGACCTCGACGTCGCCGCGCTGCACCAGGGCTACCTGCGCGGTATCCGGGCGGCCGGCGGCCGGGTGGTCTGCGGCGCCCGGGTGAGCCGGCTGCGGCGCGAGGGCCGTGGCTGGCGGGTGGGCACGGACGCCGGCGAGTTCACCGCCCGGGTCGTGGTCAACGCGGCGGGCGCCTGGGCCGACGAGGTCGCCGCCGCGGCCGGCGTACGACCGCTGGGGCTGGTCCCGCTGCGGCGCACCGCCTTCCTGGTGGACGCGCCCCCCGGCGTCCCGGCCGCGGACTGGCCGATGGTCGGCGACGTGGGCGACACCTTCTACTTCAAGCCGGAGTCGGGGCGCCTGCTGGTCTCCCCCGCCGACGCCACCCCGAGCCAGCCCGGCGACGCCCGCCCCGACGACCTCGACGTGGCGATCGGCGCCGAGCGCGTGCAGGAGGCGACCACCCTGGAGATCCGCCGGGTGCACCGGGCCTGGGCGGGGCTGCGGACCGCGGCCCCGGACGACGTGCCGGTGATCGGCCCGGCACCGGACGCGCCGGGCTTCCTCTGGCTGGCGGGGCTCGGCGGCTACGGCGTACAGACCTCGCCTGCGGCGGGCGCGCTGCTCGCCGCGCTGGCGGTCGGCGCACCGCCCCCCGTCGACCCCGCCCCGCTGTCGCCGGCCCGCTTCACCTGACCCCACCGTCGGCCCGAGCCGGAGCACCCGCGCCGTGCGTGGCAGCGACCGCCGGCGGGGTCAACCGGAGCGTTGCCCGAGCGACGAGCGGCGGGGCAGCATCGTCCACGCCGAGATGCCCGCCGAGACCAGCGCCGCCACCAACATCACCTGGAAGACCGCCGGGTAGCCGGCCGCGCTGGCGACCAGCCCGGCCAGCGGCGCCCCGCCGACCAGGCCGATGTCCCAGAACGAGGTGAACGCGCCGAGCGCCGCCCCCTGGCGCGCCGGATCCGTCCGGTTGATCACCAACAGGGCCAGCGCCGGGAAGAGCAGCGAGAGCCCGGCGCCGATCACCAGCCCGCCCAGGACCGCGACCAGCAGGTTCGGCGCGAGGGCCACGAGCAGCAGCCCGACCGCCTCCACCAGGGCCGAACCGACCGCCACCCGGCCGGCGCCGAGCCGGTCGGGCAGGCCGCCGACGAAGAGCCGGACCCCGACGTACGTGAAGCCGAACGCGTTGAACGCGGCGATGCCGTTCTCGACGCCCCGCTCGGCCATGTGCAGGGCCACGAACGCGGCCAGCGCGGCGTAGCCGAACCCGGCCAGGGAGAGCGCGACGCCGGGCGCCACGGTGCTGCGCGGCAGGATGCCGGAGCGCCCCGTCGGGGCCGCCTGCCGGGGCCCGGGGCGGGCGGCGACGAGCGCGGCCCCGGCGGCCGCCGCCAGGACCGCGAACAGCCACACCGCGGGATAGCCGGAGGCGCGCAGCAGCACCGCCCCGAGCAGTGCCCCGAGCGTGATGCCCAGCCACATGTACACGCCGTACAGGCCGACGACCCGGCCCCGCCGGTCGGCCGGCGCGAGCGCCACCAGCCAGGCCGCGCCGGCGGTGTAGACGGCCGCCTCGCCCACCCCGTGCAGGACCCGGACGCCGAGCAGCACGCCGACGTTGCCGGCGAGCAGGTACGCCGCGCCGGCCGCCGCGCAGAGCGCCGCCCCGGCCAGCATCACCGTCCGGTACCCGTGCCGGTCACCGAGCCGGCCGGCGATGGGCCGGGCGATCACCGCCGAGACCGCGATGGCGGCGATCACGACGCCCACCTCGACCCGGTTGCCGTCCAGCTCGTCGAGGACGTAGAACGGCAGCACCGCCAGGGAGGCGCCCACCCCGAGCAGGCAGAGGAAGATGGCGGCGAAGAGCGGCGCGATGGGCCGGTAGAACGAGAGTTTCCCACCGATGGTGGTCATGCGGTGCCGCTCCTAGGGCGCGTTCCGTGAGTGGGTGTCGGCCGGGTGTGGTCACGGCGGGGCGGGGATCGATGACCCAAGGAGGTTTCCGGTGGGCGGCCGCGCGACCAGGCGGACCTGAGGACCGGAGACCTGGCGGCGGCGCGGCACGACCTGAGCGACATCCAGTGGCGGCACCTGCACCCGCTGCCGCCTGCGGAGTCGTCGCGGGCAAGGCCGTGCGGGTGGGCCGAACGACAGATCATCGAGGTCGCGTCCCGGGGGTGGTGCAGAGCCGGAGGAGTCTCTGCTCGTCCGTCCAGTGTCGGGGTTGGACCCGGGTTTTGCCAATCGTGAGTTGACGGGTGCCGGCTGCGGCGTTGCCGGCCCGACGGGCCCCGCGGTACGTCGCGTCGAGAAGTTCCGGGAAACGTCGCGGCGGCGGGGACCGGTGCCCGCGAACCACGCCACGTGGCGGACCCGTGTCGATGGTTCCGCCGCCGGCGGCGTCCGTTCACCACGGACCTCGACCGCGTCCGGATCAACCGCTGCGGACTCGGCCGGCCCCGGACCCGCCCGCTCCAGGTCCTGCCGGAACGGGCCCACCCGTCCGGGGCCGACCGCGCCCACCCGCGCCGTCGAGGAGCCGACGCCCGCATCCCGAGCACGAGCGATCAGGTCGCCCACCGCCTCGCGGGAGGCGCCGGCGGCGGCCGGCCACCCGCCAGGACAGGGGTCAGGCCGGTACGACGTGGAAGAAGTGGGTCGGCAGGTGCACGGCCAGCCCCTCGTGGATCTCGGCGCAGACGGCCGGCCCCTCGGTGGCGAAGGTTCCGGGCGGCGGAGTGCCGACGCGGATCGCGGAGCACCCGGCGTCCAGCAGCCGCGCCGCCATCGCGAAGTCGCCCACCACCGCCTCCCCCGGGGCCACCATCCGGGTCCGGCTGATCTGTACGCCGTTGCGGGCCAGGTCGGCCAGCAGGGCGCCGCGCCCGAGCAGGTGGGTGTAGTAGTCCCTCGGATTGACGATCATCGCGTGCGGCGTGGCGCCGGTCTGCTCGATCTCGTCGCAGGCGGCGAGCAGGCCGCTGAGCCAGTCGTGCCGGTACGGCAGCCGCCCGATCTCCGGGTGCCGCAGCAGGCCGCCCTCGCCGATGGTCAGCGCCTGGTTCTCGGCCGTGGCGAGGCGGACGAGCAGCCGGTAGTCGACGAAGACGGCCAGCGCCTCCGGGTCGTCGGCGAGCTCCTCGGGGATGCGCACCCAGGCGCGGATCGGGTGCACCCCGGCGGAGGCGGTGCCGAACCGGAAGGCGGCCTCGCGGCGCAGGCCCGACTCGTGCACCGCCGCCGCCTCCCCGGCGTCGGGCCGGGACTCGCACCAGAACCGGACCGGCTCCATGCCGACCGACCGCTTGCGGAACAGGTTGCGCACGGTCACCCGGGGCCGCTCCTTGGTCGGCTGGAAGGCGTCCGTGATGGTGTAGTCGAAGCGCACCTCGGCGCCGGCGGGATCGTCGGCGTACGCGCGGGCGAACAGCTCGCCGGGCGACAGCGTCGACGACGCGGTCGCGGGCGGCGCGGCGGTGGTGGTCATGAGTCCTCCCCGATGGAGATGGCGTGCCGGATCAGCCGCTGGTAGAAGGGCTGGTGGTGGTCGTGGTACGACCGCAGGGTGTCGTTGTTGGCGACGGTCACCTCGAAGGACTTCTCGACCGGCGAGAAGCCCGAGGTGCGTTCGACGTCGAGGTGCCACTTGCGGGTGCGCCGCCACTCGGCCCGCTCCCCCGGCGCCCAGTTCAGCGCCTCCGGCCGGAACGGCAGCCCCACGGCCTCGCACCAGGCCGACACCGTCGCCCCCGGGTGCCGCAGCAGGTCCTCGGCCCGGATCACCACCGGCGGCCGGTGCGCGGTCCGGCTGACCAGGTCGAACAGCTCCCACTGGTGCTCGTAGCCGATCTCCGGGCAGGTCACCGTCGGCTTGATCGCGTAGTGCGAGCTGATCGTGCGGGCCGGGTCGCGGACGATGAAGGTGTGCGTGACGTCCGCGATCGCCTCGGGACGGTCGAACAGGTGCCGGTACCGGTACTCCAGGGTGTCCTTGACGAAGACCGTCCGGTCCCGGCCGAGCGCGTTCAGGTGCGCGGCCACCTCGGCGGGGTCGGTTACGGTGACCGTGCCCCCGTCGGCGGCGGGCAGCTCCACGTGCCCCTCGTCGACGAGGGTGACCAGCGGCTCGTGGACGACGGTGACGTCACCGCGGGCGATCATCATGCGCAGGAACGCGGTGGAGAGCGCCCGGGGATGCGCCCACATGGCGATCACCGGCATGCCGGCCTCCCGTACCGCCTCGCCCGCCACCCCGGCGCGGACCCGTGGCGGGCCGCGCTCACTGCGACCACGCCGTGGGCTTGCGGTCCCACCGGTGGCCGCGCAGCGTCTCCAGCAGCCCGGCGTCCAGCGGTACGCCGTCGCTGACGGCCAGGTTGGCGCGCACGTGCTCGACCCGGCGCATACCCGGGATCACCGTGCTCACCGCCGGGTGGTGCAGGATGAACCGCAGCGCCAGCTCCGGCATGGTCATCCCCGCCGGCACGTCGGCGGCCAGCCGCTCGGCGCGCTCCACGCTGGGCAGCAGGTTCTCCGGCCCGAAGTACGTGCTGCGCCAGTCCTCCTCCGGCCAGGTGCTGTCGGCGGTCAGCGTGCCGGTCAGCGTCCCCTCGTCGAACGGCACCCGGGCGATGATCGCGATGTCGTCGCGCTGCGCGCGCGGGAACAGCTCGTCCTCCGGCGCCTGGTCGAAGATGTTGTAGATGACCTGCACGACGTCGATCAGGCCGGTGTCGAGGGCGGCGTGGCAGTTCGTCGGCTCCCACCGGTTGACGCTGATCCCGATGCCGTCGACCACGCCCTCCCGCTTGAGGTCCGCGACGGCCTCCTGCCAGCGGCCGTCGGCGGCCCACCGGTCCTCCCAGACGTGGAACTGGAGCAGGTCGATCCGGTCCACGCCGAGGTTCTCGAGGCTGCGGTGGGTGAACTCGCGGATGTGCTCGGCCGGGAAGACGTCGTCCAGGCTGTCCTGGGGGCCGGGCGGCCACTCGCGGTTCTTCGGCGGGATCTTGGTGGCCAGGTACAGCCGGCGGTCCGGGTGCCGGCGCACCAGGCCGCCGAGGAGCTGCTCACTGACGCCCCGCCCGTAGACCCAGGCGGTGTCGAAGAAGTTGCAGCCCCGTTCCACCGCCTCGTCCAGGCAGCCCGGCGCGGCGTCGTAGTCCCAGCCGGTGAAGCCGCCGGGTCCACCGCCGATGCCCCACATCCCGTACCCGACCTCGCTGACCTGCCAGCCGAGCCGACCCATCCTGCGGTATCGCATTGCACTCCCTCATCCGTGCCGGTCGCCGCGTCACGCGCGGCCGTTCACCCTGGTCCCGCCGGCAGCAGCAGCCGGCCGCTCTCGTGCCCCTCGTGCTCGCCCAGCCAGGCGCGGTAGGCGCCGACCGACGGGCCGAGCCGGCGGTCGGTGAAACCTCGACGTCGCTCCAGCTCGGCGCAGCCGTCGCGCCGGAACAGCCGGGGGTTGTCGGTGAGCAGCGTCGCGAACACCCTCCGCAGCCGCTCCTCGTCGGCGCCCGCGCCGGCCGGGAAGAGGGCCAGCAGCACGGCGGCGTCACGGTCGCCCCCGCCCGCCGCCTCCCGCAGCCCGGCCAGGAACCGTCCGCAGCTCACCCGGGGCAGGGCCTCCGCGCCGGCCAGCGGCAGGTCGGTGAAGTCGACGCTCACCGGGTGCAGGACGTGCAGCGTGCCGCCCCACTGGCGCGGGTCGACCACGGTGGCGACGATCCGCCGGGCGGCCCAGTCCACCGGCGTCCAGTCGGAGCGCACGGGCGCTTCGGGGCGCATCCGCAGCCGGTGGCAGGCCGCCAGCAGCAGGTGGGTCAGGGCCCGGGGGTTGGGGTGGCCGTCGTCGCCCGCCGGCATCACCTCGCCGAGGCGCAGCACCGTGATGGTCGCGCCCCGCCGCCGGGCCTCGTCGAGGTACCGCTCCGCCACCCACTTCGACCGGCTGTAGCCGCTCGTCGGCGGGACGGCGAGGGCCGGGTCGTACGTCTCGGGCAGCGGCTGCGGATGGCGGGCGGCCTCGCTGTCGAGGACGCCCAGGGTGGAGACGTGGTGCAGCGGCTTCGGTCGGCCCGTCAGGCAGAGCCGGAGCAGCTCGGCGGTGCCGAGGACGTTCGCCGCGCGGTGGGCCCGGTAGTCGAACAGGAAGTTGACCAGCGCCCCGGCGTGCAGCACGAGGTCGCAGTCGTGGACCAGCCGGTCCCACGCCTGCGGGGTCAGGCCGAGGGCCGGGCGGCCGAGGTCGGCCGCGTACCCGTGCAGGCGCAGGCCGTGGCCGGGGCGCCACAGGCCCCGCTCGGCCAGCGCGCGCACGACGCGGGCGGTGGCCTCGGCGTCGTCGGCCGCGCGGGCCAGGCAGAGCACCCGGACGTCGGTGGTGGCGAGCAGCTCGTGCACCAGGCGCGCGCCGACGAATCCGGTGGCCCCGGTGACCAGGACCGTACGCGGCGCCCGGCGCCGGCCGACGGGACGTACGGGCAGGTCGGCCGGGACCTTCGCGTCCCGCTCCACCAGCTCGTCCTCGGTTTCGGCGGGGTCGGCCGCGCGCAGCCGTACCGCGAGCGCGCGGGCGAGCCGGGCGGCGCTGCGGTGGGTGAACAGGTCCTGCACGCCGACGCGGAGGCTCTGGTCCGCGCCGAGGACGGTGACCGCGTCGAGGGCCTGGAGCGAGTCGCCCCCGGCGTCGAGGAAGTCGGTGTCGGGGGCGAGGTCGGGCCGGCCGAGGACCGTCCGGAACACCCCCAGCACCCGGTCGGGCAGGGTCCGCGCCTCGGCGGGCGCGGCCGACGGGCGTGTCCGGTCGGCGAGCGTACGGTCCAGCCAGGCCTCCAGCGCCTGCCGGTCGACCTTGCCGTTCTCGGTCAGCGGCAGCGCGTCGCGCACGACGACGTGCCGGGGCAGGTGGGTCCGGGGCAGCAGCCGCCGCAGGTGCTCCCGCACCTGCGGCTCCGTCACCTCGGTCTCGGCGGCGAGGAAGAGGGCCAGCGACTTGCCCCGGTGCTCGCGGGCGAGCAGGACCTTCGCCTGCCGTACGCCGGCCAGCCGGGTGGCGGCGGTCTCGATCTCGCCGGCCTCGATCCGCACGCCGTTGACCTTGAGCTGGTGGTCGCGGCGGCCGGCGAAGTGCAGCCGGCCGTCGGGGGCGATCCGGCCGAGGTCGCCGGTGCGGTAGAGCCGCGGGCCCGGGATGTCGGGCAGCGGGTTGGGCACGAACACCTCGGCGGTGCGGGCGGGGTCGCCGACGTACCCCTCGCCCAGGCACACGCCGCCGATGACGATCTCGCCGGTCTCCCCGGGCGGCAGGGGCCGCAGCTCGGCGTCCACCACGGCGGCGTAGCAGTTGTCGATCGGCCGGCCGATGGGAATGACGTCGCCGTCGGACCGGGCGACGGTGTGGAAGATCATGCCGATCGACGCCTCGGTGGGGCCGTAGCCGTTGGTGACCGCCACCCCCGGCACCAGCTCGACGAGGCGGTGCACCGCCCACGGGTCGATCTCCTCGCCGCCGACGATCACGTTGCGCAGCGACGCGACGGCGCGGCGGGCGGCCGGGTCCCGGTCCAGGACCGAGACCAGCGCGCCGAGCACGCTCGGCACGAAGTCGGTCATCGTGACGGCCTCGTCGGCGATGGTCCGGACGGTCCGCTCGACGTCGAGGAACCCGCCCTCGACCGGCACCACCGCGCGGCCACCGGTGGTCAGCGGCCAGAACATCTGCCACACCGACGAGTCGAAGGTGTGCCGGCTGTTCTGGAGCACCACCTCGTCGCCGGTCGCGGCGAAGTGGCGGGTCATGAACCGCAGCCGGTTGGCGATCCCGTCGTGCCGGTTCAGCGCGCACTTCGGGGTGCCGGTGGTGCCCGAGGTGAAGATTCCGTATATCAGGTCGGCCGGGCCGATCGGCACGCCGGGCCGGCGGCGGGTCGGGGTGATCTCGTCGAGGTCGACGGGCAGGCAGGGGACGCCGGCGGTGTCGGGACGCGGGCCGGAGCCGCGTACCACCGCGAGCCGGGGCCGGACCACCCGCAGCGAGGCGCGCAGCCGGTCCGCCGGCCAGCCGGGATCGACGGGTACGAAGGCCGCGCCGAGCTTCATCAGCGCCAGGTCGACGACGGGCAGTTCGAGCCCGTCGGCGAGCAGGACGGGCACCAGGTCGCCCCGCCGGACGCCCCGCCCGGCCAGGGCGGCGGCGACGCCGTTGGCCAGGTCGTCGAGTTCGCGGTAGGTCAGCGAGCGGCCCCGGAACGACACCGCCCGGCGGTGCGGGTGCCGGTCGACGCGCTCTTCGACCATGCCGGGCACGGCGAGGAAGGGCCGGTCGTCGTACGGCGTCCCGGCGGCCGCCGGAGCGGTGGCGGTGCACCGGCAGGTGGGTCCGTCGGAGACAGGAACCGCCGCCGCGGATCCGGTGTCGCCCGCCCTCATCACGCCTCCTGTCCCCGAGCTCGCCCGGCCTGTGGTCACGCCGCGGACGGGACGAATCCGACCCGACGCACAGCAAGGGTGTTTATCGGCACCGGTCGATGCCCTGGCTGCTGGTCATGGACACTAGAGGCCCGACCGAAGGGAGGGAATATGCAACTTTCTGCTACATCGATTTCTGTCACTCGCAAGTGGCGACCGCCCCCCGAACGGCTCCCCGCGCGCCGCCCGCCCGGCCAGCGGGGCTCCCACCAGGGAAGCCTTCGCCCACACGCCGGCGTACACGGAGATTCCACGCCGGACCGTCGGCCGCGCGCGGAGGCGGGCCGACGGGGCCGGCGAAGCGCCCCCGTCAGGCGGACGAGCAGGTGCGATGACGTACGGTAGCTGGCCACACACGGACCGCTGGACCGGCGGCGGCTTCGGATGGCGCGCGGCCAGGAATCGGACGGGCACACACGTGAGGCCGGACCGGACGAGCCGGCCGAACCCCGCAGGGCGGTTCCGATCCGGCCGCCGACGGGCCCACGGCGGGCTCACCGTCGGCGCAGCCGGTGCGGTTTGTCGCGGGTGTCCCGCTCGCTGATCACCGCGGTCATCGGTGATCAGCTCACCCGGCGCTCATGGCCC
>NZ_JBAKHV010000070.1:0-24754 GCF_036906775.1 Micromonospora sp. CPCC 205561 | reverse complement strand
GGCGCGGCCCGGCGGGAGGCGCGGCCCGGCGGGAGGCGCGGCCCGGCGGGAGGCGCGGCCCGGCGCCCCGCCGGGCCGTCCGGCGTCACAGCATCCGGCGCCGCTTCAGGTAGGCGACCAGGTCGTCGTAGACGCCCCCCTCGTTGGCGAACATCGCCACGTTGCGGGCGGTCGCCATCCACGGCCGGGTCGAGGGGCGGACGTCCTTCACCGCCCGCTCCAGGTCCCGCTGCTCGATCATCCGGACCTCGCCCGTGCGCACCGAGTCGGCCATCGCGAACTCCGCGGCCGTCTCGCAGAGGTGGGCCAGGTCGGCGCCCGAGTAGTCCTCGGTGGCCGCCACGACCTTCCGCAGGTCGATCCCCGCGATCGGCCGTTCCCGCAGGTGGTACTCCAGGATGGAGCGGCGCGCCTCGGCGTCGGGCGGCAGCACCAGCACCACCCGGTCGAGGCGGCCCGGCCGGCGTAGCGCCGGGTCGACGTCCCACGGCGTGTTGGTGGCGGCCAGCACGAAGACCCCCTCGTTGCTGCCCTCCATCCCGTCCAGCTCGGCCAGCAGCTGGTTGCCGAGCGTCCGCATCGAGCTGGAGCCGACCTGTGACCGCTTGTGCCCCAGCGCGTCGACCTCGTCGAGGAAGAGCACGCAGGGCGCGTTGCGGCGGGCCGCCTGGAACAGCTCGTGCAGGTTGCGCTCCGAGTTGCCCATCCACATGTCGAGCACGTCCACGATGGACAGGGAGATGAACTTCGCGCCCATCTCGCCGGCGACCGCCCGCGCCAGGAACGTCTTGCCGCAGCCGGGCGGGCCGTAGAGCATCAGCCCGCCGCGCAGGCTCTTGCCGTACATCCTGCGCAGTTCCGGATTGCGCAGCGGGCCGAGGAAGGCCAGCTCCAACCGCTCCTTGACCGCCGACATGCCGCCCACGTCGGCCAGCCGGACGCCGGAGGCCTCCACGTCGTACACCCGGTCCTCGTGCCCGGCCACCGGCTCGGGTTCGTCGCCGGAGCGGGCGAAGCGTGGCGGCACGACGTCGGCCAGTTCCCGCTCGTAGGCGGCGAGGGGATCCTGGTCGGCGGTCGCGGCGGCGCCGCCGGGGCCGGCCGGCGCCGGTCGCTGCGCCGGCGGTCGCGGGCCCGTCGGGGGCGGCGTCGGCGGCGCGGGTACGGCGCCGCCCAGCGCCCGCTGCATCAGCGCCTGCGCCTGCTCGTTTCCCGGGTCCCGGGCGAGGGCCTGCCCGACCTGCGCGATCGCCTCCCCGGCCCGGCCGGCGTCCAGCAGCAGCGAGGCGAGGTGGAGCCGCAGCGGCAGGTCGTCGGGGCGGGCGTCCAGTGCCGCCGAGAGGGACTCGATGAGGGGATCAGCGCTCATAGGACGAGCAGCGTAGTGCGCCCCGGACGCCGTCACCGCCCCGGATCGCCCGACGGGCGGTCACGCTGCGTATGTCCCCCGCTGACCGGTTGCGCGGTCCGTCGGACGTCCCCCGGGTATCGGCTTCCGGCCCTCGCCACGCACAGTAAGGTCAACCGGTGAAGCGCCCCGACCCCGCAGTCGCGTACGAAGAGGTGACCGGAGTGACCACCCCAGGCAGGACCCGCGTGGCGATCGTCTTCGGCGGCCGCAGCCCGGAGCACGGCATCTCCTGCGTCAGCGCGGGCAGCGTGCTCGGCGCCCTCGACCCCGACGAGTTCGAGGTGGTGCCGGTGGGCATCACCCGGGCCGGTCAGTGGGTGCTGACCGACGGCGACCCGGCCCTGTTGGCGATCGACGCGCGCCGGCTGCCGGAGATCACCGCCGAGTCCGGCACCGACATCGTGCTGCGCGCCGACCCGACCGGCAACGGGCTGATGGTGCTCGACCCCGCCGAGGGCCCCCGGGCGCTCGCCGACGTCGACGTGGTCTTCCCGGTGCTGCACGGCGCCTACGGCGAGGACGGCACCATCCAGGGCATGCTGGAGATGGCCGGCATCCCCTACGTCGGGGCGAACGTCTTCGCCTCCGCCGCCGCCATGGACAAGGAGTTCACCAAGAAGCTCTGTGCCGCCGAGGGCATCCCGGTGGGGCCGTACGCGGTGCTGCGCAACGGGATGACGCTGAGCGAGGCGGACAAGGAGCGGCTCGGCCTGCCGGTCTTCGTGAAGCCGTCGCGGGCCGGTTCGTCCTTCGGCATCAGCAAGGTCGACGACTGGGCGGACCTGGACGCGGCGGTGGCGACCGCCCGGCAGATCGACCCGAAGGTGCTCGTGGAGGGCGCGGTTGTCGGCCGCGAGATCGAGTGCGGCGTGCTGGAGGGGGAGGCCGGCGGCGCGCCGGAGGCCTCCGTGCTGGCCGAGGTCCGGGTCGTCGGTGACTACGACTTCTACGACTTCGAGGCGAAGTACATCGACTCCGAGTCCGCCTGCGAGTACGACATCCCCGCCGGCCTGCCCGAGCGGGTGACCCGCCAGGTCCAGGAGTACGCCGTCCGTGCCTTCACCGCGCTCGACTGCGCCGGCCTTGCCCGGGTCGACTTCTTCGTCACCCCGGAGCTGGACGTCTACCTCAACGAGATCAACACCATGCCGGGCTTCACCCCGACGTCGATGTTCCCCCGGATGTGGGCGGCGGCGGGGCTGGAGTACCCGAAGCTCGTCAACCGCCTCATCCGCACCGCCCTGCACCGCGGCGTCGGCCTGCACTGAGCCACCGCGGAGGCCCCTCCCCGGCGCATGAGGGGGGAGGGGCCTTCCCCGCCGACCGGCGGGCGCGGGGGGCGGGCAGGGCGCGCGGGCGGATCAGCGCCGGCAGCCGCTCGGCTTGTCGCCGTTGGAGGGCACCGAGGCCACGATGGTGTCCGAGACGGGGGCCACCCACTGCAGGCCCTGCCCGTAGGAGCGCGGCACCCGGACCGTCACGGCGGTCTCCCGGTCGAGCGTCGTGAGCACGGTGACGTCGGACTTCTCGACGGCGTACCAACAGACCTTGTTCACCGTCCAGACGTCGTCGGTGTCGCCCACGGCCGGCTCGGCCCCGCCGCAGGCGACGGTGACGGCCGGGTCGCCGTACGCGGCGTTCTGCTCCGGGCCGGCGGTGACCGGGCGCTGCACGAGGTCGTTGACCGTGGACGGCAGCTGGGAGAGCAGGGCCCGGCAGACCACGGTCGGCCGTTCGGCCAGCGCCGGCGCGGCCATCTCGACCGGCGCGGTGGACTGCGGCCCCGCGCTCGTGGCGGAGGCGCTCGGCGTGGCGGCCGGCTCGTCGGGGGAGAGCTGGGCGAAGGCGACGCCGCCCACCAGCACGGTGATCGGCAGGGCGATCAGCGTCGCGATCAGCGCCGCGCTCCGGGTCGTCCGGTCGCGGGTCGGCTGGGCGGGGGCCTCGGCCGTACGGTCGGAATCGGTCATGGCAGAGTCGGTCTTCTCGTCCATCTACAGGCGCACCACCGAACACGTGAGGGTGCGGGTGATGCCGGGCACCATCTGCACCTTGCTGACGATGAGTTTGCCGAGCTCGTCGACGGTGTTCGCCTCGGTGAGCACGACCACGTCGTAGGGCCCGGTGACGGCGTCGACCCGTACCACGCCGGCAAGGTCCGAGATGAGACCGGCCACGTCACGTGCCCGGCCGACCTCGGTCTGGATGAGGATGTACGCCTGTACCACGACTCGACCTCCGTCCGTCGCCGCCCTGGAGCGGCCCGAAGGGAGAAAGTACCTTACGGACCAGGTCTGATCCCTATCGGTGGTCAAGGAGAAGCGTTGAGCGAACACGGCGGAGGGCCGGCATGAGTGTGGCGGACGTCGGCGAGTTCGGCCTGATCGACCGGGTGACCGCCCGGTTGTCGTACGGATCGACCGTGCTGCTCGGTCCGGGCGACGACGCGGCGGTGGTGGCCGCCCCGGACGCCCGGGTGGTGGCCTCGACGGACGTGCTGGTGGAGGGGCGGCACTTCCGGCGGGACTGGTCCGGCGCGCGTGACGTCGGCCACCGGGCGGCGGCGGCGAACCTGGCCGACGTCGCCGCGATGGGGGCGCGCCCGACGGCGCTGCTGGTCGCGCTCTGCATGCCGCCGGAGCTGGAGATCGGGTGGGCCGAGGAACTCGCCGACGGGCTGGCCGCCGAGGCGGCGAAGGTGGGCGCGAGCGTGGTCGGCGGGGACATGTCGGCCAGCCCGACCTTGACGATCGCGGTCACCGCACTCGGCGACCTCGCCGGCCGGGCGCCGGTGACGCGCGCGGGTGCCCGGCCGGGGGACGTGCTGGCGCTGGCCGGACGGACCGGGTACGCGGCGGCCGGCCTGACCGTGCTCTCGCGGGGGTTCCGCACGCCCCGGCTGCTGGTGGAGGCGTACCGGCGGCCCGAGGTGCCCTACGAGGCGGGGCCGCACGCCGCCCGGCTCGGCGCCACCGCCATGATCGACGTCTCGGACGGGCTGCTCGCCGACGTCGGGCACGTCGCCAGGGCCAGCGGCGTCGCCGTCGACGTGCGCAGGGACGCCTTCGAGGTGCCCCCGCAGATGCGCGACGCGGCCCAGGCCCTCGGTGTCGACCCGTACACCTGGCTCCTCGCCGGTGGCGAGGACCACGCGCTGGCCGCGACCTTCCCGTCGGCGGTGGCGCTGCCGCCGCAGTGGCGGCCGGTCGGCCGGGTCACGGCGGGTTCGGGGGTCACGGTCGACGGCCGGCCGCACGACGGACCCGCAGGCTGGGACCACTTTCGGTAAGGCCCGCCAGGGGTCGTACCCTTTACCCGTGAGTGAGATCGAGATTCACGCCGAGCGCTTCGACTCGCCGGTCGCGCAGCGGCTGATCCGCGCCGCGCTGGCCGACCTCGGCGCGAGGTACGGCGGCAGCGGCGACGAGACCCCGGTCGACCCGGGCGAGTTCGAGCCGCCCGCGGGGGCCTTCCTCGTCGCCCACCTCGGCGGCGAGCCGGTCGGCTGCGGGGGCTGGCGCAGCCACGGCGACGAGGGTGACACCGCCGAGCTGAAGCGGATGTACACCGCCCCGGCCGCCCGGGGGCGGGGCGTGGCCCGGGCGGTGCTGGCGGCCGTGGAGCGCTCGGCCCGGGAGCAGGGGCGCAAGCGGGTCATCCTGGAGTGCGGCGACCGGCAGCCCGAGGCCATCGCCATGTACGCGGCGGCCGGCTACGAACGGATCCCGAACTTCGGCTTCTACCGGGACGCCCCGGGCTGCATCTCGTTCGGTCGCCCGCTCTGACCCGTCCCGCGCCGGGAGCCGTCCGGGCTTCCGGCGCCGGCCGGCCCGGGGCGAGCGGACGCGCCGGCGGACACGACAGTGCCGGCGGACCGCAGGGGCCCGCCGGCAGTGACGAGTGTGAAGGTCGGGGCCGCCGCGTCAGGCGCGGGTGACCTTGCCAGCCTTGATGCAGGAGGTGCAGACCTGGATCTTCTTGGTGTTGCCGCCACCGGCCGGGGTCCGCACCGACTGGATGTTCGGGTTCCAGCGGCGGTTGGTCCGCCGGTGCGAGTGGGACACGTTGTGGCCGAAGCCCGGTCCCTTGCCACAGACGTCGCACACGCTAGCCACGGGATACTCCTGGGATTGAAACGTTCATGAGGTCGCCGCCAGGCGCTGCCCGGGCAACCTGGTCAGGTTACCCGATGGACCGGGGCCCCGACCAACCGGCCCGGGCCGGGGGCCCCGGCGCCGGCGGGCGGGGGAGCGGCGGACCCCCGGGAACGGGTGCGCCAGGCGGACACGCCGGGGCACGTTCCGTCGAGCCCGGCGCGTGTCGGTGCGCGCCAGTAGGCTTCTCGCCGTGCTGGACACCCTCGACGCCGCCGCCGTGCGCCGTTGGTGCGCGGGCGGGCTGGCGGCGCTCAGGCGGCACCAGGGCGAGATCGACGACCTGAACGTCTACCCGGTGCCCGACGGCGACACCGGCACCAACATGGTGCTCACCCTCACCTCCGCCCAGCAGGCGCTGGCGATGGACCGCGGCACCCTCCCGGAGGACGGCCCCACCCCGCACGGGCACGCGCTGCGGCTGATGGCCAGGGGCGCGCTGCTGGGCGCGCGGGGCAATTCGGGGGTGATCCTGTCGCAGATCCTGCGCGGCTTCGCCGACGCCGCCGCCGCGGTGCCCGCCGTGCGGGGGCGCGCGCTGGCCACCGCCCTGCGCGACGCCACCGGGGCCGCCTACGCCGCCGTCGCCCGCCCCGTCGAGGGCACGCTGCTCAGCGTCGTCGCCGCGGCGGCCCAGGCGGCGGAGCGGGCGGACAGCGACGACCTGCGCGTGGTCGCCCGCGTGGCGGCGGGCGGGGCGGCGCGCGCGCTGGCCCGCACCCCCGAGCAGCTTCCGGCGCTGGCCCGCGCCGGCGTGGTGGACGCGGGCGGCCGGGGCCTCTGCGTATTGCTCGACGCGCTGGTGGAGGTCGTCACCGGGGAGAGCCCCGAGGGGCCGGCGCCCGCCCCGGGCCCGGTCCGCCCGCCGGCCGGCGCCGTGCCCCACACCGACCCGCAGGAGTACGCCTACGAGGTGCAGTACCTGCTCGACGCCGCCCCCGACGCGGTCGACACGTTGCGGCGCGAGCTGGCCGCGCTGGGCGACTCGCTGGTGATCGTCGGCGACGGGGCCGCCGGCACGGGCACCTGGAACGTGCACGTGCACGTCGACGACGTGGGCGCGGCGATCGAGGCGGGCGTGGTCGCCGGCCGGCCGCACCGTATCTCCGTGACCCGCTTCGCCGACCAGCCGGCCCGGCCCGCGGCCCCCGCCCCCGGTGAGCCGCACGGCCGGGCGGCGGTGGTGGTGGCCGCCGGGGCGGGCATCGCCGCGCTCTTCGCCGGCGAGGGAGCGACGGTCGTGCCCGGCAACCCCTCCACCGGCGAGCTGCTGGACGCGGTCCGCGCCACGGCGGCCGCCCGCGTGGTGGTGCTCCCGAACGACCCCGACACCCACGCGGTGGCGAGCGCCGCCGCCCGGGAGGCGCACGCGCTCGGCGTCAGGGTCAGCGTCGTGCCGACCCGCTCGCCGGTGCAGGCGCTCGCGGCGCTCGCCGTACGCGACCCGGGGCGGCGCTTCGAGGACGACGTCATCGCGATGGCCGAGGCGGCGGGCGCCTGCCGCTACGCCGAGGTCTGCTACGCCCGCCGCGAGGCGCTCACCGTCGCCGGCCCCTGCCGTCCCGGCGACGTGCTGGCGCTGGTCGAGGGGGAGGTGCACCTGATCGGGTCCGACCTGACCGACACCTGCGCCGCCGTGGTCGACCGGATGCTCGGCGGCGGCGGCGAGCTGGTCACGCTGCTCTCGGGGGCCGACGCACCCGACGGGCTGGCCGAGGCGGTCCGCGAGCACGTCGGGCGGCGCTGGCCGTTCGTCGAGGTGCAGGCGTACCAGGGCGGGCAGCCGCACTATCCGCTCCTGGTGGGGGTCGAATGACGACGTCCGAACCGTCCACGGTGGACACGCCGCTGAAGAAGCTGGTCGGCGAGAAGACCGCGAAGGCCCTGGCCGGGCAGCTCGACCTGCACACCGCCGGCGACCTGATCTACCACTTCCCGCGCCGCTACGACGAGCGCGGCGAGCACACCGACATCCGCTCGCTCGACGTCGGCGAGCAGGCCACCGTGCTGGCCCAGGTGCAGCGCACCGCCGTACGCCCGATGCGCCAGCGCCGGGGCAACCTGCTCGAGGTGACCGTCGGCGACGGCACCGGCGGCACCCTGACGCTGACGTTCTTCGGCAACCAGGCCTGGCGGGAGCGCGAGCTGCGTCCCGGCCGGTGGGGGCTCTTCGCCGGCAAGGTCACCGAGTTCCGCGGCCGACGCCAGCTCAACGGCCCGGAGTACGTCCTGCTCGGCGAGGGCGGCGACGGGGAGGTGGCGGCCAGCGAGGAGATCGAGGAGTTCGCCGGCGCGCTGATCCCGGTCTACCCGGCCGCGGCGGCGGTGCCCACCTGGGTGATCGCCCGCTGCGTCCGGGTGGTGCTCGACACCTTCACGCCACCGGAGGACCCGCTGCCCGCCACCGTGCGGGCGAGCCGCAACCTCGGCGGCATCGGCCCGGCGCTGCGGGAGATCCACCGACCGTCCAGCAAGGAGGCGCTCTACCGGGCCCGGCACCGGCTCAAGTGGGACGAGGCGTTCGCCGTGCAGCTCACCCTGGTGCAGCGCAAGCACCGGGCCGCCGCCTACCCGGCCCGGCCCCGCCCGGCGCCCCCCGGCGGCCTGCTCGACGCGTTCGACGCCCGGCTGCCCTACGAGCTGACGCCCGGCCAGCGCGACGTGGGTGTGGAGATCGCGGCGGACCTGGCGACCGCCCACCCGATGCACCGGCTGCTCCAGGGCGAGGTGGGCTCCGGCAAGACGGTGGTCGCGCTGCGCGCGATGCTCCAGGTTGTCGACGCGGGCGGGCAGGCCGCGCTGCTGGCCCCGACCGAGGTGCTCGCCGCGCAGCACCACCGGGGCATCCTCGACCTGCTCGGCCCCCTGGGTCGGGCCGGCGAGCTGGGCGCCGCCGAGGGCGCCACCCGGGTCGAGCTGGTCACCGGCTCGCTCGGCGCGGCGGCCCGCCGGCGCGCGCTGGCCGAGGTCGCCAGCGGCGCCGCCGGCATCGTGCTCGGCACCCACGCCCTGCTCTACGAGGGCGTCGACTTCGCCGACCTCGGCCTGGTGGTGGTCGACGAGCAGCACCGGTTCGGCGTCGAGCAGCGCGACGCGCTGCGCGCGAAGGCCGAGCAGCCGCCGCACGTGCTGGTGATGACGGCCACCCCGATCCCGCGCACGGTGGCGATGACCGTCTACGGCGACCTGGAGACCTCCACCCTCTCCCAGCTGCCGCAGGGCCGGTCGCCGATCGCCTCGCACGTCGTCCCGGCCGCCGAGAAGCCGGCCTTCCTGGACCGGGCCTGGCGCCGGCTGCGCGAGGAGGTGGCCGCCGGCCATCAGGCGTACGTGGTCTGCCCGCGCATCGGCGACGGCCCGGCGAGCGAGGAGGAGCCGCCGCCGGAGGACGACAACGGGCGCCGGCCCCCGATGGCGGTCACCGAGGTGGCGCCGCTGCTCGCCGAGGGGCCCCTGCACGGCCTGCGCATCGGCGTGCTGCACGGTCGGCTGCCGGCCGACGAGAAGGACGCGGTGATGCGTTCCTTCGCCGCCGGCGACGTCGACGTGCTGGTCGCCACGACCGTGGTCGAGGTGGGCGTCAACGTGCCGAACGCGACCGTGATGATCGTGCTCGACGCGGACCGGTTCGGCGTCTCCCAGCTGCACCAGCTGCGCGGCCGGGTCGGCCGGGGCTCCGCCGCCGGGCTCTGCCTGCTGGTGACCGAGGCGATGGAGGGCACGCCGGCGCGGGAGCGGCTGGACGCGGTGGCCTCCACCACCGACGGCTTCAAACTGGCCGAACTGGATCTGGAGCAGCGCCGGGAGGGCGACGTGCTGGGGGCCACCCAGTCGGGTCGCCGTTCGCACCTGCGGCTGCTCTCGCTGCTGCGCGACGCCGACCTGATCCGCGACGCCCGGGCCGAGGCGATCGCCCTGGTGGAGGAGGATCCGGAGCTGGCCCGGCACCCGGCGCTGGCCGCCTCGGTGGCGGCCCTGGTCGACGAGGAACGCGCGGAGTACCTGGAGAAGGGCTGACGCCGGGCGGGCCGTCCGGCTCGGCCGTCGGGCCGAGCGGGCGCACCGGCGCGACGGCGCCGGCCCCGGAGAAGGGCCGAGGGCGCGCCGACCCTTCGGTCGGCGCGCCCTCAGCGGTCAGTCCGGTTCGGCTCAGGCGGTGAAGCGCACCCGACGCCGGCGGGCGATGACGAAGAGCACCGCGCCCAGGGCGAGCAGGGCGATCGCGCCGGCGGCGATGCCGCCGGCCGCCGCGCCGGTGACCGGCAGGCCGCCACCCTGGCCGCCCTCGTCGCAGCCGCCCTTGGGGGCGGTCCACTTGATCGGCTTCTCCGACTCCAGGTCACCGGTGACGGCGACGCTGAGCCCTGCGGAGGCCGGGAACGTCACGGTCTTCGTGCTGCCCGGCTCGAAGGTCACGGTCTTCGGCTCGCCGGTGCTCGGGGTGAAGGTGGAGGTGAGGCTGATGCCGTTCGCCGGGTTGACCACCTTGAGGGTCAGCTCCTCGCAGGTGGTGGCGTACGAGGTGGTCGGCTCGCCGACCTCCGGCTGCTGGCAGTCCTCGGGCTGCTTCCAGCCGCCCTTCCAGGTCTCCATGCCCTCGGCCGCGACGGTGATCTCCTTGGCCTGCGCGTCGGTCAGCTTGAGCTTCTCGAACTTGCCCGCCGCGACGGTGACCTTCTCGGCGAACTCGCCGCTGCCGGTGACGGCGAAGACCGCCGACACGTTGCCCCGGTTGACCAGCGTGAGCCGCGCGGTGCCGTCGCACTCGTACGTGACCTCGACGGCCGGCTCGGCCGCGCAGGTGCCCTCGCCGCCGTTGTACCAGGCGGCCGGGCCCTCGGAGCGGGAGCCGATGCCGGAGGAGCTGCCGACCTTGCGGTTGTCGTAGCGCTTGCCGCCCTCGACCAGCGGGTCGATGATCTCGCTGCCGAAGACGAAGTCGACCTGGGTGAAGCAGGTCGGTACGGCGACCTTGAACTCCAGCTTGGCGACGGTGCCGATCTCGCCGTCCGGCACGGACGTGAAGGCCTTAACCGACTTGTCGAACAGGTACTGCGGGACGGCGAACTTCGCCGACGGCGCCACGTACGACACCAGTGCGAAGTCCTGCTTCTCACCCTCGCAGAGCGGGCCGTTGGTGAGCGTGATCGACGCCTCGCCCTTCGGCCCGTCGAACGTGTGGGTGTAGCGGGCGTCGGCGGCGCTGACGCAGGCGGGCCCTCCGGAGGAGGGCGAGCCGGTCGGCTGGGGGGTGGCGGTCACGCTCGCCGAGGCCGAGGGCGACGGGTTGGTGGCGATCGCCGGCGACGAGACCGCGAACGCCGTGAGGAGACCGGCCAGGGCGGCGGCTGCCACGGTGAGCGGTCGCCGTGGCGACAGCGGGGGACGGATCACGCGTACTCCCGGGGGGTGTGAGGAAGCGTCAGGGATCGGCGCGGAAGGGGCGGTCGGGCGGGCTCTTTGGCCGAGCGCGCGGGCGATGCGGGCGCCCTCTCGTGCCGTCGGGCCGGCGGGCGACCCGCCGGCACCGGCAGACCCTAGCGAGATCGCCGCGCGGGGCACAGCGCTCAGCAGGGGCCGAGGTAGTTGTTATGAATGCGAGATCATCGATACACACTCAGTGATCACGCGGCGCGGTCTCAGGTACGTACCGTGTCGGCGCCGCCCGCCGTCGCGTCGCGTAGCGTCGGGTCCATGAGCAGGAGGAGACGGTGACCCGGATCGTGGCCGGGGCGCTCGGCGGGCGTCGGATCGTCGCGCCGCCCGGCGCCGGGACCCGGCCCACGTCCGACCGGGTGCGGGAGGCGTTGTTCAGCGCCGTGCAGGCCGAGGTCGACCTGGCGGGGTCGCGCTTCGCCGACCTCTACGCCGGCTCCGGCGCGGTCGGCCTGGAGGCGCTCTCCCGGGGCGCCGCGCACGTGCTGCTGGTGGAGTCGGACGCCCGGGCGGCCCGGGTGATCCGGGAGAACGTGGCGGCGCTGCGGGCGGGCCCGGCCGCCCGGCTGGTCACCGGCAGGGTCGGCACGGTGCTGGCGGGTGGCCCGGACGGCGACCCGTTCGACGTCGTCTTCGCCGACCCGCCCTACGCGGCGCCGGACGCGGAGATCACCGCGATGCTGGCGGCCCTGCGCGACAACGGCTGGCTGGCCCCGGACGCCCTGGTGGTGGTGGAGCGTTCCACCCGCACCGGCCCGGTCGCCTGGGTCGAGGGCGTCACCGGCGAGCGCAGCCGCCGGTACGGCGAGACCACCCTTTGGTACGGTCGCCGATCATGAGACGTGCGGTGTGTCCCGGCTCGTTCGATCCGGTCACCAACGGGCACCTCGACATCGTCGGCCGGGCGAGCCGGCTGTTCGACGAGGTGATCGTGGGCGTGCTGGTGAACCAGTCGAAGAGCGGCCTGTTCACCGTCGAGGAGCGGATCGACATGCTCCGCGAGGTGACCGCCTCCTACGAGAACGTCCGGGTCGAGTCGTTCCGCGGCCTGCTGGTCGACTTCTGCCGGGCGCAGCAGGCGAGCGTGCTGATCAAGGGCCTGCGGGCGGTCAGCGACTTCGACTACGAGCTGCAGATGGCGCAGATGAACATCGGCCTGGCCGGCGTCGAGACGCTGTTCATGCCGACCAACCCGCTCTACTCGTTCCTCTCCTCCAGCCTGGTGAAGGACGTGGCGAAGTGGGGCGGCGACATCTCCGCGCACGTCCCCGACCGGGTCCGCGAGGAGTTGCGGGCCCGCCTCGCCCCGCCGCCCCGCGACTGACCTCCACCGCGTCCGACCGCCGCGTCGCCGCTCCGCCGGCCGGCCTCCGGCGGCCCGCCCGCCGTGCCGGGTCGGCTCCGGCCGCCCGGCCCGTGGCGGGCGTCGACGTGCCCGTCCCCTCCCGCCGCGCGGACGACGGGCGGGTCCGGCGGGCGCCCCGCGCCGGCGGCGTCGCGCCACGTCGCACGCGACGCGCCGGGCCGGGGGGAGCGGCGCGGTGTGGTCGGGGCGCGACATGATGGGTGAAGCGGGAAACCGGCCGCAGCCCGCATCATGTAGGTCGGCCCGACGAACGACAGGAGTGAGGTACCGGTGGACCCGCTCGATCGCATCGACGAACTGATCACCATGGTGGAGCAGGCGCGCTCCGTCCCGATGTCGCGCAACAACTGCATGGTCGACCGGGGCGAGTTCATCGCGATCCTCGACGAGATGCGCGCCGAACTCCCCGCCGACCTGCGCCGGGCCGCCGCGCTGCTGGAGGAGCGGGACAAGATCATGGAGGCCGGCAAGCGGGAGGCCGACCGGATCATCAGCGAGGGTGAGGCGGAACACGCCCGGCTGGTCTCGGTGAACGAGATCACGGTCTCCGCCGAGCACGAGGGCGCGCGGATCATCGCGGAGGCCCGGGCCGAGGCGCAGCGCCTGCGCGAGGAGGTCGACGACTACGTCGACACCGCGCTGGCCAACTTCGAGCAGTTCCTCACCCGGGCGCTGGCCTCGATCGAGCGCGGCCGGGACAAGATGCACGCGCTGCGCGAGATCGGCACCTTCGGTGGGGACGAGGCGGAACGCCCGCTACCCTTCTGAGCGGCACCTCACCAGCCGACAGACGGGGCGGGCGTCGCCCCCGGTTCGACGGTCCGGCGGTCGTCCAGGTAACCTTTTTTGTCGGCCTCTCACCGGCCGGAGTCTGACTATGCCCAAACACACGCCATCGACACTCAACCCCAGGTCGCCGCTGGTCCTCGACACGAGGGAGCTGCCGCGCCGACCTGGTGCGTTGCGTACGGTCAAGCGGGTGTCCCCGGCACCGGCGGACCTCGGTGGGGAGATGATCAGCGTGCCGGAGGGCGCGGACCTCGACCTCGATCTGAGGTTGGAGTCGGTGTCCGAGGGCGTGCTCGTCTCGGGGACCGTCAGCGGTCCCGTCCGGGGCGAGTGCGGTCGCTGCCTACGCGAGATCGACGACTCGCTGACCGTGCGGATCCAGGAGCTGTACGCGTACGAGAACAGCACCACGGACACCACGACCGACGAGGACGAGGTGGGCCGGATGCAGGGCGACCTGATCGACCTGGAGCCGGCGCTGCGGGACGCGGTGGTGCTCGCACTGCCGACCAACCCGCTCTGCCGGGAGGACTGCCCAGGCCTGTGCCCCGACTGCGGGGTGCACTGGGACGATCTGCCGGCCGACCACAGTCACGAGCAGATCGACCCGCGTTGGGCGGGCCTGTCGCAACTGAACCGTAAAGAGGAGTAGGAACCGTGGCCGTCCCCAAGCGCAAGATGTCGCGCAGCAACACCCGCGCCCGCCGGGCGAACTGGAAGGCGACCGTGGTCGCGACCGTGGCCTGCCCGCAGTGCAAGTCCGCCAAGCTGCCGCACGCCGCCTGCTCCGTCTGCGGCACCTACAACGGCCGCCAGGTCCTCGAGGTCTGACCTGGACGCCGAGTGACGCCCCCGACCGCTGGTCGGGCGGCGCGCGCACCCTGGCAGTCGCCCGGTGCCCCGGCTCCCTCCGACGCCGGCCGGCCTGTTCCGGCCGGCGTTCCGGTGGAGTCGGGCACCGCGCGGATCGCCGTTGACCTCCTCGGCGGGGACGACGCTCCCGCCGTCGTGGTTGACGGCGCTCTGCGAGCCGTGCGCGCCGACCCGGACCTGCACCTGCTGCTCGTCGGTCCGGCCGAGGCCGCCGGCGTGCTGATCCGCGCCCTCGACCCGGCGCAGCGCGCCCGGGTCGCCGTCCGGCCGGTCCGCACCGTCGTCGGCATGGCCGACCACCCCGTGGCCGCCCGCGCCGACAGCACCGTCCGCGCCGCCGTGCACGCCGTGCGCGACGGCCTCGCCGACGCGCTCGTCTCCGCGGGCTCGACCGGCGCCACCGTGACCGCCGTCGCGCTCGGGCTGGGCCGCTGGCCGGGCGTACGCCGTCCCGCGCTGGTCGCCACCCTGCCGGCCGTCGCCGGTCCGGTCGTCCTGCTCGACGTCGGCGGCTCGCTGGAGCCGCGTCCGGCCACCCTGGCCCGCCACGCGGTGCTCGGTGCCGCCTACGCGGCGGTGGCGCACGCCGTCGAGGCCCCCCGCGTGGGGCTGCTGTCGGTGGGCACCGAGGCCGGCAAGGGCGACCGTGCCCGCCGGCTCGCCGACCCCGTCCTCGCCGCCGCGTCGCTGCCCTGCGCCGGCCGCTACGTCGGTCTCGTCGAGGGGTACGACGTCTCGCTCGGCGCGCGCGCCGATGTGGTGGTCACCGACGGGTTCACCGGTAACGTGCTGCTCAAGGCGATCGAGGGCGCGTACGCGATGGCCGGTGGGCCCCCGCCCGGCGGTGGCGCGCCGCGGGCGGCCGCCCTGCTCGGGGTGGCGGGGACGGTGGTGGTCTGCCACGGTGCCGCCCGGGGCGAGGACGTCGCCTCCGGCATCGCGCTGGCCGCCCATCTCTGGCGGCGCCGGGCCGCCGACCAGGTCCGCGCGTTGCTCGACGGCGTCGAGGCGGGCGCCCGTGAGGAAAGCACCGACCGCACCATCGACACCGAGGTACCCACATCATGAGCAACGACAAGCGGCGGCGGGCGTCCGTCGGTCACCTGGAATCCGCGTTCGGCATCAGCCTGGACCCGGAGCTGCTGGAGCGCGCGCTGACCCACCGCTCGTACGCGTACGAGAACGGGGGCCTGCCCACGAACGAGCGGCTGGAGTTCCTGGGCGACTCGGTGCTCGGTGTGGTGATCACCACCGCGCTCTTCCACAACCACCCCGACCTGCCCGAGGGGCAGCTGGCCAAGCTGCGCGCCAGCGTGGTCAACATGCGGGCCCTCGCCGACGTGGCCCGCGGCCTCGGCCCGGACGGCCTCGGCGCCTACCTGCTGCTCGGCAAGGGCGAGGAGACCACCGGCGGCCGGGACAAGGCGAGCATCCTCGCCGACACCCTGGAGGCGCTGCTCGGCGCGATCTACCTCCAGTACGGGCTGGACACCGCGGCGATAGTCATCCACCGGCTCTTCGACCCGTTGATGGCCGAGTCGGCCGGGCGGGGCGCGGCGCTGGACTGGAAGACCAGCCTCCAGGAGCTGACCGCGGCGCTCGGTCTCGGCGTGCCCGAGTACCGCATCGAGGGCACCGGACCGGACCACCTCAAGACCTTCACCGCCTGGGTGGTGGTCGCCGGCAACCGTTACGGCGGGGCCGACGGGCGGAGCAAGAAGGAGGCCGAGCAGCGGGCCGCGGAGGCGGCCTGGCGGACGCTCACCGAGCAGGCGGAGCGGGAGCGGGCGGCGCGGGCGGCGGTCGAGGAGGCCACCGCGGGGGCCGAGGACGCGACCGCGGGAGCCGAGGCGGGCCTGGGGCGTGCCTGAGCTGCCAGAGGTCGAGACGGTCCGGCAAGGGCTGGCCCGGTGGGTCACCGGCCGGCGGATCTCCACCGTCGAGGTGCGCCACCCCCGCGCGGTGCGCCGGCATTCGCCCGGCGGCGGGCACTTCGCCGACGTGCTGGCCGGGCGTACGGTGCTCGACGCGCGCCGGCGCGGCAAGTACCTGTGGCTGCCGCTGGACAGCGGCGACGCGGTGATCGGGCACCTCGGCATGTCGGGCCAGCTGTTGGTGCAGCCGGCCGACGCGCCCGACGAGACGCACCTGCGGGTCCGCTTCCGCTTCAGCGACGAGGGTCCCGAGCTGCGCTTCGTCGACCAGCGCACGTTCGGCGGGCTGGCGGTCTCCGCCGGTGGAGCGGAGCTGCCGGCGGAGATCGCGCACATCGCGCGGGACCCGATGGACCCCCAGTTCTCCGACGCGGCGTTCGTCGCCGCCCTGCGCCGGCGGCGTACGGAGGTCAAGCGGGCGCTGCTGGACCAGACGCTCATCTCCGGGGTGGGGAACATCTACGCCGACGAGGCCCTGTGGCGGGCGAGACTGCACGGGGCGCGCCCCACCGACGCACTGACGGGGCCGGCCGCGCTGCGGCTGCTGGGCCACGTCCGGGACGTCCTCGGCGAGGCGATCAGCGAGGGTGGCACCAGCTTCGACGCCCTCTACGTCAACGTCAACGGGGAGAGCGGCTACTTCGACCGCGCGCTGAACGTCTACGGCCGGGAGGGGCTGCCGTGCCGCCGCTGCGGCGCCCCCGTCCGCCGGGAGGCGTTCATGAACCGTTCGTCCTACAGCTGCCCGCGCTGCCAGCCCCGCCCTCGGGGATCCCTTCGGGGTTGACCCCGAGCGGCGTCCGGGTCGCCCGCGGCGCGTCGGCCAGGCCGCTCCGGGAAGGTCCTCCCCGGACGGTCCGTTTCGGCCCGCCTCGCCGACCGGGCCGCCAGCGGGGGCGCGCGCACCGGCTCGGGGCCCGGCCAGGGCCGTTCCCTGATGCTCCCGGGTCCGTCCGGCCCATAGCGTCGAGCCGTCGACACGGCTGACGTGACAGGGGGAACCGCGATGGGGTCGAGACCGGTGACGGTGCGGTTGGCGCGGTGGAGCGCGGAGCACCCGTGGCGGGCCATCGCGCTGTGGGTGGTGTTCGTGGCGGTCTGCTTCGTCGGCGGCAGCGCCGCCGGCCTCAACGAGGCCACGGACGCCGACCAGGCCATCGGCGAGTCGGGCCGGGCGGGACTGATCGTGGACGCCGGCGGGTTCGACGACCCGGCCGTGGAGAACGTCCTGATCACGCCGCGCGGCGGCACGCTCGACCCCGCCGCCGCGAAGGCGGCGGCCGACGACGCGGCGACCCGGCTGCGCTCGGTGACCGGTGTCGCCTCGGTCGGCGAGCCGGTCACCGCCGGGGACGGCTCCGCGCTGCTGCTGCCCGTCACGATGGCCGGCGACCCGGAGACCGCCTCGGAGCGGGTGGGGCCGCTGCGGGACGCCACCGCGGGGGTGCAGGACGGGCACCCGGGGCTGCGCGTCGAGCAGGTCGGCGGGCCGTCGATCAGCAAGGCGCTGGACGACACGCTCGGCGCCGACTTCAAGCGCGCCGAGCTGCTCAGCCTGCCGGTCACCCTGGCCATCCTGATCATCGCGTTCGGGGCGCTGATCGCCGCCGGCGTGCCGGTGCTGCTGGCGCTCTCCTCGGTCGCCGCCGCGATGGGTCTCTCCACCCTCGCCTCCCACCTGGTGCCGGCGACCGACACGACGGCCAGCGTGATCCTGCTGATCGGCATGGCGGTCGGGGTCGACTACTCGCTGTTCTACGTGCGGCGCGAGCGGGAGGAACGGGCGCGGGGACGCTCCGGCCTGGACGCGGTGGAGATCGCGGCCGAGACGTCCGGCCACGCCGTCGTGGTCTCCGGCTTCGCCGTGATCATCTCGATGGCCGGGCTGCTGCTCGCGGGCGACGTGGTCTTCTCCTCCCTCGCGGTGGGCTCGATCCTGGTGGTCGCGGTGGCCGTGACCGGCTCGCTGACCGTGCTGCCGGCCCTGCTGGCCAAGCTCGGCCGCTGGGTCGACCGGCCCCGGGTGCCGCTGCTGTGGCGGCTCACCGCTCCGCGTACCGGGCGGCACGGCGAGCCGGTCGCGCCCCGCTTCTGGCCGGCCGTGCTGCGGCCCGCGCTGCGGGCGCCCGTGGCCACCCTGGTGATCTCGGTCGGGCTGCTGCTCGTCCTGGCCGCGCCCGCGCTGGGCATGAAGCTGAAGTTCCCCGGCATGGAGGACCTGCCCCGCAGCACGCCCGCCATGCAGGCGTACGACCGGCTGACCGCCGCGTTCCCGAGCAACGGCACCAGCCACACCGTGGCGGTCCGGGCGCCGGCCGCCGAGGCGGAGCGGGTCGGGGCGGCCCTGACCGAACTGGCCGGCCGGGCCTCGGCCGACCCGCTCTTCGCGCCCACCGAGGCGGGCGGCCCGAAGATCGAGGTGTCCGCCGACCGGCGGGTGTCGGTGCTGGAGGTGGCCACCCCCTACGCCAGCCGCACCGACGAGGCGGTCCGCTCGCTGGAACGGCTGCGCGCCGATCTCGTCCCGGCCGCGCTCGGCGGGGTGCCCGGTGTGGAGTACGCGGTCGGCGGCGGCGTCGCCGCCAGCGAGGACTACGCCCGGCACGTCTGGTCGAAGCTGCCCGTCGTGATCGGCTTCGTGCTGGTGTTGACGTTCCTGGTGATGGTGCTGACCTTCCGCTCGGTGGTGATCGCGCTCAGCTCGATCCTGCTGAACCTGCTCTCCGCCGGCGCCGCGTACGGGCTGCTGGTGCTGGTCTTCCAGGGCGAGTGGGCCGAGGGACTGCTGGGCTTCACGTCGATGGGCGCGATCGTCACCTGGCTGCCGCTCTTCCTCTTCGTGGTGCTCTTCGGACTGTCCATGGACTACCACGTCTTCGTGGTCAGCCGGATCCGCGAGGGCGTCCGGGCCGGCATGTCGAACCGGGACGCGGTGGCGTACGGCATCACCTCGTCGGCGGGCGTGGTGACCAGCGCGGCGATCGTGATGGTCGGCGTCTTCGCGATCTTCGCCAGCCTGAGCACGATCGACATGAAGCAGCTCGGCGTGGGGCTGGCGGCGGCGATCCTGCTGGACGCCACGATCATCCGCGCGGTGGTGCTGCCGGCGCTGATGACCATGCTGGGGGACGCGAACTGGTGGGCGCCGCGGTTCCTGCGGGCCCGCCCCGCCCCGGCGCCGGCGGACCCGCCGGCGCCGGCCCCGGAGCTGGTCGGCTCCCGCTGACGGACCCGCCCGGGGGCCGGGCCGCGCCGCGGCCCGACCCCCGCCGCGCGGGCGGGGGCCGCTGGCGGCGGGTCAGGGCACCGGGCAGGGGAGCCGCCACGCGTCCAGCTCGCGTTCCTTGCGGATCGAGGAGAGGCCGTAGCCGACCGTGGTGACGCAGAAGTCCGTGGTGGAGCCGGCGTACTCGACGTGGAACACCGGCTTGCCCGCCTCGACGAACGGCAGCAGCCTGGCGCACTGCGCCAGCCGTACGCACTCCTCGTTGACGGCGAAGTCGAAGTCCGGGGCGAGGGCCTCCACCTGCGCCACGTCGTTGACCAGGCCGGGGGAGAGGCCCAGCGAGCGGGCCAGCTCCGCGAGCCGGCGGTTGAACCGCAGCTGGTCGTCGAAGCCCAGCGGGAAACCGGAGCGGTGGGCGTACCCGTCGGCGTCGGCCAGCGCGACGGCCCCGAAGCCCTTGCCCCGGCAGAGCCGGAACCGGTCGGCCAGCACCGGGCGCAGGACCTCCCACTGCCGTACGTCGAGCCACCGGCCCTGCGGACGGCGGGACGCGGTGCCCCGCACGGCGGCGGGGAAGCGGTCCGCGTCCGGGTCGGTCGGCAGCACGGAGCCGACGTGCACCTGGCAGACCAGCCGGCGGTCGCGGGAGCGCAGCTCGGTGGTCTGGGCGGCGGTGGTGGCGACCGGGTCGAGCAGGAAGACGTCGGCGTCGACGGTCGGGTCCAGCACGCCGCTGAGCTGCCACTGCCACTGCCACCGACCGGTCGACGCCGTCGGCCAGGTGGTCGGGGCGCCCGGCGGGGTGAGCTCCACCCGGCAGCCGGAGCCCACCGCCAGCAGCGCGACCGCGACACCCGCCGGCAGGGCCGCGCGCAGGCCCCGCCCGACGGCGCGCGTACGGGGCCGGATCCGCATCGGCAGCTCCCGGGTCGCGGGCGGTCCACACCGCCCGAGGCGGGTACGCCGCGTCGGCGTACCTCACCCGGTCAAACGAGCCCGGCCCCGGCGACGACTCGCGTTCAGCGCGGCGCGGCGAAGACCTGCGTCCAGTACGGCCCGTTGCTGCTCGCCACGCCGACGCCGATCTCGGTGAAGGCGCAGTTCAGGATGTTGGCCCGGTGGCCGGAGCTGTTCATCCAGGCGTCCATGACGGCGGCCGGCGTCTGCTGGTTCCAGGCGACGTTCTCGCCGTAGGTGCGCCAGGAGTAACCGACCCGGTCCAGCCGGTCCCCGACGTCGCTGCCGTCGCTGCCGGTGTGCGACATTTTCCGGTGGTCGGCCTGGTCCTGGCTGTGCCGCTGGGCCGCGGTGGTCAGCTTGTCGTCGACGCTCAGCGCGCCGCAGCCGGCCTTGGCCCGCTCGGCGTTGACGAGGTTGACCACCTCGCGGGCCGGGCCGCTGACGCCGGCGCTCCCGACCGGGGCCTTCGTCCCGCCGCCGGCGGGGGGCGTGCTCCGCTCGGTGTGGCGCCGGGAGGGCGCGGTGGAACGCGACGGCGTGGGCCTGGCGGTCCGGGTGGCCGAGGGGGTGGGCTTCGCGGTGGTCGGCGCGGCGCTCGGGGTGGTCGGGGCCGGGTCGCCGGGCGTCTGCTCGGCTGCCGGCGGCACCGGGGCGGCGGCCGTGTCGACGGCGGCGGAGGGGTCGGTCTCCGGCCCGTCGCCGATCAACGCGACCGCGCCGACGCCGAGGCTGACCACCAGCGTGGCGGCCATGGCGGCGCCGCCGATCAGCGCGGGGCGCGACAGCCGGCGGCGGGAGCGGTGCCGACCCTCGGCGATGACCGGGGCGGGCTCGGCGCTCCGGCCGTCGCCCGGCTCGGTCCGCCGGTCCGCGGCGGGCCCGGGCTGCCAACCCGCGGACGGCTCGGCGGGCCCGGGTCGCCAACCCGTGGCCGGCTCGGCGGGAGCGGCCCGCCGGGCGGGGGGCGGCGGGGCGGGCTCGGGCTGCCAGCGCGCGGTCGGCCGGTCCCGGTGCCACTCGTCCTCGGGCCGGTCCGGGTCGTCACCGAACAGGTACGCCGACCTCGGTTCCGGGCGGTCGGTCAGCCAGGCCGGCGGCTGCTCGTCGAACGGCTGCTCGGGGCGCCGGGGGGCGTCGTCCGGATGGTTCGGGTCGGTCCAGCCGTACACGCCTCTGCCTCCACGGGGTCGGTTGCGGGCCGGGGTGACGCTACGTGGCGGGCGCGAGCAGCGGCAACGCGGCTAAGAAAGAGTTAAGGGGAGGTGGGCGGCGGGGGAGGGACTTCCGGGGATCCGGGGCGTAGAGTGAGGGCGTCCGGACAGTGTGTGTCCGCGCCTTGTGGCAGCCCCCCGACAAGTGGACAGGTCGACGTGGAAATGATCTACGGCCTGCGAGAACTTGACGAAGGAGGGGGTGTCGGCTCAATATGTAGGTGTCGCCAGTCGCGCCCGGTCATGCCCAGAATCGTCTGGGGTGACAGCCGCGTACACCTGGGCGCGCGTTGGCCGGCCTTTCCGGCAGCGCATATCAAGGAGTCATCATGGCTAAGGCCCTGTACGGCCACGTAGGCGCAGCGCCCGATCGGCGTCTGCTCGACGAGGTCACCCGACTGCGTTCCACGGTTCGGGCTCTGGAGTTCGAGATCACGCGGCTGCGTGCCGAGAACGATCGGCTCGCGGCGGCTGCGGCGGAGGCGGACGATCTGCTCCGTCTGGCCGAGCCCGCGCTGACCTGATCTCCGAAACGCAAAACTGAATAGCATCACGCAAAAAGCGCGCCGACACTTCTGTGCCGGCGCGCAGCTCTGTCCGCACCCGTCGCGCCGGTCGCGATCCGCGATCTGACCCGCCCCGGCACCGCGCGCGGGCGAGCGGTCCGGTGCGGCCCGGCCCGACGCCGCGAGGGCCGGACCGGGCGGGACCCGCCGACGGGCCGGCGCACCGACCCGGCCCCGGGCGGTCACCAGGGCGGGTCGAGTGCCCGACGTTCCCCGGTCCCGGGTTACTCTGCGGGTTCACCAAGCTCCGCGCAGCCGGCGACGGTACGGCGGCCACCGGACGAGGATCGAGAAGGTGCATCTCAAGAGCCTGACGGTGCGGGGCTTCAAGTCCTTCGCCTCCGCGACGACGCTGAAGCTGGAGCCCGGGATCACCTGCGTGGTCGGCCCGAACGGCTCCGGCAAGTCCAACGTCGTCGACGCGATCGCCTGGGTCCTCGGCGAACAGGGCGCGAAGGCGCTGCGCGGCGGCAAGATGGAGGACGTCATCTTCGCCGGCACCGCCGGCCGGGCCCCGCTGGGCCGGGCAGAGGTGACCCTCACCATCGACAACACCGACGGCGCCCTGCCGATCGAGTACACCGAGGTGTCGATCACCCGCCGGATGTTCCGCTCCGGCGAGAGCGAGTACGAGATCAACGGCGACTCCTGCCGGCTGCTCGACATCCAGGAGCTGCTGTCGGACTCCGGCATCGGCCGGGAGATGCACATCATCGTCGGCCAGGGGCGGCTCGACGGGATGCTGCACGCCAAGCCGGAGGACCGGCGCGCGTTCATCGAGGAGGCGGCCGGCGTC
Source organism: Micromonospora sp. CPCC 205561 (assembly GCF_036906775.1). NCBI lineage: Bacteria > Bacillati > Actinomycetota > Actinomycetes > Micromonosporales > Micromonosporaceae > Micromonospora > Micromonospora sp. CPCC 205561. The sequence continues at coordinate 2,032 of NZ_JBAKHV010000070.1, read as the reverse complement.
CTCAAGCACCGCAAGCGCAAGGAGAAGGCGCTGCGGAAGCTCGACGCGATGCAGACCAACCTCAACCGGCTCACCGACCTCACCGCCGAGCTGCGCCGCCAGCTCAAGCCGCTGGGACGGCAGGCGGAGGTGGCCCGCCGCGCCGCCGCCATCCAGGCGAACCTGCGCGACGCCCGGCTGCGGCTGCTCGCCGACGACCTGGCCACCCTGCGCGCCACCCTGGACCGGGAGATCGCCGACGAGACGGCGGTACGCGAGCGGCGCGTGCAGGTCGAGGCCGAGCACACCGAGGTGCAGGCGCGGCTGGCCGAGCTGGAGGCGGCCCTCGCCGAGGACGCGCCGCTGCTGGCCGCCGCCCAGGACACCTGGTACAAGCTCTCCGCGCTGTCCGAGCGGTTCCGCTCCATCGAGCAGCTCGCCCGGGAGCGGCTGCGGCACCTCAGCGCCGTCGGGGACGACGAGCGTCCCGGCCGCGATCCCGACCAGCTGGAGGCCGAGGCCGAGCGGATCCGTGAGCAGGAGGAGGAGCTGCGCGCCGCGCTCACCGACGACCAGATCCGGCTGGCCGAGGCCGTCGAGCACCGCCAGGAGCTGGAACGGCAGCTCGCCGCGGCGGAGCGCGAGCTGGTGGCCGCGGCCAAGGCGATCGCCGACCGGCGGGAGGGGCTGGCCCGGCTGACCGGCCAGGTCAACTCCGCCCGGGCCCGCACGACCAGCGCCGGCGAGGAGATCGAACGCCTCGCCGTCGCGCACGCCGACGCGCTGGCCCGGGCCGAGCAGGCGCAGGCCGAGCTCGACGCGGTCGCCGAGCAGTCCACCGAGGCGGACCGGGACAACGCCGACCTCGACGCCCGGCACGCCGAGGCGGTCGCCGTCCAGGAACGGGCGCAGGCCACCGTGCGGTCGCTGACCGACGCCGAGCGCGCGGCGGAGAAGGACGCCGCCACCTGGAAGGCCCGGGAGGAGGCGCTCGCCCTCGGCCTGCGCCGCAAGGACGGTGCGGGGGCGCTGCTGGCCCGCGCCGGCGAGGTCCCGGGCCTGCTCGGCAGCCTGGCCGGGCTGCTCACCGTCGCCCCCGGGCAGGAGGCTGCGCTCGCCGCCGCGCTGGGCGGGCTCGCCGACGCCGTCGCCGTCAGCGGCGTCGACGAGGCCGTCGAGGCCATGCGGCTGCTGAAGATCTCCGACGCCGGCCGCGCCGGCCTGCTGGTCGGCAGCCCCGCCGGCCCCGGCATGGACGGCCCCGCCGACGCGTTGCGTCCGAAGCTGCCCGACACCGCCCGCTGGGCGCCCGACCTGGTGGAGTGCTCGCCGCAGATCCGGCCGGCGGTGCACCGGGCACTGCGCGACGTGGTGCTGGTCGACGATCTCGCCGCGGCGGCCGAGGTCGTCGCCGGCAACCCGGAGCTGCGCGCGGTCACCCCGGACGGGGACGTCGTGGGCGCGTACGCGGCGGCCGGCGGGTCGGCCAAGGCGCCCAGCTTCATCGAGGTGCAGGCGGCCGTCGAGGAGGCCCGGTCCAACCGGCTCGCCGCCGAGCGGAGCGGCGCGGAGCTGCGCGAGCAGCTGACCGACGCCCGCGCCGAGGTGGCCGCGGCCAAGGAGGCGGTGCAGCACGCCGCCGCCGCCAGGCGGGAGGCGGAGAGCCACCGCAACGCCGCCGCCCGCCGCCTGGCCGAGCTGGGCGCGGCGGCCCGCTCGGCGAAGGCCGAGACCGACCGGCTCGGCGAGTCCCGTTCCCGGGCGGAGGCGGCCCGGGAACGGGACCTGCTGACCCTGGCCGAGCTGGAGGAGCGGCTGCGGCTGGCCGAGGAGACCCCGGTCGACGCGGAACCCTCCAGCGAGGAACGCGACCAGCTCGCCGCGATGGTGCCGCAGGCGCGGCAGAACGAGATGGAGGTCCGGCTCGCGGTGCGTACCGCCGAGGAGCGGGTCTCCTCGATCGCCGGCCGCGCGGACTCGCTGCGCCGGCAGGCCACGGCCGAGCGGGCCGCGCGCGAACGCGCCGCGGCGCGGCGGGCGGCGCGGGCCCGGG
>NZ_JBAKHV010000069.1:0-24821 GCF_036906775.1 Micromonospora sp. CPCC 205561 | reverse complement strand
ACGGCCTCCCCCCGCCCACCCCGCCGGCCGGCGCGACCGCGGGAGCCCGGGGCCGCCCGCCGGGCCGGTCCCGCTGGCCGAGCTGCGCCGGCTGGACGACCTCGTCGGCGGGGCCGACCTGGCCGAGCTCGGGGCGTACCGGTTGGGACGGGCCGTGCGGGCGCTCTCCGGGGGCGGCCCGGCCGCGCGCCGCCGGGTGCTGCCCGAGCTGGCCGAGGCCGCCCAGCTCGCCGGCTGGCTCGCCGCCGACGCCGGCGACGCCGCCGGCGCGCTGGACGCCTACCGGCTGGCGCTGCGCGCCGCCGCGACGGCCGGTGACCCGGCGCTCGCCGGGCACGTGCTCGGCTCGGCGAGCCACCTGCTCGCCGGCGCCGGTGACGCGGCGGGCGCGCTGGTGCTCGCCCGCACCGCGTACGCCGGCGCACGGCTCTCGGCCAGTCCCGGCCTGCGCGCCCTGCTGCTGCACCGGGTGGCGCTGGCCGCGGCGCTGGGCGGGCGGGCGGGGGCGGCCCGGGAGGCGCTCGACGCGGCCCGCCGCGTGACCGGCGCGCCGGAGCCGGGCCGGGAGCCCCCGTGGCTCTACTGGCTCGACGGGCCGGAGCTGGCGGCGATGACGGGGCGCACGCTGGTCGCCCTGGGCCGGCCACGCGCCGCCGAGGCACCGCTGCACGCCGTCCGGCGGCGGAGCCCCCGCACCTCCGCGATCTACGGTGCCTGGCTGGCGCGCGGCTACCTGCAACTCGGCGAGGTGGAGCGGGCCGGCGCGGTGGCCGGCGAGGCGCTGCTCGACGCGGTACGCGCCGGGTCGCCCCGCGCGCTGGGTCAACTGGCCGAGGTACGCCGGCGGCTGAGCGGGTACGGCGACGAGCCGGCCGTGCGGCGCTACCGCGCGCTCGCCGCCGCGGCGGCCGCGTACCTGCCGCGTCCGGGGCCGCCGTCCCGGCGGGCCGGGCGGCGCGGCCCGGCGACACCGGCGGCGCGTCGGGCCCCTGCTGGCGCGACGGGGTCCGGTCCGACCGGCTAGCGTCGTGGCGTGACCCACGCTGCTCCCGTTTCCCCCGTCGACCGCGCCGGGCTGCGTCAACGGATCGACAAGGCCCTGACCGAGTTCCTGACCGGCCAGCGCGCCTGGATGGCCGGGGTGGACGACGCCCTGGCCCCGCTCGCCGAGGCGATCGAGGCGTTCGTGCTGGGCGGTGGCAAGCGGCTGCGGCCGGCGTTCGCGTACTGGGGGTTCCGGGGTGCCGGCGGGGTGGACACCGACCAGGTGGTCACCGCCCTGGCCGCGTTGGAGTTCGTGCAGGCCAGCGCGCTGATCCACGACGACCTGATGGACCGGTCCGACACCCGGCGCGGCGAGCCGGCGGTGCACCGGCGGTTCGCGGCCCGGCACCGGGCGGCCGGCTGGGGCGGCGACGCGGACGGCTTCGGCGACGCCGCGGCGATCCTGCTGGGTGACCTGTGTCTGGTCTGGTCGGACGAGCTGCTGCACTCCGCCGGGCTGGACCCGCGCACCGTGGCCCAGGCCCGCCCGGTCTTCGACGCCATGCGCACCGAGGTCACCGTCGGCCAGTACCTCGACGTGCTGACCCAGGTCACCGGGGACACCTCGGTGGAGCGGGCCGGCAAGGTCGCCCGGTACAAGTCGGCGAAGTACACGGTGGAGCGGCCCCTGCTGCTCGGCGCCGCGCTGGCGGACGCGTCGGCGGAGGTGCGGGCGGCCTACTCCGCGTACGGGTTGCCGCTGGGCGAGGCGTTCCAGCTCCGCGACGACGTGCTGGGGATCTTCGGCGATCCCGCCCAGACCGGCAAGCCCGCCGGGGACGACCTGCGCGAGGGCAAGCGCACCTACCTGGTGGCGGCGGCCCTGGAGGCGACCGACGAGGCGGGGCGGGCCCTGCTGCTCGGCGGGCTCGGCGACCCCGGGCTGGACGAGACCAGGGTCGCCCGGCTGCGCGAGATGATCGACGGCAGCGGCGCGCTCGCGCGGACGGAACAACGGATCGCCGCGCTGACCGACACCGCGCTGGCCGCCCTGGCCGCCGCCGACCTGGAGACCGAGGCCCGGCAGGCCCTCGTCGACCTGGCCATAGCCGCCACCCGCCGCACCGACTGACCCACGCCCCTCCCCCTCCCCCGCGCCCCCTCCCCCGCGCCCCCTCCCCCGCGCCGCCTCCCCGCCCCCACGCGCCCGCACCCACGCCCCACGCGCGCGATCTTGCACTTTGCGCCCGCATGCTGTCCTTTTCGCCAGGAATGCCAGGGCACAAAGTGCAAGATCGCGGGGCAGAGGCGGGCGGCGGGCGGGGCGGGAGCGGGCGGGGCGGGGCGGGGGGTGGGTCAGAAGCCGAGGGCTTGGGCTCGGCGTTTGACCTCGCGGGCCTGGTCGCCGGCGAGGGCCTTGGCGGGGGTGGCGCCGGGCAGGGTGTCGTCCGGCTCGTAGAGCCAGCGCAGCGCCGCCTCGTCGTCGTAACCCGCGTCGGCCAGCAGGTTGAGCACGCCGGGCAGGTGCTTGAGCACGGTCTTGTTCGCCACCAGGTCCGCCGGCATCCGGCGGACGCCGTCACGGCGCACCGCGATCAGCTCACGGTCCCGGATCATCTGGTGGACCTTGCTGATCGACACGTCGAGGCGCTCGGCCACGTCCGGCAGCGTCAGCCAGTCGGCGGCGTCTGCGGGACCGGCGAGGCCGGCGGATTCGGGGCCGGGCACGGCCCGGTCGGCGGGTACGGAGTCGGTCACCGGACCACCCTGCCATGCCCCGCACGGCCGGGGCCAACGGCACCCCGACAACCCGGCTGAGCAGGGCCGGTGCCGGCGGCGAGCGCGGCGGGAGGGATGTCGTCGCACCCCGGCTGTAGCATCCTGTCCAACTCTCACCTCCTGGACACCTTTCACCTCCTGGACACATAGACTGCCTGCCGATGGACACACAGGTCGCCGACACGTTGCTGGGCTCGCTGATCGACGGGCGCTACCGCATCCGCGGTCGCGTGGCCCGTGGCGGCATGGCGACCGTGTACACCGCCACCGATGAGCGCCTCGAGCGCACCGTGGCGGTCAAGATCATTCATCCGTCCCAGGCGCCGGACACCCCGGCGCGGGTGGCGGGCTTCGTGGAGCGGTTCACCGACGAGGCGAAGACCATCGCCCGGCTGACCCACCCCAACGTGGTCGCCGTCTACGACCAGGGCACCCACTCCGGCCTGCCCTACCTGGTGATGGAGTACGTCCGCGGCCGCACCCTGCGCGACGTGCTCGCCGAGCGACGCCGGCTCAACCCCGACGAGGCGCTGGCGATCGCCGAGCAGATGCTCGCCGCGATCGCCGCCGCGCACCGGGCGGGAGTGGTGCACCGCGACGTGAAGCCGGAGAACGTGCTGGTCGCCGAGGCCCCCACCGGCGGGGCCGCGAACCTGGTCGACAGCGTGGTCAAGGTCGCCGACTTCGGGCTGGCCCGGGCCGTCGAGGCGAGCGCCGACGACGAGAACGGCAGCCAGCTGATGGCGACCGTGGCGTACGTGGCCCCGGAGCTGGTCACCGAGGGGCACGCCGACCCCCGCACCGACGTCTACTCCGCCGGCATCGTGCTGTTCGAGATGCTCACCGGCCGGGTGCCCTACGACGGGGACCGCCCGGTCGACGTCGCCTGGCAGCACGTCGACCGGGACGTCCCGGCGCCGTCGACCCTGGTGCCCGGCCTGCCCAAGGCCCTCGACGACCTGGTCCTCCGGTCCACCCGGCGGGAGCCGGGCGCCCGGCCGACCGACGCCGGCGCCCTGCTGGCCGAGGTGCAGGTGGCCCGCGAGGACCTGCACCTCGGTGACGCGAACTCGCGTACCGCCGTGTTGCGCCGGGTCTCCGACGAGCCGATGTCCCAGCCGACGATGATGGTGGCGGCGGTCCAGCCGGCCGAACGGCCGGCCTGGGCCCGGCTGCCCGACGGTGGCGGACAGCGGGCCGGCCGTCGCCGGGCCACGCCCGAGGAGGGCGAGAGCCTGTGGTCCCGGCTGTCCGCGCTGGGCGCCCGGGTGATGGGCGACCCGCGCGGCCGCACGGCGGTCATCGCCGCCGCGGTGGTGCTGCTCCTGGTGGCCGCCGGCGGCGGCTGGTGGCTCGCGGCCGGCCGTTACACGGAGGCGCCGCAGCTGGTGGCGCTGAGCAGGGCCGACGCGGAGGCGCAGGCCTCCCGCGGCGGCTTCACCCTCGCCTACGCCGATCCGCGCCACGACGAGAAGGTCCCGAAGGACGCCGTCCTGGCACAGGATCCGGCCTCCACCACGCGCATCGTCAAGGGTTCCACGATCACGCTGGTCCTCTCCCTCGGTCCGGAGCGGTTCCCCGTGCCCGACGTGGTGGGCAAGGAGTTCGAGCTGGCCGAGGCGGACCTGCTCGACGCGAAACTCGTGGTGGCGAAGGGCACCGCCCGCTACGACGACAACCTTCCGGCCGGCGTGGTGATGGCCACCGACCCGAAGGTCGGCACCGAGGTCAAACCGGGCGACAAGGTCACCGTCATCCTGAGCAAGGGCAAGGCCCCCATTTCGGTGCCCAACCTCGTCGGCAAGAACCTGGGCGAGGCCCGGAACGTCCTCGCCCAGCTCGGGCTGGTGCTGGTGGAACCGCCCACCTACAAGGACTCCGACAAGCCCAGGGACGAGGTGCTCGGGCAGAGCCCGGCGGACGGCACCGGGGTGGAGCGCGGCGCGAAGGTCAAGCTGGAGGTCAGCAAGGGCCCGCCGCTGGTCGCCGTGCCCCGGGTGATCGACCTGCCCTGCCAGCAGGCCAAGCAGCTGCTGGAGAGCCAGCGCTTCCCGGTCGTGATCCAGTTCAACCCGAACGGCATCGTCCGGTTCCAGAACCCGCCGGAGAACACGCAGGTGCCGCCGGGCACCCCGGTCACTTTGGGGTGCATGTAGGGATGACGGCGCACCACCGGCCGGTCGGCTCGCACACCCCCACCTCCGGGGGTCTGGCGAAGGCCGCCCTGCCGTACGCGGACGCGGCCGGCTCGCAGGTCGTGCAGGTCTACGTCTCGAACTCGCGGGGCTGGGCCCTGCCGGCCGGCGACCCGGTGCAGGACACGCTGTTCCGCGACGGCTGCGGCGAGCGGGGCATCCCCGTCTTCATCCACGCGTCGCTGCTGGTCAACGTCGGATCTCCCACCCCGAACACGGTCGAACGCTCGGCGGAGACGCTCGCCCACGCGCTGCGCCGGGGTCGCGTGATCGGCGCCCAGGGGGTGGTCTTCCACGCCGGCAGCTCGGTCGACGAGGGGCATGCCGAGGCGGCGATGCGGCAGGTGCGCGAGACGCTGTTGCCGCTGCTGGACGAGGCGGCGGCGGCCGAGGGCCCGCGGCTGCTGGTCGAGCCGAGCGCGGGCGGCGGTCGCTCGCTCGCCTCCCGGGTGGAGCAGCTCGGGCCCTACCTCGACGCGGTGGACCGACACCCCTGGCTCGGGGTCTGCTTCGACACCTGCCACGCCTGGGCGGCGGGGCACGACCTGGCCGCCGAGGGCGGCATGACCGCGACGCTGGACACGCTGGTGGCGACCGTCGGGGCCGGCCGGCTGCGGCTGGTGCACGCGAACGACTCGAAGGACCTCTGCGGTTCCACCCGCGACCGGCACGAGAACATCGGCAAGGGCACCATCGGCGAGCCGGCGTTCGCCGAGCTGATGGCTCACCCGGCCACCGCGGGCGTCCCGGTCGTGGTGGAGACGCCGACGGAGAAGCACGTCGGCCACGCCGCCGACATCGCCACCCTCAAGCGGCTGCACGCCTGACAGGTCGCCCGCCCGGCCCGGACGGCCGCCGGGCTCTTGGGGAGGTGGCCGCGACGGACGGCCGGGCCTTCGGGGAGGGCCGGGACGCGGGCGGTCAGCCCCGCAGGACGCGGGTGAGGACGTCGACGGCCCGGTCGATGTCGGCGTCGTCGACGCCCAGGTGGGTGACCAGGCGGGCGGTGCGCGGGCCGAGCACCGAGAGCAGTACCCCGTCGGCGCGGGCGGCGGCGGCCAGCGCGTGCGCGTCAAGCGACGCCTTGGTCAGGTCCAGCGGCACCAGATTCGTCCGCACCGCGGTGGCCAGCACCCCGAACGGGGCGATCGCCTCGGCGAGCCGGGCCGCCCTGGCGTGGTCGGCGGCGAGCCGGTCGACGTGGTGGGCCAGCGCGTACCGGCCGGCCGCGGCCAGGATGCCCGCCTGCCGCATCCCGCCGCCCATCCGCTTGCGGATGAACCGGGCCCGCCCGATCTTCTCGGCGCTGCCCACGACCAGCGAGCCGACCGGCGCGCCGAGCCCCTTGGAGAGGCAGACCGACAGGGTGTCGAAGAGGGCGCCGTACTCGGCCAGCGGCACGCCGTCGGCGACGTGGGCGTGCCAGATCCGGGCGCCGTCACAGTGCAGTGCGGCCTGTGCCTCGTCCGCGACCCGACGCAGCTCACGCAGGGTCGCCAGCGGGATCACCCCGCCGCCGCCCCGGTTGTGGGTCTGCTCGACGGCGATCGCGCGGGTGGGCACCGCCCAGTAGCCGTCCGGCCGGACCATGGCGGCGACCGCGTCCGGGTCGATCTCCGCGCCGACCGCCGGCCAGGTCCGCGAGGAGATGCCACCGTACGCGGCGGCGGCCCCGATCTCGTACGTCACCACGTGCGCGTCGGCGTCGCAGAGCAGCTCGTTGCCCGGCGGCACCACCAGTTGCAGGGCGATCTGGTTGGCCATCGACCCGCTCGGGGCGAACAGCGCCGCCTCGTGCCCGAAGAGCGCGGCGACCTCGGCCTCCAGCGCGTTGACGGTCGGGTCCTCGCCGTAGACGTCGTCGCCGACCTCGGCGGCGGCCATCGCCTCGCGCATACCCGGGGTGGGCCGGGTCACGGTGTCCGAACGAAGATCCACGAACTGATCAGCCACGGTCGTCCTCTCGACTGCCGACTGCGGGGCTCGCAAGCTCACTCCTCGCGTCAGCCACGATCACCCTTCCGGCCACCGACTGCGGGGCTCGCAAGCTCACTCCTCGCGTCAGCCACGATCACCCTTCCGGCCACCGACTGCGGGGCTCGCAAGCTCACTCCTCGCGTCAGCCACGATCACCCTTCCGGCCACCGACTGCGGGGCTCGCAAGCTCACTCCTCGCGTCAGCCACGGAGCATCTCCGCCACGAGGAAAGCCAGCTCCAGCGACTGCTGGGTGTTCAGTCGCGGGTCGCAGGCCGTCTCGTACCGGTCCGGCAGGTCGAGGTCCTCGATGCCCTGTGCGCCGCCGAGGCACTCGGTGACGTCCTCGCCGGTCAGCTCCACGTGCAGGCCGCCCGGGTGGGTGTCCATGCCCCGGTGCACCTCGAAGTAGCCGAGCACCTCGTCGACGATGCGGTCGAAGTGCCGGGTCTTGTAGCCGTTGGACGACTCGTGCGTGTTGCCGTGCATCGGGTCGCACTGCCAGACGACCTTGGCGCCGGCCGCGGTCACCTTCGCCACGATCGGCGGCAGGGCGTCGCGCACCCGGTGGTTGCCCATCCGGCTGATCAGGGTGAGCCGGCCGGGGATGTTGTCCGGGTTGAGCTTCTCGCAGAGCTCGATCGCCTCGTCCGGGGTGGTGGTCGGGCCGAGCTTGACGCCGATCGGGTTGGCGATGCGGGAGATGAAGTCGATGTGCGCCCCGTCGATCTGCCGGGTGCGCTCGCCGATCCACAGGAAGTGCCCGGACAGGCCGTACGCCCGGCGGTCGGAGACGCGGGTCAGCGCCCGGTCGTACTCCAGGGCCAGGGCCTCGTGCGAGCAGTAGAGGGTGACCGTGCGCAGCGCGTCGTCGTCGGTCATCCCGCAGGCCCGGATGAACGCCAGCGCCCGGTCGATCTCGCGGGCGATCGCCTCGTAGCGCTCGCCGGCCGGCGAGTTCTTGACGAAGCCCTTGTTCCAGTCGTGCACGGCGTGCAGGTCAGCCAGCCCGCCGGCGAGGTACGCGCGGAGCATGTTCATCGCGGCGGCCGAGTTCGCGTACGCCCGGATCATGCGCTGGGGGTCGGCGGCCCGCGCCTCCGGCGTGGCCTCCAGCGAGTTGATCAGGTCCCCGCGGTAGGCGGGCAGGCCGCGCGCGTCGGTCGGCAGCGACCGGGGCTTGGTGTACTGCCCGGCGACCCGGGCCACCTTGACCACCGGCAGCGAGGCACCGTAGGTGAGCACGATCGCCATCTGGAGCAGGGTGCGGGCGTTGGCCAGCAGGTGGCTCTCGGTGTTGTCGACGAACGTCTCCGCGCAGTCGCCGCCCTGGAGCAGGAACGCCTTGCCCTCGCAGACCAGCGCCAGCCGCTGGCGGAGCTGGTCGACCTCGTAGGGCGCCACCACCGACGGCGCGGTGTCGAGCACCTTGCAGACCTCGGCGACGCCGGCCGGGTCCGGCCAGGGCGGTGTCTGCGCGCGCGGCAGCTCCCGCCAGCGGTCGAGGCCGAGGGCCGCGTCCTCGGCGGAGTCGACGGTCGGACGGCTGGTCTGCAGCCCAGGGCTGCCCACCGCGGGATGGCTCAGCTGATGCCACTCATGGCGCATGACGGAAGCGTACGGCGACCGGCGCCGCCGCCGACCGGCGAGGGGGGAGGTTCCGGCAGGTGAGAGCCGGCTCACGCGCGCGCAGGTCAGGGCGTGCCGGCCGGGGCCGGGGTGTTGCCGCCCGGCGCCTCGGCGGCGATGCACCAGTCGGCGCCGTCGCGGGTGACCGTGAACAGCAGCGGCCGGGTGATCGTGCGGGAGCCGGCGGTGACGGAGATCGACGCGCTCACCTCCTGACCCTGGGGGCCGGAGCGGACGTCGGTGATCTCGGTCCGGGGCACCGTGAAGTGGTCGGCGAAGTCGCCGTTCGGACCGGTCGCGGCGGCGTCGAAGCCCTGCTGGAGCACTGCGCAGAGCTGACTGCGCCCCGCCGCGACGTCCTTGGCCGTCATCGCGTCGAGGTAGGCCTGCACCCGCTCGCGCGACTTCGCGGCGGCCTCCTCGGCCGGGGCCCGCCCGGGCTTGGCCGCCGGCTCCTCCTCCGCGCCGAGGCCGCAGCCGAGCAGGGCGAGGGGCAGGGTTCCGAGCAGCGCCACGCCCGCCGCCAGCCTGCCACGCGTCGCGCGCATCGCCACCTCCGTCACCGTGCACATCGAGCCCGTTGAGCGGGGAGTCTGTCACATCGACGCCCGTGCCCGGACGTCGCCGCGCCCGCTCCGGGTACGCGGCGCGCCCCGGAGCGACGCAGGCGTGCCCGGCCGTCGCGGGAGGTCCCCGCGTCGACCGGGCACGGCAGGCGGGGAGGGACCGGTGCGTGGTCCCTCCCCGCCCTGTGGGTGGTGCGTCGGCCCTCGGCTCAGCCGAGGCCGCCCTTGATGGCGCCGATCAGTTCGCCGTTTCCGGTGTCACCGGAGAGCTCCCAGAAGAAGGCGCCACCGAGGCCCTGGTTCTTCGCGTACGTCATCTTGCCGTTGATCGTGGAGGGGGTGTCGTAGCTCCACCAGTTGCTGCCGCACTTGGCGTACGCCGTGCCGGCGATCGTGGCGGTGGCCGGGCAGGTGTTCTTGAGGACCTTGTAGTCCTCGATGCCCTGCTCGTAGGTGCCCGGGGCGGGGCCGGTGGCCGTGCCACCCGGGGCGGTCTGGGTCACCCCGGTCCAGCCCCGGCCGTAGAAGCCGATGCCGAGCAGCAGCTTGTTCGACGGGATGCCCTTGCTCTTGAGCTTCTGGATCGCCGCGTCCGACCAGAAGCCCTGCTGCGGGATGCCGGCGTACGAGGTGAGCGGGGAGTGCGGGGCGGTGGGGCCCTGCGCGTTGAAGGCGCCGAAGTAGTCGTACGTCATCGGCATGATCCAGTTGAGGTGCGTCGCGGCACCGGCGTAGTCGGTGGCGTCGATCTTGCCACCGTTGCTGCCGTCCGCCGTGATCGCGGCGGTCACCAGGGCCGACGAGCCGAACTTCGACCGCAGCGCGCTGACCACGTTCTTGAAGGCGTTCGGGCCGCTGGCGTCGCAGGTGAGACCGCAGGCGTTCGGGTACTCCCAGTCGACGTCGATGCCGTCGAAGACGTCCGCCCAGCGCGGGTCCTCGACCAGGTTGTGGCAGCTCTCGGCGAAGGCCGCCGGGTTCTGCGCGGCCTGGGTGAAGCCGCCGGACCAGGTCCAGCCACCGAAGGACCAGATCACCTTGAGGTTCGGGTACATCTTCTTGAGCTTGCGCAGCTGGTTGAAGCTGCCCCGCAGCGGCTGGTCCCAGGTGTCGGCGACGCCGTCGACGCTGTCCGCCGCCGTGTACGCCTTCTCGTAGTCGGCGTAGCTGTCACCGATGGTGCAGCGACCGCCGGTGGTGTTGCCGAAGGCGTACAGGATGTGGGTCAGCTTGGCGGCCGAGCCGCTGGTGTGGATGTTCTTGACGTGGTAGTTGCGGGCGTAGACGCCCCACTGGGCGAAGTAGCCGACGACCTTCTTGCCGCTCGGGTCCGGCGGGGTGGTGGTGGGCGGCGGCGTGGTGGGCGGCGCCGTGGTCGGGGGTGCCGTGGTCGGCGGGGTGGTGGTCGGCGGCGCGGTGGTGGGCGGAGCCCCGCCGCCACACGGCGCGCCGTTGATCGTGCAGTTCAGCGGCGCCTTGTACGCGCCGGTGCCGTTGTAGCCCCAGCTGAACGTGGCGCCCGCCGGGAGCGGACCGCCCCAGCTCTTCTTGACCGCGACGTAGTGGTCGCCGGTGCGCGTGACGTCGGCGTCCCAGGAGCTGCTGACGCTGGTGCCCGACGGCAGGTCGAACTCGATGCGCCAGGTGTTCACCGTGGCGCCCGTTCCGTTGGTGATGGTCACCCGCGTCTCGTGACCGGTCCCCCAGTCCTGCGCCTTGGCGAAGGCGGCGGTCACGCTGCCGGCGCCGAACGCGCTGGCCATCGGGACCGTGGCGGCGGTGACCGCCATCACGGCGCCGACCCAGAGGGCCCGGCGGAACGATCTCTTCATGCGGCGTCTCCCTAAACAGTTAGGAAACTTTCCAAATCGATGGTGAGACGCTACTCACGCCGTCATCGCTTCGTCAAGATGTCCATGTATCGATTTGCACTGGGAGCGCCGCCCGGCTGCCGTCGGGGCCCGCCCGATCGGCTCCCGCGGGGGCGTAGCCTCCACCCATGACCGTCTTCGACACCCCGATCGACGCACTGGCCGGCGGGCCGGCCGACCTCGCGCGGTACCGCGGACGCGCGCTGCTGGTGGTCAACGTCGCCTCACGCTGCGGCCTCACCCCGCAGTACGCCGGCCTCCAGGCGCTGCACGATGAGTACGCCGACCGCGGCCTGGTGGTGCTCGGCGTGCCCTGCAACCAGTTCGCCGGCCAGGAGCCCGGGACCGCCGCCGAGATCAGCAACTTCTGTCAGGTCAACTACGGGGTCACCTTTCCGCTGACCGAGAAGGTCGACGTCAACGGCCCCGGCCGCCACCCGCTCTACGCGGCGCTGGTGGACACCCCCGACGCCGACGGCCACACCGGCGACGTGCGGTGGAACTTCGAGAAGTTCCTGGTCGCCCCCGACGGCGCGGTGGCGGCCCGGTTCGCGCCCACCGTGGAGCCCGGCTCGCCCGACCTCCGCACCGCGATAGAGAAGGTGCTGCCCCCGGCGGCCTGACGCCCCGTCCGCCCCCGCCCGGGCCGACCGCGCCGGCGGGATGGTCGCCCCGCGTCGGCGCGGCCGCCGGCGCGACCCCTGCCGCTGCGTGCCGGCCGGGCTACGATCGGCGACATCGACGTCGGTCCGGGCGAGGGGGCGGGATGTTCTTCGTGGTGCAGCCGACGCCCCCGCCGGGCCAGGTCCCGCCCGAGCGGCACCTCAGCATCCAGCAACCCCTCGACGCCGGCCGGGTGGTGCTCGACGCCGCCGTGCCCGACGACGTGCTGCGCGACCACGGCCGGCTGCGGCACCTGCCGCCCGCCCCCGCGCCTCTCGACGGTGCCGCCCGACGCCGGTTCGTGCTGGACCAGCTGCGGGAGCGGGTCGACAACGCGCCCCGCTACCTCCGCGTGTCGCCCGAGGACCTGCCGCCGTTCGTCTGGGAGTTCATCGCCGCGGGCGGTCCGGTCGTGTTCGTCTGGGCCGACCCGAAGACCGGCGAACGGATCGAGCGGGTGGTCAGGGCGGTCCCGCGCGACGACGACCGCCTCGCGGAGCACTCGCGCCCGGACCGGGCGGCCCGCCGGCGCTGACGCCCGCGCCGCGTCGGCCCGCGCGCCTACGCCCGCGCCCCAGCGCCGGTACGCGCCCCGCCCGCGGGCGGGCGTCGACGTCGCGGTGACGGAGCGGGAACCGGGTGTCAGCCGGCGGCGTGGCCGGCCGGCCCCGGGCCGGCCAAGGCGGCCCGGATCGGGGCGAGCGCGGCGGCGAACTCATCGAGCTCGCCGGCCTCCTCCCAGAGCTCGGCGAGCTCGGAACCGTCCGCGAGCACCCGGTCGAGCGCGCGCAGGGCCAGCGCGGGCAGCTCCGTGGGAATCGCCAGGCGCCCGCCGGCGGTGAGGAAGCCCGGCGCGTAGGCCGAGTCGACCGGGGGCCCGCCGGGCAGGTGCGCGGCGACCACGGCCGCCGCCGCGACCGCCTTGGCCCCCGGCCACGAATCCAGGAAGTCGCCCTCCCGCACGGCCTCGCGCAGCGCCCCCTCCACCAGCGTCGGCCGCCGCTGCGGCGGCGCCTCGTCGAGCTCCCCGCACCAGTCCGCCGCCGCGTCGTTGTCGAACGGCCCCGCCGCCCACGTGCCCATCGCACTCCCCCGTCCTCGCAAGTGGAGACAGGCTAGCGGCGACGTCCGACACCCTCGCCCGGTCGCGGATCGCCGCGGCGGTCGTGCGAAGCCGACCCCGCCGGGCCGGGTCCGCAGTACGTAGATCGGACGGGTGCGCCGCTCGCCGGGACCGGCCGGGAGCCGGCCGAGGGCACGGCGCCGGCGCCGGTCGACCGCCGCCCCCGGCACCGACCGGAATTGTCGACCAGGTAGGTCGGGAATACCCTCACCGCGAACGGAGTTGGGAACCGGCATGACAACTGTGGGACTGATCGGCAGTGGACACATCGGCGGCACGGTGGCGCGGTTGGCGGTGGCCGCCGGCTACGACGTGGTGCTGAGCAACTCCCGTGGCCCGGAGACGCTCAAGGATCTCGTGGCGGAGCTGGGCCCGCGCGCCCGGGCGGCCACCCCCGCGGAGGCGGCGCAGGCCGGCGACCTGGTGGTCGTCACCATCCCGCTCCGGGCGTACCGGGACGTGCCGGTCGAGCCGCTGGCCGGCAAGCTCGTGCTGGACACGAACAACTACTACCCCGAGCGGGACGGCCGGTTCCCCGAACTCGACTCGGGCTCCACCACCAGCAGCGAGCTGCTCCAGCGGCACCTGCCGCGGGCGCGGGTGGTCAAGGTCTTCAACAACATCTTCTTCAGGCACCTGCTCGCGCTGGCCCGGCCCACCGGCGCCGACGACCGCAGCGCGCTGCCGATCACCGGCGACGACGCGGACGCGAAGGCGGAGGCCACGGCCTTCCTCGACCGGATCGGCTACGACGCGGTGGACGCCGGGACGCTCGCCGAGAGCTGGCGCTACCAGCCGGACACGCCGGCGTACGGGACCGTCTACTCGGCCGACCCGACCGACTGGGAGCGGGAGGCGCCGGCCGACGCCGCCACGGTGCGCGCCGCCCTGGTCGCGGCCGCCCGCTGACCCTCGGCCCGGTTGGCCCGTGGCGAACGCGCCGACGACGTCGTCGCCACCGGGCCGGCCGGGCTACGCTCTGCCGGTGCGGCTGACCACGGCGGACGACATCCTCGCGGCGCAGCGGCGCATCGAGGGGCGGATCGTCCGCACCCCGCTGCTGCCCTGCCCCCGGCTCGGCGAGCCGCTCCGGCTAGACCTCGCGGTCAAGGCGGAGAACCTCCAGCACACCGGCAGCTTCAAGGTCCGGGGCGTGTTCAACGCCCTGCTCGCCCGCGTCGAGCGGGAGGGGCGGCCGGCCGGGCTGACCGCGTTCTCGGCGGGCAACCACGCGGCGGCGGTCGCCTTCGCCGGTCGGGCCTTCGGCCTGCCCACGGTCGTCTGCATGCCGCCGCGCGCCGTGCCGACGAAGATCGAGGCGGTGCGCCGCTACGGCGGGGAGATCGTCCTCACCGACGACCTGGCGGGGACCTGCGAGTCCCTCGCGGCGGAACGCGGCTACCACCTGCTGCACCCGTTCGACGACCCGGACGTCATCGCCGGTCAGGCCACCGTCGGCAGGGAGATCCTGGCCGACGGCCCGCCGCCGGAGCTGGTCCTCGTGCCGATGGGCGGCGGCGGGCTGATCAGCGGCGTCGCGGCCGGCATCCGGTCGGCCGTCCCGACCGCGCGCGTCGTCGGCGTCGAGCCGGTCACCGCCAACGCGGTCGGGCACGCCCTGCGCACCGACGGCGAAGCCCTCGCGGTGCGGCCGACGTCGATCGCCGACGGGCTGGCGGCCCCGTTCGCCGGGCGGCACACCCTGGCGCACGTCCGCGCGTTGGCGCACGACGTGGTCGAGGTCTCCGAGGAGGACATCCGGGCCGCCTGGTGGGAGCTGCTGGACGCGACGAAGCTCCTGGTCGAGCCGTCCGCCGCCGTCACCCTGGCCGCGCTGCGCGCCGGCCTGGTCGACGCCCGGGCGGGCACCCGTACCGTGCTGGTCCTCAGCGGCGGGAACGTCTCCCCGGCCATGCTCGCGTCCCTGGCCTGAGCACCGTCGGCGGGGTGCCCGACCGGGCCACGCCCCGGCCACCGGGCGGGAGCGGACGGCGGCCCGACCCGCCGCGCTCAGACCGGGCGGCGGCCGGCGAAGCCGCACTCCACCCGGTGGTACCAGCGCACGTCGGTGTCCCCCTCCAGCCAGCACCAGAGCACCGGCCGGCCGTCCCGCTCGCCGGGAAAGTCGAGCAGCACCGGCGCGATGCCCTTGACCTGGATGTCGTGGGAGTGCAACTCGTCGACGAGGGCGTGCAGCCGCGCCTCCAGCCCCTTGACCTCGGCCAGCCCGCCGAGCCGGCTGGCTCCCCGGTCGGCCAGCTCGGCGCGCAGCTCGGCCAGGTCGGCCCGGAGCCGGATCAGCTCGTCGACGCGCGGGCGCAGGGTGGCGATCAGATGGCGGGCCTGGGCGAGGGTGAACACCGCGCCAGTATGGGCCACGCGGCGGCCCGGCCGGGCGCGCGACGGCCCGCCGGGCCCGGGTTGTAGCTAACCTTCCTTGACGAGGCATCCACGTGTAGCTAAGTTTCGAGCAAACCGACGGGAGGGGCGACATGGAGCGTAGAAAGTTCCTGGCCGGAGCGGGTGCGGTCACCGCGGGCGCGGTCGTGGCGACGGCACCCGGCGCGGCCGGCCACGCCACGCCCGGCATCCGGCGCGTGGAGACCGGCCTCGACGTGCTGGTCCGATCCGATTTCGCGGAGCTCGCCGGCCAGCGGGTGGGCGTGATCTCGAACCCCACCGGGGTGGACTCGGCGTACCGGCACCTGGTCGACCTGATGCACGCCTCCGGCGCGGTGCGCCTGGCCGCCGCCTTCGGCCCCGAGCACGGCTTCCGCGGCTCGGCGCAGGCCGGGGGCAGCGAGGGCACCGGCATCGACGCCCGCACCGGGGTCACGGTCTACGACGCGTACGGCGCCTCGCTGGCCAAGTGGGAGTCCATGTTCACCGAGGCCGGCGTCGACACCGTCGTCTTCGACATCCAGGACGTCGGCGTCCGCTTCTACACGTACATCTGGACCATGTACACCTCCATGATGGCCGCCGCCCGGGTCGGCAAGCGGTACGTGGTGCTGGACCGGCCCAACCCGGTCGGCGGCCGGGCGTACGGGCCGATGATGACCACGCCGTACACCTCCGGGGTGGGGCTGAAGGAGATCGTCCAGCAGCACGGCATGACCGTCGGCGAGCTGGCCCGGTTCTTCAACGCCGAGTTCCTGCCCGCCGAGGCCGGCCGCCAGGTCGACCTGCACGTCGTCAGGTGCCGGCACTGGAAGCGCGACAGGCTCGCCGCCGACACCGACCTGCCCTGGGTGCTGCCCAGCCCGAACATGCCCACCACGGACACCGCGCTGGTCTACCCCGGCACCGGCCTCTTCGAGGGCGTCGCCTCGCTCACCGAGGGCCGGGGCACCTGCAAGCCCTTCGAGCTGATCGGCGGCCTCGCCGCGGACTTCGACTACCACTGGTCCGACCGGCTCAACGCCCGCGAGCTGCCCGGCGTCGAGTTCCGCGAGGCGTACTTCACGCCGACCTCCGCCGGGCACAAGCCGGCGCTGCTCAACAAGCTCTGCGCCGGTGTCGAGGTGAAGGTCGTCGACCGGGCGAAGTACGACCCGATCCGCACGGCGGTCGCGATGCTGGTGGAGGCGCACAAGTACGAGGCGTTCGCGTGGCGGCGCGACTCGTGGGACACGGTGCGGCCGTACTGGATCGACAAGCTGACCGGCTCGCCGCGGCTGCGCACGATGATCGACGCGGGCGCGGACGTGGACGAAGTGGTCGGCGCCTGGGCCGACGAGCTGGCGGACTTCGACCGCCGGCGCAGGCCCCACCTGCTCTACTAGGGACGTCCGGCCGGCCCGTGGGCCGGCGGCTGCGGGTCGTTCAGTCGGCCTGGGCCGCCAGCTCGCGGGCCCGGTCGCGGGCCGCCTCCAGCGCGGCGAGCAGCGCCGCGCGTACGCCGTGCTTCTCCAGCTCGCGCACCGCGGAGATGGTGGTGCCGGCGGGCGAGGTGACCGCCTCGCGCAGCTTCACCGGGTGCTCGCCGGAGTCGCGCAGCATCACCGCCGAGCCGATCGCGGTCTGCACGATCAGTTCGTGCGCCACCTGCCGGGGCAGGCCAAGCAGGATGCCGGCGTCGATCATCGCCTCGACCAGCAGGTAGAAGTACGCCGGCCCGGAGCCGGAGAGCGCGGTCACCGCGTCCTGCTGGGACTCGGGCACCCGGATGGTCGACCCGAGCGGGGAGAACATCTCCTCGGCCAGCGCGAGGTGCGCACCGGTGGCGTGCGCGCCGGCGGAGATCGCGGTCATCGCCTGGTCCACCAGGGCGGGGGTGTTGGTCATCACCCGCACCACGGGGGTGCCCTCGGGCAGCCGGCGGTTGAAGAAGCTGGTGGGCAGGCCGGCGCAGAGCGAGATGACCAGCTTGTCGGCGGGCACCTTGGGCCCGATCTCCTCCAGCAGCGACGCCGCGTCCTGCGGCTTCACCGAGACGGCGAGCACCTCCGCCTCGTCCACCGCGGTCAGGTTGTCCACCACCCGGACCCCGTAGCGGGCGGTCAGCTCCTCGGCCCGGGCGGGGCGGCGGGCGGTGGCCAGCAGCCGGTCGACCGGCCATCCCGAGCGCAGCAGCCCGGAGAGCATCAGCTCGCCGATCTTGCCGGCCCCGATGACCGCGACCGTGTGCACCGGATCCGCCATCGCCGTCGTACCCCCTCGCCGTGGATCGATCAGCTGCCGAAGAAGACCTCGGCCTCGGCGTACCGCTCCAGCGGCACGGTCTTCAGCTCGCGGGTGGCCTCGGCCAGCGGAACGCGGACGATGTCCGTGCTCTGCATGGCGACCATCTTGCCCCAGTCGCCCTCGTGCACCGCGTCGATCGCCTGGAGGCCGAGCCGGGTGGCGAGCACCCGGTCGAAGGCGCTCGGGGTGCCGCCGCGCTGGATGTGGCCGAGCACGACCGTGCGGGCCTCCTTGCCGGTCTTGGCCTCCAGCTGCTCGGCGAGCCACTGGCCGATGCCGCCGAGGCGGACGTGGCCGAAGGCGTCGAGCTCCTGGTTGTGCAGCACCATCTGGCCGTCCAGCGGCTGGGCGCCCTCGGCGACCACGACGATCGGAGCGTACTGGTGCTGGAAGCGCTTCTCGACGTAGCCGGCGACCTGCTCGACGTCGAACTGCCGCTCGGGCAGCAGGATCACGTTGGCGCCGCCCGCCAGGCCGGCGTGCAGGGCGATCCAGCCGGCGTGCCGGCCCATCACCTCGACCACCAGGGTGCGGTGGTGGCTCTCGGCGGTGGTGTGCAGCCGGTCGATCGCCTCCATCGCGATGTTGACGGCGGTGTCGAAGCCGAAGGTGTAGTCGGTGGCCCCGAGGTCGTTGTCGATCGTCTTCGGCACGCCGATCACGTGGACGCCGAGCTCGTGCAGCTTGGTGGCCACGCCGAGGGTGTCCTCGCCGCCGATCGCGATGAGCGCGTCCACGCCCTGCGCGGCGAGGTTCTCCTTGATCCGCTCGACGCCGTTCTCGATCTTGAAGGGGTTGGTCCGCGACGAGCCGAGGATGGTGCCGCCGCGGGGCAGGATGCCGCGGACCTCCGCGATGCCCAGGGGGCGGGACAGGCCCTCCAACGGGCCCTTCCAGCCGTCCCGGAAACCCACGAACTCGTGGCCGTAGCTGGCGACGCCCTTGCGGACCACCGCCCGGATGACCGCGTTGAGACCTGGGCAGTCGCCGCCGCCGGTGAGCACGCCGATACGCATGATCTGCTCATCCTCCTGGGAGCATCAGGTGAAGCCCGATTTGCCCCAGGATATGTGTCGGATCAGACCATCGGCGCCATTGCCGGCCCGGGGCGGGCCGTCACCGCGCACTGTAGTCGCCGTCGGCGCCCGCCGACACCGCGCCCCGGGCCGCTCCCACCGGCCGGACGACCTACCGGTCAGTAGCTGACCTCGTGGTTCTCCCCCGCCCTGGGTGGCTTGCCGGTCACCGCCGCCTTGGCGTAGCCGAACAGGTTGACCACGGTGCTCGACGGCGAGTCCCAGTACTCCGCGGAGCTGGCGTGCACCCGGACCAGGGTGATCCCGGGCGTCTCCAGCCCGTCCGGGAACCAGGCCTTGAGCAGCGGGTTCCACAGGTCCTCGGCCTTCGCCCGCTGGAAGTCCTCCCGGGCGGTGCCCGAGAGCGAGACCCAGGAGTTGTGCCGGGTGTCGGAGAAGGAGACGTTGACCTCCGGGTTGACCCGGACCTGCCGGACCTTGGCGGAGTCGGCGTACGCGAAGAACCAGAGGTCGCCGTCGAACTCCGCCTCCTGCAGGCCCATCGGCCGGCTCACCATCCGGCCGTCCACCGAGGTCGTGGTCAGCATGCAGATCCGCGCCCGCCGGATCAGCTCGGTGACCCGGCCGCGGGCCTCGGTGGCGTTGGTCGGTTCGTTGCTCATGGGACTCTCCCTCGCGGTCGACTCGACCAGGCAACCGTGCCCGGGACAGAACCGACCAAACCTACGAACCGGTCATCGCCCGCCACCGGGCCAGGTTGTGCCGGGCGTCGACCAGCGCGTCGTGGCGCGCCGCGTCGGCGTCCGGCAGCGGCGGGCGGCCCCGGTCGTCCCAGAGCTGGCGCAGGTCCTTGGTGAAGCGGGGGATCTCCCGGGGCAGCGCCGGCATCGCGCCCCACAGCTGGGCCAGGGCGACGTGGTCGTAGGCGGCGTACCAGGCCCAGAGCTCCAACTGCTCGCCGGGGCGGTCCCGGACCGGCTCGACGAGGAAGTCGTACAGCTCGTCGCGGATGCGCTCGCGGGAGCGCCAGGCGCGGTTCGCCGGGGAGGGCAGCTTGTCGAGCACGTTGCGGCGCACCCAGGGCACGGCCCGCGAGTCGTCGAACTCGGTCGAGACGGCGTAGAACTCGCGGCCGTACTCGTCGACGACGCCGATCGACACCAGGTCGACGAGCCGGCCGTCCTCGATGAACTCGCAGTCGTAGAAGTAGCGGTAGACCATCACCGTCATCCTCGCCCACGCCCGTCGCGCCCCGACGACCGGGGCGGGGGTGGGTCCGCGCCGGACGGCGGACGCGGGTGCCCCGTCCCCCCCGTCCGCCGCGCGCCCCCGGGGCGACGGGGTCGGTGCCGGCGCCCCCGCGATCCGCGCGCTGGGAGGCGGACCCGTCCCCCACGATGCCGGTCCCCGCAGCTCGGGAGTGTCACGGAAGTGCTTCGAGGGGTGTACAGCAAGCGACAGGAGCGTCATGATCTGATGTGTACCGCTACCGGACGCCGAACCGGTGTCAGTTCACCTCGTCGAGGGCCTTCAGGTTCACCCGGTGAGCGAGTTCTGGTCCTTGACCGGGGAGGGGTTGGGCCGTGGAGATGCGCCTGCCGGAGCCGGGTGACGCGCTCACGGGTGTCGAGATGTTCGCCGGGCTGGAGCCCGAGGTCCGGCAGCGGGTGATCGCCGCGGCGGTCCCGCGCACGTACCGCAAGGGTCAGCTGCTCTTCGTCGAGAACGACCCGGGCGAGTCCCTCATCGTGCTGCGCCGGGGCGCGGTCGCGGTCTTCCGCACCGCGCCGACCGGCGAGCGCGCGGTGCTGTCGGTGATCCGTCCGCCGGACGTGCTGGGCGAGGTCTCCCTGCTCGACGCCTCCACCCGCTCGGCGTCGGCCGAGGCGATCGAGGACTGCGCGGCGCTCGCGCTGTCCCGTGGGGCGTTCATGGAGCTCGTGCACTCCAACCCGCGCATCCTCGACGCGGTGATGCGCTCGCTCGGCGCGCTGATCCGGCGGCTGACCGAGCAGAACGCCGACCACGTCTTCCTGGACCTGCCCGGTCGGGTGGCCAAGACCCTGGTGCGGCTGGCCGGCGAGAGCCAGGCCCCGATGATCACGATCGAGCTCAACCAGAGCCAGCTCGCGGAGATGGCCGGCGGCTCGCGACAGAGCGTCAACCAGGCGATCGGGTCGTTCGCCAACCGGGGTTGGCTGCGCACCGAGGGCCGACGGATCGTGGTCACCGACGTCGCGGCGCTGCGCCGCCGCGCCGGCATGAGCGACCGCTGAGGCGTACGCGCGAAGGGGCCGGGGCGCGCGGCGCCCCGACCCCTCACAAGTCGACGGTCAGGGCGTGGCGCTGCCCGGCCCGACCCAGTTGGTGCTGCCCGGCCCGACCCACTCCGTGCCGTCCTTGCCGCCACCGGACTGCTCGCTGACGATGCCCTGGGCCTGCAACGTCGCCAGCGTGGCGGCGTCGACGTCGACGGAGTCGCCGGCGAGGTGGCTCACCCCGTTGCCGTCGGTCCAGTCGCTCTGCAACATCACGTAAACCATCGGAAGTCCCCCTGTGGTCAGTGCTCGACAATCAGCCGCCTGACTGTAGCCGCAGGACCGGCCGGTGGACTGTCCACAAGCCAACAGCCCGGTTCCCGACAGCTGGGCAGACGGTGATACTGACACCGGAACGGTGCCGATCCCGGCACCGGCGGGATCGCCAGTGGAGGGTGTCATCGCCACGCAGTGTGACCGCTGTGGACGCACGGCCGCCGCGGGCGACCGCTTCTGCGGTGGCTGCGGCAGCGAGCTGGGCGCCGTCTGTCCACACTGCCTCCGCCCGCTCGCCCGGGACGTGGCGTTCTGCACCTCCTGCGGTGCGGCCCGGCCGGGCAGCGGCCGGCAGGCGACCCCCCAGGAGGACCGCCGCCGGGTCAGCGTGCTCTTCGTCGACCTGATCGACTTCACCCCGTACGTCGAGCGGGCCGACCCGGAGCTGGTCCGCGGCATGCAGACCGGCTTCTTCTCGGCCGCCCGTCGGGTCGTGGGGCAGTACGGCGGCGTGGTCGAGAAGTACATCGGCGACGCGGTGATGGCCCTGTTCGGCGCGCCCGTGGCGACCGAGACCGACGCGCTGCGCTGCGTGCGGGCCGGCCTGGAGCTGCAACGGGTACTGACCCGGTTCACCCCCACCGGCGCGGACGCGCTGCGCTTCCGGGTGGGCGTGGCCACCGGCGAGGCGCTGGTCGACGTGGCCGCCGCGCGGGACGGCGGGCAGGCGATCGTGGCCGGCGACGTGGTCAACACGGCCTCCCGGATGCAGTCCGTCGCGCCGCCGGGCGGGGTCCTCGTCTGCGGCGTGACGCACGCCCTCACCCGGGACGCGATCCGCTACTCCGAACAGCCCCCGGTCACCCTGCGCGGGCGGTCGACGACGACCGAGGTGTGGCTGGCCCTCTCCCCGGTCCGCCGGCAGCCGACCGACCGGCAGCCCGACACCACGCCGCTGATCGACCGCGAACACGAGCTGGGCATGCTGGTCAACGCCCTGCACCGGTCGCTGCGCGACCGGCGCCCGCAGGTGGTGACCGTGTTCGGCCGCGCCGGGCTGGGCAAGAGCCGGCTGGTCCGGGAGCTCTACCGGCACGTGGACCGGCTCGTCGACGAGCCGCTGACCTGGCGGATCGGGCGCTGCCCGCCGTTCGGCGAGAACGTGACCTTCGCGGCGCTGGCCGACATCGTCAAGTCCGAGGCCGGCATCCTGGACACCGACCCGGCCTCCACCGCCGCCCAGCGGCTCGCCGCGGCGATCGGCGAACTGGTCGGCCCGGGCGAGCGGCAGCGCGTCGTGGACGCCCTGCGGCCGCTGGTCGGGCTGCCGGGAACCCCGCTGCCGGCCGAGGAGACCGAGTCGGCGTGGCGGCGCTTCCTGCTGGCCCTGGCCGCGCGCCGACCGACCGTGCTGGTCTTCGAGGACCTGCACTGGGCCGACGACGCGATGCTGCGCTTCGTGGAGCTGCTCGGCACCGCCGCCCGGGACGTGCCGCTGCTGCTGCTCTGCACCGCCCGGCCGGAGCTGGTGGACCGGGACCCGAGCTGGGCGGGGACGATCACCGGCTCGGTGACCATCACCCTGCCCCCGCTGCGCGACACGGGCATCGCCGCGCTCTACGGCCACATGTTCGGCCGGGCCGCCTTCTCCACCGACACGCTCACCCCGCTGATCGAGGTGGCCGGCGGCAACCCGCTCTACGCCCACGAGTACGTGCGGATGCTGATCGAGCAGGGCACCCTGCGCCAGTCCGGGCGGGGCTGGTCGCTGGAGAAGCACCTCGACCTGCCGATGCCGGAGAGCGTGCACGCCGTCATCGCCAACCGGATCGACCTGCTGGAAGCCAAGGACCGGATGGTGCTGCTGGCCGCCGCCGTGGTCGGCGTGCAGTTCTGGCCGGGCGCGGTGGCCGCCGCGCTCGGGCAGCCCGTGGAGTCGGTGGAGCGGGCGCTGCGCCGGCTGGAGCAGCGCGACTTCGTGCACGAGCAGGCCGCCTCCACCATGGCGGGGCAGCCGGAGTACCGGTTCCGCCACGTGCTGGTGCGCGACGTCTGCTACCAGCGGCTGCCCCGCACCGAGCGGGTGGCGCGGCACGAGCGGACGGCGCAGTGGCTGGACATGCTCTCGCAGAGCCGGGACACCGACCTGGCGGAGGTGCTGGCCCACCACCGGTGGGCGGCCCACGAGATCGCCCGGACGCTGGGCATGGAGGTCAGCCGCTTCGCCGGCGCCGCCCGCGCCGCGCTGCACCGGGCGGCCCGCCGGGCGTACGCGCTGCACAGCCTCGACGTCGCGGCGAACCACGCGGGCCGGGCGCTCGGGCTGGCCGACGACTCCGACCCGGTCGCCCGGCTCCAGCTGGAGCTGCTCAGCACGGAGATCTCCTTCTACCGCGACGGCAACGCCTTCCTCTCGGGCGGCGGCCCCGAGCAGGTGCAGGCGCTCACGGACCGGCTGGTGGCGCACGGCGACGACGCCTGCGCGGCGCGCGCCTGGACGCTGCTCGGCCAGGCCGCGTGGCTGCGCGCCGACCGGGCCGCCGCGCTGGCCTGCCTGGACCGGGCCGTCCAGCTCTTCGCCCCCCTGCCGGACAGCGCGCAGAAGGCGGACGCCTACGCGGAGCTGGGGCGGCTGCACATGCTCAACTACGAGCGCGACCCCGCGGTCGCCGCGGCCGACCGGGCGGCGGACATCGGCGAGCGGCTGGGGCTGACCGAGACCCGCACCAACGCCCGGATCACCTCGGCCATCGCCCGCTACCAGGCCGGCGACCGGTCCGGGCTGGACGAGCTGCACGCGATCGTCGAGTTCAGCCGCGCCAGCCAGCTGATCGCCCTGCCCCGGGCCATCCAGAACCTCGTCTACGCGGTCTGCGAGGAGGGCGACTGGCTGCGCTCCGACGCCCTGCTCTCGTCGTTGCCGGCGCGCAAGGCCAGCGGGCAGACGCTGACCACCAGCTACTCGGCCGAGGCGATGCGCGCCTGGTTCGAGGGCCACTTCGACCGGCTGCTCGCCGCCGCCGAGGCCTTCGTGGACACCCCGACGGGCAGCTGGGACATGCAGGTCCGGGGGCTGCGCTCCTGCCTGCTGGTGCTGCGGGGCGAACGGGTGCCGCCGGCGCGCTCCCCCGCCGACGCCGCCGCGTTCGACGACGACGTGGCGGCCGCGCTCGACGCCGCCCGACGCAGCGGCTTCCACCGGCCGCACTGGACGATGCTGGGGATGGGCGCGCTGTGCCGGGCGTTGCAGGGGCGCCGGGAGGAGGCGGCGGCCCTGATCGACGAGCTGGCCGACTCCTGGTCGGCGGTGCCCGCCCTGGCCAGCGGCGAGTGGATCACGGCAGCCGGGTACGCGGCCAGCCTCGCGGGGCGGGGCGCGGCGCTGCGGGTGCGCGCGATGCTGGACCAGGTGGGCCACCGCACGCCCTGGTCGGAGGCGGCGCTGCGGACGGTGACCGGCGCGCTGGCCGCCGCCGACGGCGACCACGGCCGGGCCGCCGAGCTGCACCTGGCCGGCGCCGCCATCTACGCCGGCATCCCGGACGTGACGGACCGGATGCTGGCGCTGACCTTCGCGGCGGTCGAGCTGGAGCGGGCCGGCGAGCCGACGGCCGGCCGCCCGGAGCTGGCCGAGCTGCGCGCCTTCGCGCTGCGCAACAACGCCCCCGTCCTGCTGGCCCTGGCCCGCCCGCCCACGACCCCCGCCAACCCCGCCCTAGCCTGCTGACCCACCCCACCCCACCCCACCCCACCCCACGCGCCCCAACCCACCCCACCC
>NZ_JBAKHV010000068.1:0-25153 GCF_036906775.1 Micromonospora sp. CPCC 205561 | reverse complement strand
TCCCGAACTGGTCGCCGCGCCCTGCCCCGGCGGCGGCGTCGCCCGCACCGCCCGCGCCGCCGGGGTGCCGGCCCCCGCGTCCCCGGCCGCCGCGCTGGCCCCCACCGCCCGCGTCCCGCTGCTGGACACCCCGCAGGCGTACGCCTACCGGCGCCCCCCGGTGACCGTCGTCGCCGACCTCTCGGGCGACCTGGTCGTCGTCTCCGCCACCAGCGGCTGCGCCGCCTGACGGGGGTCAGTGACCACGCGCGTGGTCGTGCGGCGTGCGGCTGCGGCCGAGCGCGTCGACGTGGCCCCAGCGGCCGGGAATGTCGAGCAGCTCGATCCGCCCCATCCCCTCGGGCAGGGCGGGATCGATGATCAGGTGCTCGCCCTGCGGATCCAGGCCCAGCATCACCCGCAGCAGCAGCAGCGGCGTCCCCGCCGACCAGGCCTGTGGGCTGCACGCGGTGGGGTACTCCACGGGGTACTCGGTGAGGGTCCGCTCGTAGCCGGCGAAGGCCTCCGGTAGCCGCCCGCCGAAGAACCGGGAGGCGGCCAGCATCGCGTCGCAGATCCGCCCGGCCTCCCGGCGGAACCCGTACCGCCACAGCCCCCAGGCGATGATCGAGTTGTCGAACGGCCACACCGTGCCGACGTGGTAGCCGACCGGGTTGTACCGCCCCTGGTCGTCGGCGAGGGTGCGCACCCCCCAGCCGGAGAAGAGCCGCGGGCCCAGCAGGTGCCCGGCCACCTGCCCGGCACGCGACTCGTCGACGATGCCGCTCCAGAGCAGGTGCCCGATGTTCGAGCTGAGCGCGTCCACCTGGCGGCCGTCGGCGTCGAGGGCGAGCGCGTAGTGCTGCCGCTCGGGGATCCAGAAGTCCCGGTTGAAGCGCATCTTCAGCTCGGCCGCCTCCCGTTCCAGCCGGTCGGCGTACGCGGGGTCGCCCCAGATCGTCCGGGCCAGCCGGGCACCGCGGATCTTCGCGTCGTACGCGTACCCCTGGAGTTCGCAGGTGGCGCGCGGAAAGCCGGGCAGCCGGCCGTCGCGGTAGGAGATCGCGTCCCAGGAGTCCTTCCAGCACTGGTTCTGCAACCCGGTCTCCGGGTTGCGGGTCTGATACCAGAGGTATCCGGTGCCGAGCAGGTCCCCGTGCGTGTCGATCCAGGCGAGCGCGGCGCGGGCCTGGGCCTCCAGTTTCCGGGCGAGGCGGGCGTCACCGGTCCACCGCTCGTACTCGTCGAGAAGGATGACGAAGAGCGGGGTCGAGTCGGCCGAGCCGTAGTAGGGCGAGTGGGGCTGCTCCTCGAAGCCCGCCGTCTCGCCGTAGCGCAGCTCGTGCAGGATCTTCCCCGGCTCCTCGTCCCGGAAGTCGTCGACGCGGTGCCCCTGGAGACCGGCCAGGATCATCAGCGTCGGCGGGACCAGCTCCGGCAGGAAGGGCACCAGCTGGAGCGAGGTGATGATGCTGTCCCGCCCGAAGAGGGTCATGAACCACGGCAGCCCGGCCGCCAGCAGGCGTACGCCGAGGGTGATCGACTCGTAGCGGAGCGCCGCCAGGTCCTTGAGGCTCTGCCGGTACGCACCGGCGAGCGGCTGGCAGTCGCAGCCGAGCTTCGGCGCCCGGGCGATCAGCTCGTTCTGATCGGCCCGGATCGCGTCGGGGCCGCGACTGCCGGCGTGCAGCGGCAGGTTGGCCCGGATGTCCTCGCCCCGGGCCCCGTACACGAGGGTGGAGACGTGCAGCCGCGTGCTCCACTCGCCGTGCGGCCCGACGCGGACCTGGAAGGTCATGCCGGAGACCTCGATGTGCGCGGGCGCGCTGGTGGTGATCACCGTCTCGCGGTGGAACCCCTCCCGGCGGTAGGCGAGACGCAGTTCGTCGTCGCCGACGGTGGCGCTGGTGTGGCCCTGCTTGTGCCGGACATGCTTGATCTCGAACAGGTCCGCGAAGTCGGCGGCCATGTCGAGGTGGACGACGAACTCGACCTCCTCGCCGGCGTGGTTGAGCAGGGTGAGTTCCTCCTCCAGGCCGCTGCTGATCGCCCGGGTGCGGATCACCGACACCTTCGCGTCCAGGTAGTGGGTCGGCTCGCCGGGGACGAGGAAGAACCGGGTGCGGAAGGACTCCGCGGCGTCGACGGAGAGGGCGTGCAGCCGCTCGCCGTCGAGGGTCAGCAGCCAGGTGGAGAGGAAGCGGGTGTCGAAGGAGAAGAGCCCGGTCGGGAAGTCGATGGACGGTTCGATGTCGCCTCGGCCGTCGCTGACCAGGAAGGTGTTCCCGTCCAGGATGCTGACCAGATCCTTCACCGCAGCCGCCCGACCTGGGCGCGGGCGACCTCGCGGGGGTCCCGCGTGCCGGGCGGATCGGGGAAGAACCGGCGGAAGGCCAGGAAGAGCACCACGTCGCCGCTGAAGCTGCTCTCGTTGCGCAGCACCGACGAGATCGCCTGGGCCCGGCCGGTGGCGAGCTGGTCGAACTGCTCCTCGCTGGTGTACCAGATGGCGTCGGCCGGCCCCCGGTTGCGGCTCACCTCGATCTCGCCCGGCTGGAGGTGGACGAGCCAGTGGACCGTGTGGCTGCCGCGCGAGAGGTCGATCTGCATCGTCCCGGCGACCGGGCCGCGCAGCACCTCCGGGGCGCGCGCCGGCAGTGATTCGAAGAACCGCTCCGTCGCCTCGGTCACCCTCGAATCGTAGGCATCCGCCTGACCTGTCGGGCCGGTATCGCCGGGGCGACGGTCAGTAGACCAGGGCCTGGGCCCCCTCGGCCGTCGCCTCCTCGACGAACACCGCGGCTCCGGCGATCCGGACGCCGGGCAGCACGTCGTCGGGCCCGATCTCCCGCCGCGCGGCGCACTGGGTGCAGGCGGTGACCGTGCCGGCCGTGAGGATCACGTGCAGCAGCTCGGCCAGCGGGGCCGAGTGCGGCAGCTCGAACTCCTGCGCCCGGCCCGGCAGCGCGAACCAGGTCGACTCCCCGGTGAGCCAGAGAGACACCGGCACCCCCGCGGCGACGGCGGTGGCGGCGACGGTGAACGCCTGGGCGCACCGCTCCGGGGCGTCCGCGCCGGCGGTGGCCTTGACGACGAGAGTGCGGGCCATGGGGCCCAGCATAGGATGGTCGTGATGGTTACCGAGATCGGGTTCGTCAGCCTGCTGGTCGCCGGCCTGGGCGCGCTCGCCGGTGGCCTGGTCTACCTGGCCGTACGCATATCGAGAGGACGTTGGTGAGCGCGAGGAGTGAGCCGGTTCTGCGAGCCCCGCAGTCGCGAACGAGGGTGGCCCGGTGAGCGCGAGGAGTGAGCCGGTTTTGCGAGCCCCGCAGTCGCGAACGAGGGTGGCCCGGTGAGCGCGAGGAGTGAGCCGGTTTTGCGAGCCCCGCAGTCGCGAACGAGGGTGGCCCGGTGAGCGCGAGGAGTGAGCCGGTTTTGCGAGCCCCGCAGTCGCGAACGAGGGTGGCCCGGTGAGCGCGAGGAGTGAGCCGGTTTTGCGAGCCCCGCAGTCGCGAACGAGGGTGGCCCGGTGAGCGCGAGGAGTGAGCCGGTTTTGCGAGCCCCGCAGTCGCGAACGAGGATGACCCGGTGAGCGACGAGAACCCCTTGCAGCCGCCGCCGTGGCTGAACGCGCCGCCGGTCGATCCGTACCCCTACGAGGAGAGCCACGACCTGCGGGTCGGCCCGAAGCTGCACCCGGCGCTGGACGGCCTGCTGCCGTACGTCGGGGTGTGGCGGGGCCGGGGCCGGGGCGGCTTCCCCACCATCGAGGACTTCGACTTCGCGCAGGAGATCCGGATCAGCCACGACGGCCGGCCGTTCCTGTCCTACGAGTCGCGCGCCTGGCTGCTCGACGAGCAGAGCCGGCCCGTCCGCCCCGCGGGTCGTGAGGTCGGCTGGTGGCGGCCGGTGATGGACGGCGACCGGGTCACCGACGAGCTGGAGGCGCTGATGACCGTCCCCACCGGGGTGATGGAGCTGCACATCGGCAGGCGCAAGGGCACCCAGATCGAGTTCGTCACCGACGCGGTGGTCCGCACGTCGACCGCCAAGGAGGTCACCGCCGGGCACCGCCTCTTCGGCATCGTCGAGGGCGCGCTGCTCTACGCCCAGGAGATGGCCGCCCTGGGGCACGGACTCTCGCCCCACCTCTCCGCCCGCCTCACCCGGGTGGCCGGCTGACCCCTCCTCCGCCCCGGATCACGGGTGCGGGAAGGCCAGCAGCGCCCGGAGGGCGGGCGTGTGGGGGGAGCGGCGCAACGGGACCGCGTCCAGGGTGCGGATCTCCGCGAGGCCGCGCACGGAGGACGTGAGCCAGGCCCCGTCGGCGGTACGCAGCCCGGCCGGGGTGACCAGCCGCTCGTCCGCGCGCAGGCCCAGGTCGGCGGCGTGGGCGAGCAGCCAGGCGGCGGTGACGCCGGGCAGGATGCCGGTCTCGGCGGCGGGCACCGCGCAGAGGGTCTCGCCGGTCAGCCACACCAGGTTGGCGGTGGGACCCTCCAGGGCGTACCCGTCGGTGGAGACCCAGAGCGCGTCGTCCACCCCGACCCGGGCGGCCCAGCGGCGGGCGGCGGTGCTCGCCGCGTACGAGGTGGACTTGACCCCGGCCGGCAGCCAGTCGAGTTCGGCGCGGACCCGCGCCGCGACGCCGAGCGGCAGCGTCGCCACGGCGATCCCGTCCCGGCGGGCGGCCCGGGCCGCCGCCGGCACCTCGCCCAGCGTGGCGTAGACGGTGGGGGTTCCGCCGCCCTCCGGCCCCCGGGTGCAGACCAGCCGCAGCGCCCCCTCCACCTCGGCGGGCCAGCCGGCGCTGACGGTCTCCAGCAGCTCGACGAGCACCTCGGCGGCGGGCAGCGGCAGCTCGACGGCCGCCGCCGCGCGGGCCAGCCGGGCCAGGTGCGCGTCACGCAGCCAGGGCCGTCCGTCGCGCAGGTGCATCGTCTCGAAGAGGCCGTCGCCGTGCAGTACGCCCCGGTCGTCGCCGCGCAGCACCGGCTCCCCGGGCGGCACCAGCCCGCGCCCCGGCACGGCGATCCTCGACGCCACCATGACCGCCGAGCGTAGCGGCGACCGGTCGGCGGGGCGGCGGACGCGGCGCGACGAACTATGATCGGACGGTGTCCGAATCATCCCTCGCGGAAATGCTCCGCGCCCGTGGGCTGCGGCTGACGGCGCAGCGGCAGTTGATCCTCCAGGCCGTACTCGACCTGGGGCACGCCACCCCGGAGCAGGTGCACACAGCCGTGCGGGAGGTGGCCGCGGGGGTCAACATCACCACCATCTACCGCACGCTGGAGCTGCTGGAACGGCTCGGCCTGGTAACCCACACCCACCTCTCGCACGGCTCGCCGACCTACCACACCGCCGGCGAGGACCAGCACGTCCACCTCGTCTGCCGGGGGTGCGGGAAGATCGACGAGATCGATCCGGCGCTGCTCCGTCCGCTGGCCGAGCAGTTGGCGAGCCAGCGCGGGTTCCGGGTGGACATCGGCCACGTCTCGTTCTTCGGGGTGTGTCAACAGTGCGAGGACGGGGACCGGAAATGATCGACATCGCGGGCGCGGTGAGCGTCGAGAGCATCGACGAGGCCAGCCGTGACCAGCCCGAGCCGGCGCACGCGGCGGCCGGCGTCCGCCCGGTGGCGGCGCACTACGGCGACCCGATGCGCGAGCAGCGCACCCTCGACACGGCGGTCGGCCTGGTCGACCGCTCGCACCGGGGTGTCGTCGCGGTGCCGGGGGAGGAGCGGATCGGCTGGCTGCACACCCTCACCAGCCAGCACCTGACGCAGCTCGCCGCCGGTCAGGGCACCGAGCTGCTGGTGCTCTCCCCGCACGGGCACGTCGAGCAGCACGCCATGGTGGCGGAGGACGGCACCACCACCTGGCTCGACACCGAGCCGGGCGCCACCGGGGGGCTGCTGTCGTACCTGGAGCGGATGCGGTTCTTCAGCAGGGTCGAGCCGCGCGACGTGACGCCGGAGCACGCGCTGCTCTCCCTGGTGGGGCCGGCGGCCCTCGACGCGGTGGCGACGCTCGGCGTGACCGGGCTGGCCGCTCCCGACGTGGTCGCGGTGCCGGGCCCGAAGTTCCGCGCCGGCGAGTTGCCGCCGCGCCCGACGGTGCTCTACGACGTGCGTCCGCTGCCCGGGGGCGGCTGGGCCCGCCGGGGCCCGCTGGGGGTGGACCTGCTGGTGCCCCGGGCCGCGACGGAGCAGGTGGCCGCCCAGTTGCGGGGCAGCGGGGTGCCGGTCGCCGGGCTCTGGGCGTACGAGGCGGTGCGGGTGGCCGCCCGGCGGGCCCGGGTCGGGGTCGACACCGACCACCGGACGATCCCGGCCGAGGTCGACCTGGTCGCCCCGGCCGTGCACCTCGACAAGGGCTGTTACCGGGGCCAGGAGACGGTGGCCCGGGTGCACAACATGGGCCGCCCGCCGCGTCGGCTCGTACTGCTGCACCTGGACGGGGTGACCACCGACCAGCCGCCGGTGGCCGGCACGCCGGTGACCCTCGACGGCCGGGCGGTCGGCTTCGTCGGCACCGCCGTGCACCACCACGAGCTGGGCCAGGTCGCCCTGGCCGTGGTCAAGCGCAACGTCGCCGACGACGCCCGGCTCCTGGTGGGCGAGACCGCCGCGGCGATCGATCCGGCGTGAGGACCCCTTCCCGGCCGCCGGTCGGGGACGTCGACCGGTCCGATCGGGGCGTCTAGGATCGCCCGCATGACGACAGGGACGTTGATCACGGTTGCCCCCACCGGCGCGGAGTCGGCGAAGGCCGAGGTGCCGGCGCTGCCGGTAACGCTCGACGAGCTGCTGCTGACCGCCAAGGAGTGCGAGGCGCTCGGCGCCGCCGTGATCCACGTCCACATCCGCGACGACGAGGTGCGGCCGACCCTGGACCAGGGGCGGCTGCGGGAGACGGTGGCGGCGCTGCGGGAGGGCACCGACCTGATCGTGCAGCTCTCCTCCGGGGGCGCGGTGACCGACCCGGAGGCCGACCGGCTCGCTGTGCTCGACGCCGTGCCGGACATGGCCTCCTGCACGATGGGCACGCTCAATTTCGGTGACGACGTCTTCCTCAACCGCTGGGAGTTCATCGTCGACCTGCACACCCGCATGCAGGAACGCGGCATCGTGCCGGAGTACGAGATCTTCGACCTCGGCCACCTGACCGCCCTGCAACGCCTGCTCGGCAAGTACGGCCTGCCGGCCGGCGGGCACGTGCACGTCGACTTCGTGATGGGCGTGCCGGGCGGCATGCCGGGCACCACCTCGGCGCTGGTCGCCGCCCACCAGGCGCTGCGGGACCTGCCCGAGGGCACCACCTTCTCGGCCACCGGCATCGGCCGCAGCACCATCCCGGTCATGCTGGCCTCGCTCTCGGCCGGCGGGCACCTGCGGGTCGGCATGGAGGACACGGTGACCTATGCCAAGGGGCGCCCCGTCGAGTCCAACATGCAGCTCGTCGCCCGGGCGGTCGGCTTCGCCCAGCTCGCCCAGCGGCCGCCGCTGACCACCGCCGAGGCGCGTGGGCTGCTCGGCGTGCCGGCCGCCGGCCGGTAAGCGGCGGCCCGGCCGGCGCTGCTGTACGGCGCGCCGTCGCCGGCCCGCTCACCCGCCCGCCGGGTGCGCCCGAGGGGGCCGGTACCGTCCACCCTGTGGGAAAGACGTACGAGGGCGGCGCGCCGCTCGCCGAGGTGGTCCGGTCGGGGTTCGTCGAGGGCGTGCACCGGGGTTCGGTGGTGGTGCTCGACGCCGCCGGCGCGACGGTGGCCGCCGTCGGGGACGCGACCTCCCCGATCTTCCCGCGCTCGTCCAACAAGCCGATGCAGGCGGTCGGAATGCTCCGCGCCGGGCTGACGCTCGCCGATCCCGCCGACGTGGCGCTGGTCTCGGCCAGTCACGCCGGGGAGGAGTTCCACCTGGCCCGGGTCGGCGCCCTGCTGGCCCGTGCCGGGCTGGACGCGTCGGCCCTGCGCTGCCCGCCCGATCTGCCGGTGAGTGACGAGGCCCGGGCGGCCGTGCTGCGGGCCGGTGGCGGTCCCACCCGTACGCAGATGAACTGCTCCGGCAAGCACGGCGGGATGCTGCTGACCTGCCTGGCGGCCGGCTGGCCGCTCGACGGGTACCTGCGGCCGGAGCACCCCCTCCAGCAGCGGCTGCGGGCGGCCGTCGAGGAGTTCACCGGGGAACGGGCCGCTGCTGTGGGGGTGGACGGCTGCGGGGCCCCGGTGCACGCCGTCTCGCTGACCGGCCTGGCCGGGGCGTACCTCCGGCTGGTCTCGGCGGAACCCGGCTCCGTGGCGCGGACGGTGGCCGACGCGATGCGCGCCCACCCCGACGTGGTGGGCGGCACGCGGGCCGACGACAGCCGGGTGATGCGGGGGGTCCCCGGCCTGCTCGCCAAGATCGGCGCCGAGGGCGTCCTCGCCTCGGCGGTGCCCGGGGTCGGGGCGGTCGCGCTCAAGATCGATGACGGCGCGGGGCGGGCCCGGATGCCCGTGCTCGTCTCGGCCCTGCGCCGGCTCGGCGTGGACGCCCCGGTGCTGGCCGAGTACGCCGAGGCGCCGCTCTTCGGCGGCGGCCTGCCGGTCGGCGCCGTACGCGCCCTCTGGTGACCCACCCCGCCCGCCGCGACGACGTTCAGGGGGCGCACGCCCGGCCGGGGAGGCCCGCCGGCGGCTCGGCGGGGTTCAGGGGAGGAAGTCGAGCAGAGCGGCGTTGACCGGGGTCGGACGCTCCAGCGGCAGCAGGTGTCCGGCCGCCGGCACGTCCGGCAGGCGGACCGCGCCGGGCGCCTCGGCCGCGATCCGGTCGGCGAGCCGGCTGATGTCGGGCACGTCGGCGGCCCCGGCGCCGACCAGGACGGGCATCCGCAGGTCGCCGAGGCGCCCGACGGCGGGCGGGTCGAGTTCGGCGACGTCGACCGCGCTGAGCGCCAGCTCGGCGGCGAGCGCCCGCTGGTCCATCTCGTGGGCGAAGGCGAGCAGCTCCGGGTCGACGTCCGCGGGCTCGCGGCCCGGGCCGACCACCCAGAAGCGCACCTCACCGGCGGCCTGCTGGGCGAAGTCCTCCGGATCGACGTCGCCCACCAGGCTGTCCCAGAGGTCGTTCGCCTCCTCGGACCACTCGTGGCCCGAGACGGCGGTGCCGAGGAGCGCGAGTGCGGTCACCCGCTCCGGGTGGGCCAGGGCGGTGTCGACCGCCACGGCGCCGCCGAAGGAACAACCCACCAGGGCGGCCCGGGGGATGTCGAGCGCGTCGAGCAGGCCCGCCACGTCGTCGTGGTGCGCGAACGGGGCCGGCGGCAGCTCCGAGTCCCCGTAGCCGCGCAGGTCGAGGGCGATCACCCGGTGCCGCGCGGACAGTGGGCCGAGCTGCTCCCGCCACATCCGGCGGTCGGCGATGCCGGCGTGTAGCAGGACGACGGGCGTGCCGCCGCCGGCGTCGTCGTACGCGAGCAGGGCGCCGTTCACCTCGATCTTGGTCACGGCGGAAAGGTACGCAGCCGCGCTCGGAGGCGCAACCACCCGGGGAACGGGCGGGTGGCACCGGGGTGCCGGCGGCGTCGCCGGAGCTCGGCGACCGTGCCGGGCGATCCGGACCGCCGCTCCGGGGGCGTTCGGGCCACCGGGCGGGACGCGACCGGGAAATGAGACGTCGCTAACTCCCGCTAGCACTTTGCTTGCAGGAGCTAGCAGGGCGCGTTAGCGTCTGGGCATGGCCACTGGTAAGGACCTTCCCGACGTCGGCGGGTTCATCCGCGACCTGCGCCGCAACGCGAAGATCTCGCTCCGGCAACTCGCCGAGCAGGCGGGGGTCAGCAACCCGTACCTGAGCCAGATCGAGCGCGGCCTGCGCAAGCCCAGCGCCGAGGTGCTCCAGCAGCTCGCCAGCGCGCTGCGGGTCTCCACCCCGGCGATGTACCTGCGGGCCGGGCTGCTCGACGACAAGGAGGGCCAGGGCGTGCTCGCGGCCATCTCCGTCGACCCGGACCTGACGATGGCACAGAAGCAGTCGCTCACCCAGATCTACGAGACGTTCCGGCGGGAGAACGCCCGGCTCGCCGAGGCTACGGCGGCGCCCGGCGCGACGCCCGCCGCCGGGCCCCCGGCCGAGCCCGATCCGGTCGAGGCGGCGCCCGACCTGGCCAACCTCGCCGCCACGGGTCCCACCACGCCGCAGGGCACCCCGACCGAGGCCGTCCTCGAGTCGGTCGCCGTCACCGAGGCCGGTTCCGCCCCCGCCCCGACGACCCACACCCCCGTGAAGAAGGCCGCCGACGCGGCCGAAGAGGAGAAGCGATGACCCAGCCGAAGACCAACCGCATCCCGGCCCCGATCTACGCCGCCGCCGGCGCCGGCGAGCTCGCCCTGCAGCAGCTGCGCAAGCTCCCCGCCGTGGTGACCGACCTGGGCACCAGGGTCGTCGCCGACCTGGGCGGCAAGGCCGTCGTCACCGGCGTCGAGCTGCGCCAGAAGGCCAACGACACGCTGCGTACGGCGAACCTGACCGCCGTTGGCCTGCGGGAGAAGGCAGTCCCGGCCGAGCTGGAGCTGAAGCGCCTGCGCGAGGTCGCCGACCTCGACAGGCTGCGCGTGGTCGCCGACCTGGAGAAGCTGCGCGAGGCGGCGGCCCGCAACGCCGCCGTGGTGGTCGCCGGCGCCCAGGCCGCCCAGGAGCGGGCGCAGGCCGCGTACGTCGCGCTGGTCGCCCGGGGCGAGCGGGTCGTCGGTGCCGGCGTGCTGGAGGCCGCGGAGACCGTGAACGCCGACATCGAGGCGACCCGGGCGCAGCCGGCCGAGGCCGTCGCGAAGCCGGCCACCGTGGAGCCGGCCCGCCCGGCCGCCGCCGAGGTGCCGACCCCGGCCGCGACCGAGGTGCCGACCCCGGCCGACGTGGCCGAGGTCCTGGAGGCCAAGCCCGCCGCCGCGAAGAAGGCGACCCGGGCTCCCCGGGCCACCGCCGTCACCGAGGCCGCCGCGACCCCGTCGGAGAAGCTGCCCCGGGCCACCAGGCGGACCCGTCCGGCCGCCGAGTAGTCCGTCCGTGCCGCGGACCCCGGATGCGTCCTGTCGGACGTACCCGGGGTCCGCGGCATAAGCTTGCCGTCATGGCCTACGCCGCGCCGCTCTTCGCCTTCGAGGTTCGCTGGGTGATCGAGCTGATCCTGCTCGTCTTCGCGCTGATCGTGCAGGGCATCGCCCTGGTGCACGCCATCACCCAGCGTTCCGACGCCTTCACCGCTATCGGCACCCTGCCCAAGGGGGGCTGGATCGGCATCCTGGCCGTCTGCCTGGTGCTGACCCTGCTCGGCTTCGGCCCGATCAGCCTCTTCGGACTGATCGGCATCGCCGCCGGCCTGATCTACCTGCTCGACGTCCGGGTGGGGCTGCGCGACCTGAGTGACGGCAAAGGGTTCTGGTGAGGGGTTTCCGCTGGCCGCCCCCGCCGGACGGCGGGCCCCGCACCTGGGGTCCCGGGCCGGGCGCCCCGCGTACCGGCCGGCCGTCCCTGCCGGAGCCGGAGACCGACCTGGTGACCACGCCGCACGGCGTACGCCTGGAGCAGCTCTTCACCGGGTCGGGCGCTCCGGTGACGGTCTTCGCGCACGGCCTGGGCAACGGCATCGCCACCACCCGGCCGTTCGGCAGCGGGGTGACGGGCCGCAAGCTGTTCTTCCAGTTCCGCGGCCACGGCCGCTCCGACGCGCCACCCGGCCCTTGGAGCTACCTCGACCTCGCCCGTGACCTGCGCGCGGTCGCCGACCTCGGCGGCGCCACCCGGGCCTTCGGCGCCAGCCTCGGGGCGGGCGCGCTCTGCCGGCTGCTCGCCGAGAGTCCCGAGCGCTTCGAACGGCTGGTCTTCTTCCTCCCCGCGGCGCTGGACCGACCGCGCGGCGAGGTCGCCCGGGCCCGGCTGACCGCGCTGTTCGACGCGGTGGAGAGCGGCGACGCCTCCGCCGTGGCCGACGTGGTGCAGAACGAGCTGCCGCCCGCCGTGCGCAACACCCCGGCCGGCTGGGCCTACCTGCGCCAGCGGCTCGACCAGCTGCTGCGCGACGGGCTCGCACCGGGGCTGGCCGACCTGCCCGGGCAGGCGCCGCTGCGCGAGGCCGGGGTGCTGGCCGCGGTCACCGCGCCCGCCCTGGTGATCGGTTGCGCCGGCGACGACCTGCACCCGGTCGAGGTGGCGGAGCGGCTCGCGGCCGCGCTGCCCCGGGCCACCCTGCACGTGTACGACCGGCCCGGCGTCCTCTGGACGGAACGCGCCGATCTGCGGAGCCGGATCTCCGCCTTCCTGAACGAGTGACGTGCCCACGGCTTGCCGACTGACCCGGCGCGGGGTCGGGCGGTGGCGCGGCGGGCGCGCGGTCAGCGGGCCGGCGGCAGGTGGGCGGCGCGTACGTCGAGCAGCCAGCGCTCCACGGTGACCTCGTCCGGGCGGTCCGGCAAGGGGGTGCGGATCCGGTCGAAGTCCCGTTCCGCCTCGGCGATCAGCGCCCGGGCCTCGTCCAACGCGCCGCCGGCGACCCGCTCGCCGAAGCCGCGGAACCACTCCGGGGCGGCGAGCCGGATCTCCAGCACCCCGGTGGCGTAGAGCAGCCGGCCCTGGTGCACCAGGCGGGCCAGGTGCCGGGCGTGCTTGGCAGTACGCCGTCGGGTGTCGGCGGAGAACGTGCCGTCGCCCCGGGACTCCAGCCTGCGGAACTGCTGGGCGGCGTAGCCCAGGTAGGCGTCGCGGACGCGGGCCGCGCTGAGGAAGGCCGAGCGGATGGCGACCAACCGATCGCCGAACTCCGTACGGGTCTCGTAGCAGTCCTCCGGCAGCCAGGCCAGCTCGGTGGCGGTCGGGTTGCCGCTCAGCGCCAGGCGGCACCACTTCGCCGCCTCGTGCAGGGTGACGTCCGGGCCGGTGGTCACCACCGACTCGCGGGGCGGGCGCAGGCCGTGGAACGCGACCGTGGGCGCGGCGAAGACGCCGATCCGGTCGAGGTCGGAGCCCGGCCCGGCCAGGCCGTACGCGACCGAGCCGACGATGCCGGAGAGCAGCAGGTGCATGCCGCGAGCATGCCTGACGGCACGGATCCGTGAAACCGGACTTCGGCTGTCAGGTATCGCTGACAGGCTCGCCGCATGACGAAACCGCTGACAGGAAAGATCGCGCTCGTCGCCGGGGCGACCCGGGGCGCCGGCCGGCAGATCGCGGTCCAGCTCGGCGCCGCCGGCGCCACGGTCTACGCCACCGGCCGCAGCAGCCGGGCCGGCCGCTCCGAGATGGACCGGCCGGAGACCATCGAGGAGACCGCCGAGCTGGTCACCGCCGCCGGCGGCACCGGCATCGCCGTCCGGGTCGACCACCTCGTCTCCGAGGAGGTCCGCGACCTCGTCGCCCGGATCGACGCCGAGCAGGGCCGCCTCGACGTGCTGGTCAACGACATCTGGGGCGGCGACCCGCTGACCACCTGGGAGAAGCCGGTCTGGGAGCAGCCGCTGGAGGCCGGTTTCCGCAGCCTGCGCCTGGCGATCGACACGCACATCATCACCTGCCACCACGCGCTGCCGCTGCTGATCCGCCGCCCGGGCGGCCTGGTGGTGGAGATCGGCGACGGCACGCGGGAGCACAACGACGCCACCTACCGGCTCTCGGTCTTCTACGACCTGGCCAAGATCTCGGTCAACCGGCTGGCGTTCAGCTGGGCGCACGAGCTGAAGCCGCACGGCTGCACCGCCGTCGCGCTCACCCCCGGCTGGCTGCGCTCCGAGGCGATGCTGGAGCACTACGGCGTCACCGAGGAGAACTGGCGCGACGGCGCCGCCACGGAACCACACTTCGTCATGTCGGAGACGCCGGCCCTGGTCGGGCGCGCGGTGGCCGCCCTGGCCGCCGACCCGGAGCGGGCCCGCTG
The DNA here is from genome assembly GCF_036906775.1 of Micromonospora sp. CPCC 205561. NCBI lineage: Bacteria > Bacillati > Actinomycetota > Actinomycetes > Micromonosporales > Micromonosporaceae > Micromonospora > Micromonospora sp. CPCC 205561. The sequence goes on along the minus strand of NZ_JBAKHV010000068.1, from coordinate 11,264 downwards.
GAACGGCGAGTCGCTCGACAGCGGCGGCCTGGCCCAGGTGTACGGCTTCACGGACCTGGACGGCACCCGGCCGCACTGGGCGCGCTACCACACGGAGGTGGTGCTGCCCGGCCTGCCGGCCGACGACACCGGCTACCGCTGAGCCGAAGCGGCCGCCGGTCCGCTACGCCGGCCCGCGCCCCGGGCCGGCGTAGCGGCGAGCCATCCGTCGTGCCGCCTCGGCCAGCCGCGCCCGCAGCTCGGGCGGGTCGAGCACCTCCGCCTCGGGGCCGAGCGCGAGCAACTGCTGGTACGCGACGTCGACGGACTCGACGGGCAGCCGGGTCAGCACCCAGCCCTGCCCGTCGGGCCCGTCGGCGGCGGCGACCGCCTCGTCGTACGCGAAGGGGGCGTCGGCCAGGTGCCGGAGCTGGCGCAGGCCGGCGGGGCTGAGCCGGACGGTGGCCCGCTCCCGCAGGACGCCGCGCTGGAACGCCTCGGCCTGCTCCCGCCAGTACGCGGCCAGGTCGAAGCGCCCGTCCCGGTCGAAGGTCTCCGCGCCCACCTCGACGCCGGTCACCCGGTCCACCCGGTAGGTGCGCACGTCGTCGCCGACCCGGCCGACGAGATACCAGACGCCGTTCTTGAGCACCAGCCCGTACGGCCGCACGGCGCGCGTCACCTCGCGGTCGCCGCGCCGGTAGCCCAGCTCGACCACCCGGTCCCGCCAGACCGCGCCGGCCAGCTCCGTCAACCACGGCGGCGGCCCCGCCTCCCGGAACCAGCCCGGCACGTCCAGGTGGAACCGCTGACCGGTGCGGGCCGGGGCGTCCCGCAGCGTGGGCGGCAGCGCGGCCAGCACCTTCAGCTCGGCCGCCGCCACCGCGTCGGCGAGCCCCATGTCGCCGGCGGGCCCCGGTAGCCCGGCCAGGAAGAGCGCCTCGGCCTCGTCCCGGGTCAGCCCGGTCAACCGGGTCCGGTAGCCGCCGAGCAGCCGGTAGCCGCCCGCGCGACCCCGGTCGGCGTAGACCGGCACCCCGGCGGCGGAGAGCGCCAGCACGTCCCGGTAGACGGTCCGCTCGGAGATCTCCAGTTCCCGTGCCAGCTCCGCCGCGGTCATCGTCTCCCGCGCCTGGAGCAGCAGGACCAACGAGATCAACCGGGCCGCGCGCACGCGTCCATCCTGCCGGGACCCTCGGCGTCCCCGGACGGGCCCGCCCGGCGGCGCCCCTCGACCGGGGCCACTAGGCTCTGCGGTCGTGAACGCACCCCACCTCGCCGCGCCCGTGACCGGTGCCGCCGGCCGGTTCTTCACCGGCGTGGGCCTGCTCCTGCGCGGCTTCGGTCTCTACGTCCGCAGCCCCGGGCTGATGCTGCTCGGCGTTCTACCGGCGCTGCTCTCGGGTGCGCTCTTCGTGACCGCGTTCGCCACCCTGGCGTACTTCGTGGACGACCTGGCCGCGCTGGTCACGCCGTTCGCCGACGACTGGTCGGAGACCGCGCGGAGCCTGGTCCGGGTGATCGCCGGGCTGGCCTTCCTCGGCCTCGGCGGCCTGCTCGCGGTGGTCAGCTTCACCGCGGTCACCCTGGTCGTCGGCGACCCGTTCTACGAGAAGATCTCCGAACGCGTCGAGGAGCGCCTGGGCGGCACCCCCGGGGCGGTCGAGGTGCCGTTCTGGTCGTCGCTGCGGCGCAGCCTCGCCGACTCCGTACGGCTGGTGGGTCTGTCGGTCCTCTTCGGCATCCCGCTCTTCGTCGCCGGCTTCATCCCGGTGGTCGGCCAGACGGTGGTGCCGGTGATCGGCGCGGCGGTCGGCGGCTGGCTGCTCGCCGTGGAGCTGGTCGGCGCGCCCTTCTACCGGCGCGGGATGCGGCTGCCCGACCGACGGCAGCACCTCAAGGCGGACCGGCCGACCACCCTCGGCTTCGGGGTGGCGGTCTTCGTCTGCTTCCTGATCCCGCTCGGCGCGGTGCTCGTCATGCCGGCCGCCGTCGCCGGGGCGACCCTGCTGGCCCGCCGCTCGCTCGGCCAGTCCGTCAGGGAGGGCTGACCGCCGGGCGGCCGTCAGGGCGTCTCGCGCAGGCAGGACCAGCTCGACCCGACCGGGCGGTAGCCGAGCCGGACGTTGACCGCCAGCATCGGCGCGTTCGCCTCGTCGTTCGACGTGTAGGCGACGCGTACCCCGTTGGCGGCGGCGCGGTGCAGCGCCGCCGTCTTGACCAGGCGGGCCAGGCCGCGCCCCCGGTGCTCCGGCAGCGTGCCGGTGTAGTCCGACCACATCCGGTCGCCGTCGCGCTTGACGAGGCTGAAGGCCACCACCTCGCCGCCGGCCTCGGCCGCCGTGCTGGCCGCGCGGTCCAGGCCCAGGTTGTCCCAGACCTCGCTGCGCCAGCTCTCGTAGCTGATCGCGTCGGCGGGCACGTCCTCCGGCTCGTCGGCCGCCGCCGCCGTCTCTGCCAGGTAGACCCGGCGCGGGTCGACGTCGGTCAGCGGGAGCAGCCGTACGCCCGCCGGCGGCTGCGGCATCGGCGGGGCCGGCGACAGGTCCAGTGCCGAGTAGCGCAGCTCCCGGCTCGGCGTGAAGCCGTGCCGGCGGGCGAACGGCAGCGACTCCGGCAGCGCCCAGGTACGCACCCGGCGCGCCCCGATCTCCCGCAGGTGCCCCAGCGCGGCGGTCAGCAACGCGGTGCCGGCGCCCCGGCCCCGGTGTCCGGGGTGGACGTGCAGCGTGGAGATCTCCCCGACGTCCGGTTCCGAGGTCCGGTCGTTGCGGTACGCCGAGACCCAGCCCACGACCGTGTCCTGCACCTCGACGACGTACGCGGTCCAGTCCTCGCCGGGCGGGGGCTGGGCGATCATCCGCCGGGTCGACTCGACGCCGCGCACCAGGTAGGGGTGCACGATCGCGCGCAGCGCCACCACCGCGGGCGCGTCGTCGGGGCGGGCGGTCCGGATCCGCACGTCAGTTCCCCGCCCGTACGGCGACGGCCTCGGCCTCGGCGACGTCGGGGAGGGCGGGTACGCGGTTCAGCCGGGTCGATGCGGTCACGGCGGCGACGCTACCGCCGGATGCGATCGCCGCCAACGAGTTTCGGCCGCCGGCCGAGGCCGGTCGCGGCTGCCGGCTACCGAACCGCTCCGCGGGCGAGGGGGTCGTGCGACGCTTTCGAGCTGAGTCGTCTGTGACATCAGACGGTGGGTGCCCGGGCCGCCGCCGCGGCACCGGACGGCTCTGAATCGTTGACGACATCAGCTCGAAAGCGTTCGGCGCGTGGATCCGCCGCCGGCCGCCGGCCGGTCAGGCCGACTCGCGGACGACCAGCTCGGTGGGGAGCACCACCGCCTGCTCGATCGCCTCGCCGGCGGCCAGCCGCAGCAGCAGCCGGGTCATCTGCCGGCCCAGCTGCAAGATCGGCTGGCGGACGGTGGTCAGCGGCGGCTCGGTGTACGCGGCCGTCTCGATGTCGTCGAAGCCGATCACCGCCACGTCGTCCGGCACCCGCCGCCCCGCCTCGCGGAGCGTACGCAGGGCGGCGTGCGCCATCAGGTCGGAGGCGGCGAAGACGGCGTCCAGGTCGGGGTGCTCGGCGAGGAGCTGCCGCATCGCCGTCGCGCCCGACTCGCGGGTGAAGTCGCCGGTCGCCACCAGCTCCGGCAGCCCGGCCTCGGCGACCGTGTTCCGGTAGCCGGTGAAGCGCTCGATGCCGGCCACCATGTCCTGCGGCCCGGCGATGGTGGCGATCCGGCGGCGTCCGCCCTCGATCAGGTGCCGCACCGCCGTGGTGACCCCGCCGACGTGGTCCACGTCGACGTAGGGCACGTCCGCGCCGTCGAGTGGCCGGCCGCTGCACACGACCGGGATGCCCAGCCGGGCGAGCCGGCCGGGCAGCGGGTCCTCGCCGTGCAGCGAGGCGAAGAGCACCCCGTCGACGTGCCGTCCGGTGGTGTACCGCTCGACCCGGTCGTGCCCGGCCGGCGAGCCGGCCAGCATCAGCACGAGCTGCTTGTCGGCGGCCTCCAGCTCCTGCGCCGCGCCCCGGATGATCCCGGGGAAGACCTGGTCGTCGGAGAAGACCCGGGTGGCGGCCTCGGGCAGCACCAGGGCGACCGAGTCGGTCCGCTGGGTGACCAGGCTGCGGGCGGCGAGGTTCGGTACGTACCCCAGCTCCGCCACCGCCTGGCGGACCGCCTCCCGGATGGGTTCGGCCACGGTGGTGGAGCCGTTCACCACCCGGGACACGGTGGCCCGCGAGACACCCGCCCGCCGAGCCACCGCCTCCAGCGTCGGACGCTGTGCCGTCGTCATCCCCGTTACCACCGCCTCGTCACAGCCCGTTCCGGGAGATCACCTCCTGGTACCACCGGGCACTGGACTTCGGTGTGCGTCGCTGCGTCAGGTAGTCGACATGGATGATCCCGAACCGTCGACGGTAGCCCTCTGCCCACTCGAAGTTGTCCAACAACGACCATACGAGATAGCCCCGCAGGTCCACTCCCCGGGAGATCGCTTCGTGCGCGGCGCGCAGGTGCCCGTCGAGGTATTCGATCCGGTCGGCGTCCACGACCTGCCCGACGGCGTCCGGGGCGTCCGTGCCGGGCTTGTCGGGGAACGCCGCGCCGTTCTCGGTGATCATCAACGGCACGCCCGGGTAGTCCGTGGCGATCCGTTCCAGCAGCCGGGTCAGCCCGGCCGGTTCGATCATCCAGCCCATGTCGGTCAGCGGCCCGGTCGGCGGAAGGAACTCCACCGTGCCGTCGGTGCCCGGATAGGCGCTGCTGCCCGCGCCGCCCGGCCGGCCGGCGACGTAGGTGGGCGCGTAGTAGTTGAGCCCGAGCAGGTCGACCGGGGCGGCGATCAGCTTCTCGTCGCCGTCGCGCAGGAACGTCGGCTCGACGATGCGGGCCACGTGCTCCAGCACGTCGTCGGGGTAGGCCGCCCGCAGCAGCGGGTCGAGGAAGATCCGGTTGTGCAGGCCGTCGACAAGCCGGGCGGCTGCCGCGTCCGCCGCGCTCTCCGGGTCGGCGGGGCGCACGTCGGCCGGGTTGACGGTGACGCCCACGGTCTGCGCGCCGGCCGCGCGCAGCGCGCGGGCCGCCAGGCCGTGAGCGAGCAGCAGATGGTGTACGGCGGCGAAGGCCGCCCCCGCGTCCCGCTCGCCGGGGGCGTGCACCCCGTTGCCGTAGCCGAGGTAGGCCGAGCACCACGGCTCGTTCAGCGTGGTCCAGGTGCGGATCCGGTCGCCCAGCCGGCCGTGCACCGCCGTGGCGTACGTGGCGAAGTGCTCGGCGGTCTCCCGGTTGGTCCAGCCGCCCCGGTCCTGGAGGCTCTGCGGCAGGTCCCAGTGGTAGAGCGTGACGATGGGGTCGATGCCCCGCGCCAGCAGCGCGTCCGTGAGCCGGTCGTAGAAGTCCAGGCCGCGCGGGTTGACCGGGCCGGTGCCGTCCGGCTGGATGCGGGGCCAGGCCACCGAGAAGCGGTACGCCTTCAGCCCCAGCTCCGCCATCAGCGCCACGTCGTCGGCGTACCGGTGGTAATGGTCGCAGGCCACGTCGCCGGTGTGCCCGTGGTGGACCTTGCCCGGCGTACGGCTGAAGGTGTCCCAGATCGACGGGCCGCGGCCGTCGTCGGTGGCCGCGCCCTCGATCTGGTACGCGGCGGTGGCCGCGCCCCAGACGAAGTTCTCGGGGAATCGCAGAGTGCTCACGCCTTGACCGCACCTTCCATGATGCCGCCGATGATCTGGCGGCCGAACAGGACGAAGACCAGCAGCAGCGGGAGGGTGGCGATGGCCGTCCCGGTGAACACCTGGGACATGTCCGTGTAGTACCCCTCCGAGAGGGTACGCAGAGCCAGCTGCACGGTCGGGTTCTCCGGGTCGTTCAGGACAGCGTACGGCCAGAGGAAATCGTTCCAGGTCGTCATGAACGTCAACAGCCCCAGCACGGCGGCGGCCGGGCGCAGCGCCGGCAGCACGACGTTCCAGTAGATCCGCGCGGTGCCGCAGCCGTCCATCCGGGCCGCCTCGATCAGCTCGTTGCTGACCGCCTGGCCGGCGTACTGCCGCATCATGAACACCCCGAAGCCGGTGACCAGGGCCGGCACGATCACCGCCGGCAGCCGGTCGTTCCAGTTCAGCTTCGTCATCAGCATGTAGAGCGGGATGACGCCGAGCTGGGTGGGCACCATCATGGTCGCGATGATCACCATGAGCAGCGCGTTGCGGCCCCGGAAGCGCAGCTTGGCGAAGGCGAAGCCGGCCAGCGTGGAGAAGAAGACCACCGAGAGGGTGACCGTGGTCGCCACGATCGCCGAGTTCACCAGCCCGGTGACGAAGTACGCGTCGGTGTTGCCGAGCAGCCGGGAGATGTTGGCGCCGAGATTGCCGCCGGGGGTGACCGGGGGCGGGAGCTGGCCCATCGCGTCGTTGGAGCGGCTCGCCACCACGAACATCCAGTAGATCGGGAAGATCGACATGATCCCGGCGGCGATCAGCGCGGCGTAGGTGAGCCGGCTGGCGGCCCAGAGGCGGGTCATCGCGGTCCTTCCTTCGACTTCGCGTCCTGCCTCGGCCTGCCGTTGCCGAGCCGGCGCAGGAGCAGCACGTTGACCGCCGCGACGACCGCGATCAGCGCGAAGAGCAGCCACGCCACCGCCGAGCCGTACCCGAAGTTGTAGTGGGGCGCGAAGGCGTTCTCGAACATGTACATGGTCACGGTCTGCGACTCCCGCAGCGGTCCGCCCCGGATGGGGTTGGTGCCGGAGTGGAAGAGCCGGGGCTCGGTGAAGAGCTGGAGCCCGCCGATGGTGGAGATGATGACGGTGAAGATGATCGTCGGCTTGAGCAGCGGCACGGTGATCGACCAGAACTGCCGGGCCCGGCCGGCGCCGTCGATGGCCGCGGACTCGTACAGGTCGCGCGGGATGGCCTGCATCGCGGCCAGGAAGATCAGCGCGTTGTAGCCGGTCCACCGCCAGTCCACCATCGCGGAGATGGCCACCCAGGACGCGAACCGGTTCGACTTCCACTCGATCGCGTCGATGCCGACCAGGTCGAGCACCCAGTTCACCATGCCGAACTCGCGGCCGAAGAGCACCCCGAAGACGATCGCGACCGCGGCGGTCGAGGTGATGTTCGGGATCAGCACCGCCATCCGGAACGTGGTCCGGGCCCGCAGCTGGCGGTTGAGCAGGTTCGCCAGCCAGAGCGCGGCCAGCAGCTGCGGGATGGTGGAGATGACGAAGATGCCGAGGGTGTTGACGACGGCGTGCCAGAAGTCGGCGTCGGCCAGCAGCCGGCTGTAGTTCTCCAGGCCGACGAACGGGTGGTTGCTGCCGAGCAGGTCCCAGTCGTGCAACGAGACCCAGAACGTGTAGATCAGCGGGTACACCCCGAACACCGCGAAGAGCACGAAGAACGGGGCGATGAACAGGTAGGGCGAGAACTTCGTGTCGAGGCGGCTGAACCGCGCCGCCGGCGGACGCCGGCCGGTGCGGGGCGCCGGCGCCACCGGCGGGCGCGCGTCGAGCTGGACGGTCATGCCCGGACCACTCCTTTCCCGGGTGCGGGCGGGATCGGCGCCCCCGGCGCCACCCGCCCGCACTCCCTCGCTCGGGCTACTTGGCGGCGGCCTTCTTCGCGTTGTTGACCGCGTCCGTCCAAGCCTGTTCGGGGTTGCGCTTGCCCAGCTCCACCGTCCGGACGGCGTTCTCGACCTCGGTGCGGACGGCCTGGTTCTTCGGCCCCATGTAGACGGGCTTGAGGGTTTTGGCGCCCTCGCCGAAGATCTGCCCCACCGGGGCGTCGGAGAAGTACGCGTTCTTCGCGTCGACGATCGCCGGGTCGGCCAGCGCCTGCGGCGAGGAGGGCAGGGGGCCCTTGGCCTTGAACGCCCCGATCTGGCCCTTGGCGCTGGTCAGGAACTTCGCCAGCTCGATCGCCTCGGCCCGGTGCTTGCTCTGCGCGGGCACGGCGAGCCACGAGCCGCCCCAGTTGCCGCCGTTGCCCGGCACCCGGGCGATGTCCCACTTGCCCTTGGCCTCGGCGCCGGCGTTGCCCTCGATGACGCCGGTCATCCAGGCCGGGCAGGCGATGGTGGCGAACTTGGCCTGCTTGAAGGCGGAGACCCACTCCTCGGACCAGGAGCCGTACTTGCCGGAGAGGCCCGAGTCGACGATGTCCATCGTGGTGTCCCAGGCCTGCCGGACGGCCGGGTTGCTGTCGACCACCAGGTTGTCGCTGGTGTCGTAGTAGTGGTAGCCCTGCGCGTTGCCGGCCGTCTGGAGCACGACGGTGTTGAAGATGTTCGTCGCGGCGTCCAGGAACGCGGCGCCGGTGTTTTTCGCCTTGAACTGCTCGCCGACCTTGATGTAGTCCTGCCACGTCGGCCAGAGCTTCGACACGGCCTCGCGGTCGGTGGGCAGTCCGGCCTTGGCGAACAGGTCCTTGCGGTAGCACATCGCCATGCCGCCGACGTCGGTGCCCAGGCCGATCAGCTTGCCGTCCTTGGTCTTCCCGCCCTCCCACTTCCACTCCAGGAAGTTGCTCTGGAGTTCGGCCCCGCCGTGGTCGAGGAGGTTGACGAAGTTGTCGGGGTTGGCCTTGTACTCGACCATCAACCCCTCTTCGATGGCGACGATGTCGCCGGCGCCCTTGCCGGCGGCGAGCCACTGGGTGAGCTTGGGCGAGTAGTCGTCGAGGTTGGTGCCGGTGCCACGCTCCACGATCTTCACGTTCGGGTGGCTGGCCATGTATTCCTTGTAGAGCTCTTCGTAGCCGAACTGGCTGAACACGTCCACGGTCAACGTGATCTTGCCGCCCTCGGCGGGTTCGTCGCCGGCGCAGCCGGTGGTGGCGAACAGCGCGGTGGCGGCGACGAAAGCGACCGCCGCAAGGCGGCGGCGCGGAAAGACACCCATTTCTGTCGGACCCCTCTCAGGTCGTCTGAGGTGGTGAGGCAGGTGGTGGAACAGAGCTGAGAGAGCGCTCTCACGACAGGGTGGTGGTTGGCCCCGCCACTGTCAAGAGAGCGCTCTCTGCCGCCCGCCGGTCCGCCCTCCCGGCTCCCGGCCCCGGCCGACCCCCGGAACGTGGCCCGGGAACGCCGAGAGGGGCCGCCTGTGCCGGGGCGGCCCCTCTCGGTCGGTACGTCTCGTTGGCGCGGAGCCCTCGGGGCCCGGCTCCGCGCGGCGGCGGATCAGCCGACGCGCAGACCCTCCAGCAGGCTGCGGTCGCCGGCCACGTCCAGCGTGTCCAGGCCGACCCGCCCCCAGAGCGCCAGCAGCAGGTCGCTCGCGGTGCCGCTGACCTGCGCCCGCGCGTGGTGGTCGTCGTGGTCGAAGATGGTGGCGGTGTCGAGCAGCGCCACGCCCTCGCCGCGCAGCCGGAGGAACCACTCCTGGCCGGCGTCGGAGGCGGAGAGCTGCACCACTCCGTGCCACTCGCCGGGGGTGCGGCGCCGGCCGGCCGGCAGCCAGGTGTCCAGCACCTCGCTGACCCCGTCGGCGGCGAGCTTCGCCTCGACCGGGTCGCCGGCGCCGATCGCGAGCTGGGCGTCCCAGCGGTGCACCGCGGTCTCGTGCGCCATCCGGCGCGGCCAGAATCCCGCCCTCTTCGGCTGCGGTGCCCAGTTCCAGGCCGGGGCCTCGGGATCCAGGGCGTCGAGGAGGACCATCAGCTGGTCGTACGCCTGCTGCCAGAGCTGGAGCGGGGCGACGCCCGGCTCCGGCTCGGCGGCCTCGGACCGGCCGGGCGGCGGGGTGGCCTCGCCCGTGCCGACGAACGAGTGCACCCAACGGTAGAGGCCGGTGAGATGCAGGGTGAGGTCGGCGACGGTCCAGCCGGGACAGGACAGCACCGGTGTCTCCGGCGGCGCCTCGGCGGCGGCCGCGGCGAACGCCGGGCCCTCCGCCCGGAGCGCTCCCAGCCAGAAGTCCTTGCTGCCGTGCAGTCTGTTCATCGCCATCCTCCCGGGGGTGACCGGGCCACCAGTGGGCGCCGCGGCTACCCCTCAGCCTAGGGTGAAAGGCGTGTCAGACGTCTACGCCCAGCCGACAACCGGAACCGAACGCGCCGCGACGTGCGAACTGGCGCGATACACGACATTGCGCCTGGGTGGCCCGGCCGGACGGGTGGTCACCGGGGCCGACGCCGACGGGATCGTGCGGGCGGTGCGGGAGGCGGAGGAACGCGACGAGCAGGTCCTGCTCCTCGCCGGCGGCAGCAACGTGGTGATCGGCGACGCCGGCTTCCCGGGCACGGTGGTCCTGGTGCGCTCGCGCGGGCTGCGGGTGGTCGCCGAGGACGCCGACACCGTCACCGTACGCGTGGAGGCCGGGGAGCCCTGGGACGACCTCGTCGCCACCACCGTGGCCAACGGCTGGTCCGGCCTCGAGTGCCTCTCCGGCATCCCCGGCTCGACCGGCGCCACCCCGATCCAGAACGTCGGCGCGTACGGCCAGGAGGTCGCCGAGACCATCACCGGCGTGCAGGTCCACGACCGGGCCGAGGGGACCACGGGGCGGATCGCCGCCGCCGACTGCGGCTTCGCCTACCGGAGCAGCGTCTTCAAGTACAGCGACCGCTGGGTGGTGCTCTCCGTCGACTTCCGGCTCGCCCGCTCCCCGCTCTCCGGCCCGGTGCGCTACGCCGAGCTGGCCCGGGCGCTCGGCGTGGGGGTGGGGGACCGGGTGCCGCTGGCCGACGCCCGGGCCGCGGTGCTGCGGCTGCGCGCCGGCAAGGGCATGGTGCTCGACGCGACCGACCCGGACACCCGGTCGGTCGGCTCGTTCTTCACCAACCCGGTGCTGGACCTGGCCGCGTACGAGCTGCTGCGGGAGCGCGCCGCCGACATCGGCGAGCCGCCGGCCTGGCCGGGCGCGGGTGACGTGGTGAAGGTCAGCGCGGCCTGGCTGATCGACAAGGCCGGCTTCGGCAAGGGGCACCCCGGGCCGGAGGGCGTCGCCATCTCGGGCAAGCACACCCTCGCCCTGACCAACCGCAGCGGCACCGCCAGCAGCGCCGCCCTGGTCGAGCTGGCCCGGGAGATCCGCGACGGCGTCCACCACCGCTTCGGCGTCACCCTCCACCCCGAACCGGTCCTCGTCAACTGCACCATCTAACCCCCTGCCCTCTCTCCTCCCCTCCCCCCTCTCCCCCCCTCCCACCCCCCGCTCCCCCGCCCCTCCCGCCCCCTCCCGCCTCCCGCGGTCTTGCACTTTGGGCCCCGCCATACCTGGCATTCGACGCACTCCACGGGGGCCGAAGCGCAAGATCGACGCGGCGGG
>NZ_JBAKHV010000067.1:0-26028 GCF_036906775.1 Micromonospora sp. CPCC 205561 | reverse complement strand
GTCGCCTCGTGCAACAACCAACCCGCCGACACCTTCGGCGCCAACACCGCACCGAGCCGCTCGGCCGTCAGCCCCTCCACGACACCGTCGTCCAGCACACCAGCCGTGTGCACCACACCCGCCAACCGGCCCTCGGCTGCGATCTCGGCCACCAGCGCGCCAACCTGGTCCCGGTCGGTCACGTCGCAGGCCACCACCCGCACCGACGCACCCAACGCCGACAACCGCTCCGACAACCCGCCCGCACCCGCGGCCTCCGGGCCACGCCGCGACACCAGCACCAGCGACCGCACCCCGTGCACCGACACCAGATGCTCCGCCACCAACGCACCCAACGCACCCGTACCACCGGTCACCAACACCGCACCGCCACCCACGACCGGCGTCCCCACCGCCGTGCTGCCGGCCCGGACCAGACGCGGCGAGTACACCTCGCCCGAACGCACCGCGACCTGACCACCGTTAGTCGACGGCTCGTCGGCCGCCGCCGCCAGGACGGCGATCGTTGCGGCGTCCACGTCACCGTCGACGTCCGCCAGGACGATCCGGCCCGGGTGCTCCGACTGCGCCGAGCGCAGCAGACCCCACACCGCCGCACCCGCCAGGTCGGTCACCCGGTCGTCGGCACCGACCGACACCGCGCCCCGGGTCACCACGACCAACCGCGACTCCGCCAGGGCATCCGCCGCCAGCCAGGACTGCACGGTCGCCAGCACGGCCGTGGTCGCCGCGCGCACCGCGTCGGGGACGGCGGTCAGCGGCGCGTCGAGCGGGAGCAGCAGCACCTTCCGTGCGACCGTCCGGCCGGCGTCGACCGCCTCGGCGAGCGCCTCGACGTCGTCGTACGCCGGCAGGTCGACGGTGGCCGGCGAACCCAGCAGCGCCCACCCGGAGACGTCCCCGGCCGGGGTCACCTCCTGGGTCTGCCAGGTGAGTTCGAACAGCGAACGAGCTGCCGCGCCCGCCGCCGCCACGCCGGTCAGCTCGCGCAGGACCAGGGAGTCCACCGACACGACGGCCGCGCCCGACTCGTCGCACGCGACCAGCCGCACCGCCGACCCCGTACGCGTCAACCGCACCCGCAACATCCGCGCACCCGAGGCGTACACCTGCACACCCTCGAACGCGAACGGCACCCGCGGCCCAGCTGACTGCTCGCCACCCGGCAGCAACCCGATCGGATGCAGCGCCGCGTCCAGCAGCGCCGGGTGCACCCCGAAGCGCGCCGCCTCCGTCGCCGCCTCGTCCGGCAGGGCCACCTCGGCGTACACCTCGCCCTCGGTGGTCCACACCCGACGCAGTCCCTGGAACACCGGCCCGTACGCCAGTCCGTGCTCCGCCAGCGTCGGGTACCAGCCCGCCACGTCCACCTCGGACGCGCCGACCGGCGGCCACTCCCCCACGCCCGGCTCGTCGGCCGACGCCGGTTCCAGCACGCCCTCCGCGTGGTGGATCCACTCGGCCTCCGGGTCGCCCTCGGACTGCGAGTGCACGGCAACGACCCGGGTGCCGGCCTCGTCGGCCGCGCCGACGCGCACCTGCACCCGCACCGCACCGCCCTGCGGCAGCACCAGCGGCGCGGCCACGGTCAGCTCCCGCACCCGCGAGGTGCCGACCTCGTCGCCCGCCCGTACGGCCAGCTCCACCAGGGCCGCACCGGGCACGATCGCGACGCCGGAGACGACGTGGTCGGCGAGCCACGCGTGGGTGGCGAGCGACAGACGGCCGGTCAGCACCACCATGTCCTCGCCGGCGACGGTGACCGCCGCGCCGAGCAGCGGGTGCCCGGCCACGCCGAGGCCCGCGCCGGAGACGTCGGCGGTACGGGCCTGACCCGCCCCGAGCCAGTACCGCTGGTGCTGGAAGGCGTACGTCGGCAGGTCGATCCGGCGCGCGACGGTGTCGGTGAACCACTGCGCCCAGGTCACCGGGACGCCGTGGACGTGCAGCTCGGCCAGCGCGTGCAGCAGCGCCTGCGGGGCCGGACGGTCCCGGCGCTGGACGGCCACCGCGAGGGCGTCCTCGGCGAGCAGGTCGGCGTTCATCGCGGTCAGGACGCTCTGCGGGCCGATCTCCAGGAAGGTGTCCACGCCGGTGGCGCTCAGTGCGGCGATCCCGTCGGCGTAGCGCACCGCCTCCCGGACGTGCCGCACCCAGTACTCCGGGGTGCGGATCTCGTCGACGTCGGCGAGCGCGCCGGTCACGTTCGACAGCACCGGCAGCAGCGGCGCCCGGAACGTCAGCCCCGTCAGGACCGCGCGGAACTCGTCGAGCATCGGCTCCATCAGCGGGCTGTGGAACGCGTGGCTGACGGTGAGCCGGCGGGTACGCACACCCCGGTCCTGCCACGTCCGCTCAAGCTCGTCGAGGGCGTCCACGGCGCCGGAGAGCACCACGGCGGCGGGTCCGTTGACGGCGGCGATGCCGACGCGGTCGGCCAGTCCGGCGATGGACTCCGCCACGGCCGTCTCGTCGGCGGCCACGGCGAGCATGCCGCCGCCGGCGGGCAGCGCCTGCATCAGCCGGCCCCGCGCCGCCACCAACGCGCACGCGTCGGCCAGCGACAGCACACCGGCGACGTACGCGGCGCTCACCTCGCCGATCGAGTGACCGGCGACCACGTCGGGGACGATGCCGAACGACTCCACGAGACGGAACAGCGCCACCTCGACCGCGAACAGGCCGGCCTGCGTGAACACCGTCTGATCCAGCAACCCCGCCTCGGCGGAACCCTCGGCTGCGAACAGCACCTCCCGCAGCGGACGCGGCAGCAGCGGGTCGAGCTGCGCGCACACCTCGTCCAACGCGGCGGCGAACACCGGGAACAGGGGAGACAACTCGCGGCCCATGCCCGCGCGCTGCGCACCCTGACCGGAGAAGAGCACGGCGAGCTGCGTACGCGTCGTGCCGGTGCCGGTCACCACGGCGGCGGCCGACTCACCGGCGGCGAGAGCCCGCAGTCCGGCCAGCAGATCGTCGCGGTCCGTCGCGGTGACCACCGCGCGGTGCTCCAGGACGGCCCGGCTGACCGTCGACGACCAGCCGACGTCGGCGGGGCGCAGTTCCTCGTCGCCGGCGATCCAGCGGGCCCAGCGGTCCGCCTGTGCCGCGACGGCGGCCGCCGAGCGGGCCGACAGCAGCACCGGGGCGGGCGCCGGCCCGGCCGCGGGTTCGTCGGCGCGGGCCGGCGCGCCCTCGCCCCGGGTCGGTTCCGCCTCGGCGGGCGGCTGCTCGATGATCACGTGGGCGTTGGTGCCGCTGACTCCGAACGACGAGACCGCCGCCCGCCTGGGCCGGCCCGCCGCGGGCCAGTCGCGCGCCTCGGTGAGCAGGGAGACCGCCCCGGCGCTCCACTCGATGTGCGGGGACGGCTCGTCGACGTGCAGCGTCGACGGCAGCAGGCCGTGCCGCATCGCCATGATCATCTTGATGATGCCGGCCACCCCGGCGGCGGCCTGCGTGTGCCCGATGTTCGACTTGATCGAGCCCAGCCACAGCGGCCGGTCCTGCGGCCGGTCCTGCCCGTACGTCGCCAGCAACGCCTGCGCCTCGATCGGATCGCCCAGCGTCGTGCCCGTGCCGTGCGCCTCGACCGCGTCCACGTCGGCGGCGGTGAGGCGCGCGTTCGCCAGGGCCTGGCGGATCACCCGCTGCTGCGAGGGACCGTTCGGCGCCGTCAACCCGTTCGACGCACCGTCCTGGTTGACGGCCGACCCGCGGACCACCGCCAGGATCCGCCGGCCCTCGCGCCGGGCATCCGACAGGCGCTGCACCAGCAGCAGGCCGACGCCCTCGGACCAGCCCGTGCCGTCAGCGGAGGCGGCGAACGACTTGCAGCGCCCGTCCTGCGACAGGCCCCGCTGCCGGGAGAACTCGATGAACGTCCCCGGCGTCGCCATCACCGTCACACCACCGGCCAACGCCAGATCACACTCGCCACCCCGCAGCGCCTGCACCGCCAGGTGCAGCGCCACCAGCGACGACGAGCACGCCGTGTCGACGGTGACCGCCGGCCCCTCCAGGCCGAACGTGTACGCCACCCGGCCGGACAGCACGCTGCCGGAGGTGCCGGTGCCGAGGTAGCCGCCCACGCCCTCGGGCAGGTCCTGCACGCCGGAGGCGTAGTCGTGGTACATCAACCCGGCGAAGACGCCGGTCCGGCTCCCCCGCAGCCGCGACGGGTCGAGGCCGGCGGACTCGAACGTCTCCCAAGACGCCTCCAGCAGCAGACGCTGCTGCGGGTCCATCGCCAGGGCCTCACGCGGCGAGATGCCGAAGAAGCCGGGGTCGAACTCGGCGGCCCCGTAGAGGAAACCACCGTGCCGGGTGTACGACGTACCGGGGTTGTCCGGGTCGGGGTGGAAGAGCCGGTCGAGGTCCCAACCCCGGTCGGTGGGGAACTCGCCGATGCCGTCGGCCCCGGCGGCAACCAGGTCCCACAGTTGCTGCGGGCTCGTCACGCCACCCGGGTAGCGGCAGGCCATGCCCACGATCGCGATCGGCTCGTCGACGGTGGCCGCCCGCACGGCGTGCTGCTGGTCGGCCACCTGGCCGGACAACTGCTCGTACAGGTGCTCCGAGAGGGCGCCGGGGGTCGGGTAGTCGAAGACGAGCGTCGAGGTGAGCCGCAGCCCGGTCGCGCTGTTGATCCGGTTACGCAGCTCGACGGCGGTCAGCGAGTCGAAGCCCAGTTCCCGGAACGCCCGGTCCGCCGGCACCTGGTCGGCCCCGCCGTGGCCGAGGACCTGCGCGATCATCCCGCGGACCAGCAGGGCAACCTGCGTCCGCGCCTCCTGCGGGTCGAGCCCGGCCAGCCGGTCGACCCATGCTCCGGTGCCGGAGCGGCGGCGCTTCGCGGCCGGTCCCACCAAGGCCCGCAGCATCGGGGGTACCCGGCCCGCCGCCGTCTGTGCCCGCATGGCGGGCAGGTCGACCACGGCCGGCACGAGTGCCGCGCCGCCGTGGGACAGGGCGGCGTCCCAGAGTCCGAGCCCGACGGGGGCGGTCATCGGGACCAGACCGGTCCGGGTCACCCGGGCCCGGTCGACGTCGTTGATCGACGCGGCCATGCCGTCCGTGTCCCACATGCCCCACGCGAGGCTGATCGCGGGCAGCCCGCGCTGCGCCCGCAGCTGGGCGAGACCGTCCAGGAAGGCGTTTCCGGCCGCGTAGGCGGCCTGGCCGGGCGAGCCGAGCACCCCGGCGACGGAGGAGAAGAGCACGAAGAGGTCGAGGTCGAGCTCGGCGGTCGCCTCGTGCAGCCACCAGCCCGCCGTGACCTTCGGGGCCAGCACGTCCGCCAACCGGTCGGCGGTGATCCCGCTGACGACGCCGTCGTCCAGGACGCCGGCCGTGTGGACCACCCCGGCCAACCGGTCCTCGTCGGTGATCGCCCGGACCAGCTCGCCGACCCGGGCGCGGTCGGTCACGTCCGTGGCGACCACCCGGACGGCCGCGCCCAGCGCGGTCAGCCGCTCCGCCAGCCGGTCGGCGCCGGGGGCCGCCGGGCCCTGGCGGGACGCCAGCACCAGCGAACGCACGCCGTACGCGGTGACGAGGTGTTCGGACACCAGGGCGCCCAGCGAGCCGGTGCCGCCGGTCACCAGGACGGTCCCCCGGCCGAGGGTCGCCGGGGTGTGCGCGTCGCCGGTCGCGCGCACCAGCCGCGGCAGGTACGCCGTGCCGGCCCGCACCGCGAGCTGCCCGCCGAGGCCCGGTTCGCCGGCGGTGGCGGCGAGCAGCGCCAGCAGGTCGGCGTCCAGGTCGACGCCCGGCTCCAGGTCGGCCAGCACGATCCGGCCGGGGTGTTCCGACTGGGCCGAGCGCAGCAGGCCCCAGACCGCCGCTCCCGCCAGGTCGGTGACGCGGTCGGTCGTGCCGGTGGCCACCGCGCCACGGGTCACCACGACCAGCCGCGAGTCCGCCAGGGAATCGGCGGCCAGCCACGCCTGCACCGCGCCGAGGACGTCCGCCGTCACCGACCGCGCCGCGTCGGGCACGTCCGCCCCGGCCGCCGCCGGCGCGACGGGCAGCAGCAGCGCCGCGGGAGCGGGGGCGGTGCCGTCCGTCACCGCCGTGGCCACCGCCGCGACCTCGGCGTACGCCGGAAGCTGCGGCGCGCCGTCGAGCGGACGGTCACCGACCACGACCCAGTCGTACGCGCCGCCGGGCGCGGTGACCTGCTCGGGCTGCCAGGACACCTCGAACAGGGAGCGGTGCGCCTCGTCGGAGGGGGCCGCCATGCCGGTCAGCTCGCGCAGCGTCAGCGAGTCCACCGACACCACCGGCGCACCCGTCTCGTCGACGGCGACCAGCCGCACCGAGCTGCCGGAGGGGGTGAGGCGGACGCGGAGCGTCCGTGCCCCGACCGCGTGGACCTGCACCCCTTCGAACGCGAACGGCACCCGGGCCCCGCCGCCCGCCTCGTCGGCGGGCAGCAGCCCGACCGGGTGCAGGGCGGCGTCCAGCAGCGCCGGGTGCACCCCGAAGCCCGCCGGGTCCCCGATCACCTCGTCGGGGAGGGCGACCTCGGCGAACACCTCGCCCTCGGCGGTCCACGCCCGCCGCAGGCCCCGGAACACCGGCCCGTAGGCCAGGCCGTGCTCGGCCACCGTCGCGTACCACCCGGTCACGTCCACCTCGGACGCGCCGGGCGGCGGCCACGCGCCCAGCGTGGGCTCGTCGGCGGCGGGGGTGCCGACGAGGCCGTCGGCGTGCCGGGTCCAGCCCGACTCCGGGTCGTCCTCGGTCTGGGAGTGCACGGTCACCGAACGCGCGCCGGTCCCGTCGGCGGGACCCACCCGGACCTGCACCCGTACCCCGCCGCCGCTGGCGGGCAGCACGAGCGGGGCGAGCACGGTCAGCTCACGGACGCGGGAGGCACCGACCTCGTCGCCCGCCCGGACGACGAGGTCCACCAGGGCGGTGCCGGGCACGATCACGGCGCCGGACACGACGTGGTCGGCCAGCCACGGATGGGTCGACACCGACAGCCGACCGGTCAGCACCACCATGTCCTCGCCGGCCACCGACACCGCCGCGCCGAGCAGCGGGTGTCGCGCCACGCCGAGGCCGGCTCCCGAGACGTCGGCCGACTGGCCGGCCGGTGGCAGCCAGTACCGCTCCCGGTGGAAGGCGTACGTGGGCAGGTCGACCCGCCGCGCCCCGGTGTCGGCGAACCACGGCTGCCAGCTCACGGCAACGCCGTGCACGTGCAGCTCGGCGAGGGCGTGCAGCAGCGCCTGCGCCTCCGGCCGGTCCCGACGCTGCACCGCGACCGACAGCACGGCGTCATCCTCGGGCAGCACGTCGGCGGCCATCGCGGTCAACACGCTCTGCGGTCCGACCTCCAGGAACGTGTCGACACCCGCCTCGCGCAGGGCCATGAGCCCGTCGGCGAAGCGCACGGCCTCCCGCACGTGCCGCACCCAGTAATCGGCCGTACGGATCTCGTCGCCGGCCAGCGCACCGGTCACGTTCGACACGATCGGCAGCAACGGCGCCGCAAAGGTCAACCCGTCCAGGACCGCCCGGAACTCGTCGAGCATCGGCTCCATCAACGGACTGTGGAACGCATGACTCACCGTCAACCGGCGCGTCCGCACACCCCGCTCCCGCCAGAACCCCTCCACCTCGTCCAGCGCGTCGACCGCACCCGACACGACCACGGCCGTCGGACCGTTGACGGCAGCGATGCCGACCCGATCGCCCAGCCCGGAGATGGACTCCGCCACCGCACTCTCGTCGGCCGCCACGGCCAGCATGCCGCCACCGGCGGGCAGCGCCTGCATCAACCGACCCCGCGCCGCCACGAGCTGACACGCGTCGGCCAGCGACAACACCCCGGCGACGTACGCGGCCGTGACCTCACCGATCGAGTGACCGGCCAGCACGTCCGGCACGACCCCGAACGACTCCACCAACCGGAACAGCGCCACCTCGACCGCGAACAGGCCGGCCTGGGTGAAGACGGTCTGGTCCAGCAGCTCCGCCTCGGCGGACCCCGCCTCGGCGAACAGCACCTCCCGCAACGGACGCGGCAGCAACGGATCGAGCTGCGCGCACACCTCGCCCAGCGCGGCGGCGAACAGCGGGAACCCGGCCGACAGATCCCGGCCCATCCCGGCGCGCTGCGCACCCTGACCCGAGAACAACAGCGCGAGCTGGCCACGCTGCCCGCCCGGGCCGGTGACCGTGCCGATCGAGGGCTCGCCCGCCGCCACGGCTGCGAGGCCCGCCAGCAGCTCGTCCCGGCTCGCACCGGACACGACCGTCCGGTGCTCCAGCACGGACCGCGACGCCACCGACGACCAGGCCACGTCCAGCGGGCGCGGGGTCTCGTGCCCGTTCAGCCACGCCGCCCAGCGGTCGGCCTGCGCCGACAGCCCGGCCGCGTCCCGGGCCGAGAGCAGCACCGGCACCACCGAAGGCGTCCGCGACGGCTCGCCGACGGCGTCCGGTTCGTCCCCGCCGGTCGGCGCGGGCGGCTGTTCCAGGATCAGGTGCACGTTCGTACCGCTGATGCCGAACGACGACACGGCGGCCCGGCGCGGCCGGTCCACCGCCGGCCAGGGACGCGCCTCGGCCAGCAGGGACACCGCGCCGGCGGACCAGTCCACGTGGGGGGTCGGCTCGTCGAGGTGCAGGGTCCGCGGGAGCAGGCCGTACCGCATCGCCTGCACCATCTTGATCATGCCGGCGACACCGGCGGCGGCCTGGCTGTGGCCGATGTTGGACTTGATCGAGCCGAGCAGCAGCGGCCGGTCGGCGGGGCGACCCTGACCGTAGGTGGCCAGCAGTGCCTGCGCCTCGATCGGGTCGCCCAGCGTCGTGCCGGTGCCGTGCGCCTCGACGGCGTCCACGTCGGCCGTGGTCAGCCGGGCGTTCGCGAGGGCCTGCCGGATAACCCGCTGCTGCGCCGGCCCGTTCGGGGCGGTGAGGCCGTTGGACGCGCCGTCCTGGTTGACGGCACTGCCGGCGATCACGGCGAGCACCTGGCGGCCCTGCCGCCGGGCGTCGGAGAGCCGCTGGACCAACAGCACGCCGACCCCCTCCGACCAGCCGGTGCCGTCGGCGTCGGCGGCGAAGGACTTGCAGCGCCCGTCCGGGGCGAGGCCGCCCTGGCGGGAGAACTCGACGAAGGCCCCCGGGGTCACCATGACGGTGACGCCGCCGGCCAGCGCCATGTCGCACTCGCCGCCGCGCAGCGCCTGGGCGGCCAAATGCACCGCCACCAGGGACGACGAGCAGGCGGTGTCGACCGTGACCGCCGGGCCCTCCAGCCCGAAGGTGTACGACACCCGGCCGGAGATGACGCTGTGCGCACCGCCCGTGAGTTGGTAGCCCGCCAGCTCCGCCGGGGTGTCGGTGGTGCCGTAGCCCGACGGGGAGGCACCGACGAAGACGCCGGTACGGCTGCCGCGCAGCTCGTCCGGGTCGATGCCGGCCTGTTCCATGGCCTCCCAGGACGCCTCCAGCAGCAGGCGCTGCTGCGGGTCCATGGCGACCGCCTCGCGCGGCGAGATGCCGAAGAAGCCCGGGTCGAACGTGGTGGCGCCGTCGACGAAGCCGCCCTCCCGGGTGTGCGAGACGGGCTGTCCGTCGGCGTCGACGGCCAGCAGCCGGCCCATGTCCCAGTGCCGGTCCTCGGGGAAGCCGCTGATCCCGTCGCGCCCCGTGGCGACCAGGTTCCACAGGTCGTCCGGGTTGGCCACGCCGCCCGGGTACCGGCAGCTCATGCCGACGATGACGATCGGGTCGTCGTCCACCGGCCCGGCCGGGCCCCACGCGGTGACAGTCTCGACCTCGTGCAGGCGCAGCGTCGCCGACAGGTGGTCGGCGAGGGCGGCCGGGTTCGGGTAGTCGAAGACCAGGGTGGTGGGCAGGGTGAGCCCGGTGGCGGTGCCGAGCCGGTTACGCAGCTCGACGGCGGTCAGCGAGTCGAAGCCCAGTTCCTTGAACGCCCGGTTCGCCTTGACCAGTTCGGTGCCGGAGTGGCCGAGCACGGCGGCGGTGTGCGTACGCACGAGGTCGGTCAGGTACCGGTCCTGCTCGGCGCGGGGCAGCGTCAGCAGGTGCTGCCGCAGCCCGCCGCCGGCGGCGTCCTCCGGTTGCCCGTCGACCACGCGCAGGGCGTCGCGGGCCTCGGCGATGTCGTCGAGCAGGGGGCGGGCGCGGGCGGCGGCGAACGCGGGGGTGAACAGGGACCAGTCGACGTCCGCCACGGTCACCGACGGCACGGCCCGACCCACCGCGCTGCGCAGCGCGTACACGGCCTGGGCGGGGGACATCGGGCTGAGGCCGCGCCGGGCCAGCAGTTCCTGGCCCTCGCCGCTGGCCATGCCGCCGTCGGCCCAGGGTCCCCAGGCCACGGCGGTGGCGGCCAGGCCCCGGGCCCGGCGCCGCTCGGCGAGGGCGTCGAGGAAGGCGTTGCCGGCGGCGTACGCGGCCTGTCCGCCGCTGCCCCAGATGCCGGCGATGGAGGAGAAGAACACGAACGCGTCGAGCGGCCGGTCGCCCAGCAGCTCGTCCAGGTGCACCGCGCCGGCGATCTTGCCTTCCAGCACCTCGGCGAGCCCCGCGAGGTCGGTGTCGGCCAGCATGGCGAGCTGGCCCACCCCGGCGGCGTGCACCACCGCCGTCAGCGGCGCCTCGTCGGCGTCGACGTCGCGCAGCAGCGTCTCGACCCGGGCGCGGTCGGCCATGTCGGCGGCGACCAGGGTCACCCGGGCGCCGAGCCCGGTCAGCTCGTCGCGCAGCTCCGCCGCACCGGGGGCGCGGTCGCCCCGGCGGCTGGTCAGCACGACGTGTGCCGCCCCGTTGGCCGCCGCCCAGCGGGCCACGTGGGCGCCGAGCGCCCCGGTGCCGCCGGTGATCAGCACCGTGCCCGAGGGCTGCCAGCGCTCGACGCTGCCCACGGCGGCCGGCGTGGCACGGACCAGTCGCCGCACGAACACGCCCGAGGGCCGTACGGCGACCTGGTCCTCGTGACCGCCGCCGGTGAGGACGCCCACCAGGTGGTCCCAGTCGCTGCGGTCGGGCCTTTCCGGCAGGTCGACCAGGCCGCCCCAGAGCTGCGGGTGTTCCAGCCCGGCGACCCGGGCCAGGCCCCACAGGCCGCCCTGGGCGACGCTGCGGACCGGGTCGGTGTCCCCGGTGCCGACCGCGCCCCCGGTGACCATCCACAGCGGTGCCGCGACGTCGGCGGCGTGCAGGGCCTGCACCAGCGCCATCGTGGCGGCCGTGCCGAGCGGCACCGCCGGCCGGCCGGGGTGCGGCCGGTCCAGCAGGCCCAGCAGGGACACGATTCCGCTGAACGGGGTGTCTCCCACGGCCTCGGCCACCCGCGACGTCACGTGGTCGCGCCCGGCGAGCGGGTCCACCGCCAGCCGGGACACCTCGCCGCCGGCGGCGGTCAGCGCTCCCGCGAGCGCCTCGGCCCACTCCGTCACGGGCGCGTCGTCGGCCGGCTCGACCAGCAGCCAGCGGCCGGACGGGGTGAGCGGCGCGGGGGCGGCGGTCCGCTTCCACACCACCCGGTACGACCAGCCGTCGACGACCGCGTCCCGCAGCCGGGCCCTGCGCCAGGACGACAGGACCGGCAGGGCCGGGGCCAGGACGTCCGCCCCGTCCTCGCCGAACTGCGCGGCGAGGGCCGCCACGTCGGAGCGCTCCACGGCCGACCAGAACTCGACGTCCACCACGTCCGGGCTGACCGGGCCGGTGACGGACACCGGCATCTGCTCGGGCCAGTAGCGCTGCCGCTGGAACGCGTACGTGGGCAGGGCGACCGTGGTCGCTCCGGCGCCGGAGTAGAGGGCCGGCCAGTCGACGGGCGCCCCGTTGACGTGCAGCTCGGACAGGGCGGCGAACAGGGCCCGGGCCTCGGGACGGTCGGCACGCAGCACGGGCACCGCGATCACCGGGGTGTCGTTGTCGGCCGGTTCCTGCCCGCTCAGCATCTCCCGGGTCATGGCGGTCAGCACGCTGCGCGGGCCGATCTCCAGGAACGTGTCCACGCCGGCGGCCCGCAGCGCGGTGACCCCGTCGGCGAAGCGCACGGCCTCCCGCACGTGCCGCACCCAGTAGTCGGCGGTACGGATCTCCTCGGCTTCGGCGAGCGCGCCGGTCACGTTCGACACGACCGGCAGCGTCGGCGCGGAGAACTCCAGCCCGTCGAGGACGCTGCGGAACTCCGCGAGCATCGGCTCCATCAGCGGACTGTGGAACGCATGGCTCACCGTCAACCGACGCGTGCGCACGCCCCGTTCGCGCCAGATCCGCTCCACCTCGTCGAGGGCGTCGACGGCACCGGAGACCACGACCGACGTCGGCGCGTTGACGGCCGCGATCCCCACGTCGGCCAGGGCGTCCAGCGTGGCCAGCACGTCGGCCTCGGCGGCCGCGACGGCCAGCATCCCGCCGCCGCTGGGAAGGGCCTGCATCAGCCGGCCCCGCGCCGCGACCAGCGCCGCCGCGTCGGCCAGGGACAGCATCCCGGCCACGTGCGCGGCGGCGATCTCACCGATCGAGTGCCCGCCCACGAAGTCCGGCGTGATCCCGAACGACTCCACGAGGCGGAACAGCGCCACCTCGACGGCGAACAACCCGGCCTGGGTGAACACCGTCTGGTCCAGCAGCTCCGCCTCGGCGGAACCCTCGGGTGCGAACAGCACCTCCTTCAGCGGGCGCGGCAGCAACGGGTCCAACTGCGCGCACACCTCGTCCAACGCGGCGGCGAAGACCGGGAACCCGGCGTACAACTCCCGACCCATCCCGGCGCGCTGCGCACCCTGACCGGAGAAGAGCACCGCCAGCGTTCCCCGGTCGGCGGCCTGGCCGGCGACCACCGCGCCCGACGCCTGCCCGGCGGCGAGGGCCCGCAGGCCGGCCAGCAGATCCTCGCGGCCGGTCGCGGTGAGTACCGCGCGGTGCTCCAGCGGGGAGCGCGACACCACCGAAGACCAGCCGACGTCCACGGTGCGGAGGGCCTCGTCGGTGTCCAGCCACCGGGCCCAGCGGCCCGCCTGCGCGGTCAGCGCGGCCTCCGACCGGGCGGAGAGCAGCACGGGCACCACGGGCGGGGCGGCGGGGGCCGGGCCGGCGTCGGCGGAGGCCGTGGCGTCGGGGTCGAGGGCGGGCGGCTCTTCCAGGATGGTGTGCGCGTTGGTGCCGGAGATGCCGAACGACGAGATCGCCGCCCGCCGGGGACGGTCGGTCTCCGGCCACGGCCGGGTCTCGGTCACCAGCGACACCTCGCCGGCCGACCAGTCCACCTTGGGCGTCGGCTCGTCGACGTGCAGGGTGGACGGGACGAGCCCGTGCCGCATCGCCATCACCATCTTGATCACACCGGCCACGCCCGCGGCGGACTGACTGTGACCGATGTTCGACTTGATCGAGCCGAGCAGCAGCGGCCGGTCGGCGGGCCGGTCCCGCCCGTACGTCGCCAACAGCGCCTGCGCCTCGATCGGGTCGCCGAGGACGGTGCCGGTGCCGTGCGCCTCGACGGCGTCCACGTCGGCCGTGGTCAGCCGGGCGTTCGCGAGGGCCTGCCGGATCACCCGCTGCTGGGCGGGGCCGTTGGGCGCGGTGAGGCCGTTGGACGCGCCGTCCTGGTTGACGGCGCTGCCGCGAATGACGGCGAGGACGGGGTGCCCCTTGCGCTGGGCGTCCGACAGCCGCTCCACCAGCAGGATGCCGACGCCCTCGGACCAGCCGGTGCCGTCGGCGGCGGCGGCGAACGACTTGCACCGGCCGTCGGGGGCGAGCCCTCGCTGCCGAGAGAAGCCCACGAACGGGCCGGGGGTGGCCATGACGCACACGCCGCCGGCCAGGGCCAGGTCGAAGTCGCCCTGCCGCAGCGCCTGGCACGCCAGGTGCAGGGCGACCAGCGACGACGAGCAGGCGGTGTCGACCGTGACCGCGGGGCCCTCCAGGCCGAGGGCGTACGCGATCCGCCCGGAGACGACGCTGGTGGCCGTGCCCGTCAGCAGGTAACCCTCGTCGGTGCCCTCGGCCTCGCTCTGCGGGCCCATGCCGTAGCCGTTGGCGGCGGTGCCGACGAAGACGCCGACCTTCTGCCCGCGCATCGACGCGGGCGCGATCCCGGCGTGCTCGAACGCCTCCCACGACGTCTCCAGCAGCAGCCGCTGCTGGGGATCCATCGCCACGGCCTCGCGCGGCGAGATGCCGAAGAACTCGGCGTCGAAGTCGGCCGCGTCGTAGAGGAAGCCGCCCTCGCGGGTGGTGGAGCGGCCGGCCCGGTCGGCGTCCGGGTCGTACAGGTTGTCCAGGTCCCAGCCGCGGTCCGTCGGGAAGCCGCCGATCGCGTCACCGCCGGAGGCCACCAGGTCCCAGAGCTGCTCGGGACTGGCGACGCCGCCCGGGTAGCGGCAGGACATCGCGACGATCGCGATCGGCTCCCGGGCGGCGGCGGTCAGCTGCTGGTTGAGCTGGCGGAGGCGACCCGTCTCCTTGAGCGACGCGCGAAGCGCCTCGACGACCTTGTCTGCGGACGTAGACATCATCAGCTCCGTACTGGGGACGACGGTCAGGAATCGGTGCCGTCAAGCGCCAGCCTGACGAGGGTGTCGGTGTCGAGCTCGTCGAGATCCAGGGCCTCGTCGGTGGACTCGTCACCGGCACCGCCGTCGGCGTCGGTGAGGTTGAGCAGCAGGTCCAGCAGCCCGGCCTCGCGGAGGCGGGCCAGCGGGATCGCCGCGAGCGCCTGCCGGACGGCCGCCTCCGCCGGGTCGCCGTCATCCGCCTGTGCCCCCTCGGGCACCAGGCCGTCGAGCAGGTTCTCGGCGAGCACGGCCGGGTTCGGGTAGTCGAAGACGAGGGTCGCCGGCAGCGACAGGCCGGTGGCTCCGGTCAGCCGGTTGCGCAGCTCGACCGCCGTCAACGAGTCGAACCCGAGTTCCTTGAAGGCGCGCTGGGGCTTGACCCGGTCCGTGCCCGGGTGACCGAGCACGGCGGAGGCGTGGGTACGGACCAGGTCGACCAGGTGCCGGACCCGCTCGGGGCGGGGCAGGGTGAGCAGGTGCTCCCGGAGGGCGTCGGTGGCCCCGCCCGGCTGCTGCTGCCCGGGACGGGCGTGCAGCGCCTCCCGGGCCTCGGCGATGTCGTCGAGCAGCGGGCGGGGACGGGCCGAGGCGTACGCCGGGGCGAAGACCGCCCAGTCGACGTCCACCACGGTCAGCGCCGCCCGCGGCAGGCCCACGGCGTACCGCATGGCGTGCACGGCGTCGGCCGGTGCCATCGCGGTCAGGCCGCGCCGGGCCAGCAGCTGCTGGGCCTCGCCGCTGGCCATGCCGCCGTCGGCCCACGGCCCCCAGGCCACGGACGTCGCCGGCAGGCCCCGTCCGCGACGCTGCTCCGCCAGCGCGTCGAGGAAGGCGTTGCCCGCGGCGTAGGCGGACTGCCCGCCGCTGCCCCACACCCCGGCGATGGAGGCGAACAGCACGAACGCGTCCAACGGCCGATCGCCGAGCAGGGCGTCCAGGTGCAGCGCGCCGGCGACCTTGCCGTCGAGCACGCCGGCGAACGTGGCCAGGTCGGTGTCGGCGATCAGGCCGGACTCGCCGGCGCCCGCCGCGTGGACCACGGCCGTCAACGGCGCGGGGTCCTCGTCCAGCCGGGCCAGCAGTGCCGCGACCTGCTCGCGGTCGGCCACGTCGCAGGCGACGACCGAGGCGCGGACACCCTGCCCGGTCAGCTCCTCGCGCAGCTCCGCCGCCCCCGGGGCGCGTTCGCCCCGGCGGCTGGTCAGCACGACGTGCGCGGCGCCGTTGGCCGCCGCCCACCGGGCCACGTGGGCGCCCAGGGCGCCGGTGCCGCCGGTGACGAGCACCGTGCCTGACGGCCGCCACCGCTCCGCCGTGTCGGGGGCGGCGGGTGCCGGGCGGACCAGGCGACGCACGAACACCCCGGAGGGGCGTACGGCCAACTGGTCCTCGTCGCCGGCGCCGGTCACCACCCGCGCCAGCCGGTGCCACGCCGTCGCGTCGGCCTGCTCGGGCAGGTCCACCAGTCCACCCCAGAGCTGGGGGTGTTCCAGGCCCGCCACGAGCCCCAGGCCCCAGAGCCCGCTCTGCGCGACGCCGTGCACCGGATCCCCGTCGCCGGTGCTGACGGCGCCCTGGGTCAGGCACCACAGCCGGGTCGTCGCCCCGGTGTCGTGCAGGGCCTGGAGCAGCAGCAGCGTGGCCGCCGTCCCGACCGGCACGGCCGGGTGGGCGGGGTGCGGCTGGTCGCGGAGGCCGAGCAGGGAGAGCACACCGGTGACGGGCCCGTCGGCCAGCGCGTCGGCCAGCCGTCGGGCGAGGTCCGCCCGGTCGGTGCCGACCGGGTCGACGGTGAGCCGGACCACGTCGGCGCCGACCTCGGCGAGGGCCTTGGTGACCGCCTCCGCCCGGGTGCCGTCCGCCAGGTCGTCCTGCGCGGTCACGAGCAGCCACACGCCGGGCCGCGCCGGGTCGGCGGTGATGTCGGTCCGCTTCCACCCGACCCGGTACGACCACTCGTCCA
Source organism: Micromonospora sp. CPCC 205561 (assembly GCF_036906775.1). NCBI lineage: Bacteria > Bacillati > Actinomycetota > Actinomycetes > Micromonosporales > Micromonosporaceae > Micromonospora > Micromonospora sp. CPCC 205561. The sequence goes on along the minus strand of NZ_JBAKHV010000067.1, from coordinate 9,498 downwards.
GGACCGCCCGCCGCGTGCGCGCGCGGTGCCAGGTCGACAGGACCGGCAGGGCCGGGGTGAGGGCGGCCAGGGCGCCTTCGTCGCCGAACTGCGCGGCGAGGGCGCTCAGGTCGCCACGTTCGACGGCGGTCCAGAAGTCGGCGTCGCCGCTGTGAGTCGCCGTCTGTCGTGGCCGGCTGGCCGGCTCGGGCCAGTACCGCTCCCGGTGGAAGGCGTACGTGGGCAGGTCCACCCGCCGCGCGCCGGTCTCGGCGAACCACTGCTGCCAACCCACCGGCACCCCGCGCACATGCAGTTCCGCCAAAGCGTGCAGCAGGGCGTGCGCCTCCGGCCGCTCCTTGCGCTGCACCGCCACCGCCAGCACGGCGTCGTCGGCCGGCAGCACGTCGGCCGCCATCGCGGTCAGTACGCTCTGCGGGCCCACCTCGACGAACGTGTCCACCCCGGCAGCCCTCAGCGCCGTGATCCCGTCGGCGAAACGCACCGCCTCCCGGACATGCCGCACCCAGTACCCGGGCGTACGGATCTCGTCGGAATCGGCCAACGCCCCCGTCACGTTCGACACGATCGGCACCAACGGCGCCGCGAACGTCAACCCGTCGAGGACCGCGCGGAACTCGGCCAGCATCGGCTCCATCAACGGACTGTGGAACGCGTGGCTCACGGTCAGGCGGCGCGTCCGTGCACCCCGGTCCCGCCACACCCGCTCCACCTCGTCCAGCGCGTCGACGGCACCCGACACGACCACCGAGGTCGGCCCGTTGACGGCGGCAATACCGACCCGCTCGCCCAGACCCGCGATCGACTCGACCACCGCCGCCTCGTCGGCCGCCACCGCCAGCATCCCGCCACCCGCGGGCAGCGCCTGCATCAACCGACCCCGCGCCGCCACGAGCGCGCACGCGTCGGACAGGGACAGCACGCCCGCCACGTGCGCCGCCGTGACCTCGCCGATCGAATGACCGGCCAACATGTCCGGCACGACCCCGAACGACTCCACCAACCGGAACAGCGCCACCTCGACCGCGAACAAACCGGCCTGCGTGAACACCGTCTGATCCAGCAACCCCGCCTCGGCGGAACCCTCGGCTGCGAACAACACCTCCCGCAACGGACGCGGCAACAGCGGATCGAGCTGCGCGCACACCTCATCAAGCGCGGCGGCGAACACCGGGAACCCGGCCGACAACTCCCGGCCCATGCCGGCACGCTGCGCACCCTGACCCGAGAACAACAACGCGAGCTGGCCGCCGGCGGCGACCGAGCCGGTCACGACGGCCCCGGAGGGCTCCCCCGCCGCCACGGCCGCGAGGCCCGCCAGCACCTCGTCGCCGCTCGTACCCGACACGACCGCCCGGTACTCCAACGCCGAGCGCGACACCACGGACGACCACGCCACGTCCACCGGACGTCGCTGCCCGTCCGTCGACAGCCAGCGCGCCCACCGGCCCGCCTGGGTGGCCAGCGCGGCGGCGTCGCGGGCCGAGAGCAGCACCGGCACCACCGGCGCAGCGTCGCGGGTGACGATCTCGCCCTCGACCGGCTCGGTCGGCGGCTGCTCGATGATCACGTGCGCGTTCGTGCCGGAGATGCCGAACGACGACACCGCCGCCCGGCGCGGCCGGTCCACCTGCGGCCACGGGGTGGGCTCGGTCGCCAGCGCCACCGCCCCGGCCGCCCAGTCGATGTGCGGGGACGGCTCGTCCACGTGCAGGGTCGGCGGGACGAGACCGTGCCGCATCGCCATGATCATCTTGATCACGCCGGCCACGCCGGCCGCCGCCTGGGCATGGCCGATGTTCGACTTGATGGAGCCGAGCCACAGCGGCTCCCGGCCCTGCCGGTCCTGGCCGTAGGTGGCCAGCACGGCCTGCGCCTCGATCGGGTCGCCGAGCGTCGTTCCCGTGCCGTGCGCCTCGACCACGTCGACGTCGGCGGTGGTGAGTCGCGCCGACGCGAGCGCCTGGCGGATCACCCGCTGCTGCGACGGGCCGTTCGGCGCCGTCAGCCCGTTCGACGCGCCGTCCTGGTTGACGGCGCTGCCGCGTACCACGGCCAGGATGCGGCGGCCCTCGCGGCGCGCGTCGGTCAGGCGCTGCACGAGCAGCACCCCGACGCCCTCGGACCAGCCGGTGCCGTCGGCCGACGCCGCGAACGACCTGCACCGGCCGTCGGGCGACAGGCCCCGCTGCCGGGAGAACTCCACGAACGTCCCCGGCGTCGCCATCACGGTCACACCGCCGGCCAGCGCGAGATCGCACTCACCGCTGCGCAGCGCCTGCACCGCCAGGTGCAGCGCCACCAGCGACGACGAACACGCCGTGTCGACGGTGACCGCCGGGCCTTCCAGGCCGAACGTGTACGCCACCCGGCCCGAGAGCACGCTGCCCGAGTTGCCGGTGCCGATGTAGCCCTCGACCTCGGGCGTCTCCATCAGCCGCGTCGAGTAGTCGTGGTAGATGACGCCCGCGAACACGCCGGTCCGGCTGCCCCGTAGGCCCGTCGGGTCCAGGCCCGCCGACTCGAACGTCTCCCACGAGGCCTCCAGCAGCAGGCGGTGCTGCGGATCCATCGCGAGGGCCTCGCGCGGCGAGATGCCGAAGAAGCCGGAGTCGAACTCCGCCGCCCCGTACAGGAAGCCGCCCTGCCGGGTGTACGAGGTGCCGGCGTGGTCGGGATCCGGGTCGTACAGCGACTCCAGGTTCCAGCCCCGGTCGGCCGGGAACTCCCCGATCCCCTCCCCGCCGGTGCTGACCAGCTTCCACAGCTCGTCGGGAGACTCCACCCCGCCGGGGTAGCGGCAGGCCATGCCGACGATCGCGATCGCCTCGTCGGCGTCACCGGCCGTCGGCTCGTCGGAGGCGACGGCGCCGGGCCGGGTGCCGGCGAGTTCCGCGTACACGTGGGCCGCCAGGACCTGCGGGGACGGGTAGTCGAAGACCAGGGTCGAGGTGAGGCGCAGGCCGGTCGCGCCGTTGACCCGGTTGCGCAGCTCGACGGCGGTCAGCGAGTCGAAGCCCAGGTCCTTGAACGCCCGGTCCGCCGGCACCGCCTCGGCGCCGCCGTGGCCGAGCACCTGCGCGACCAGGCCCCGCACCAGCTGGTCGACCTGCGCGAGGCCGGCCTCGGCGCCGAGGCCGGCGAGCCGGTCGGCCCAGCCGCCGGCGCCCTGCCCGGCGCGGCGGCGGGTCGTCGCCACGTCGACCAGGTTGCGCAGCATCGGCGGTACGACCGCACCGGAGGCCGCCGCCCGCAGCGCGGGTACGTCGATCACTGCCGGCACCAGCACCGCCCGACCGGCTCCCACCGCGGCGTCGAACAGCTCCAGCCCGGTGCGGGCGTTCATCGGCCGGAGTCCGGCGCGCGCCGTCCGGGCCCGGTCGTTGCCGCCGACCGTGGCGGCCATGCCGGCGGTGTCCCACATCCCCCACGCGAGGCTCACCGCCGGCAACCCGAGCTGCCGCCGGTACACCGCAAGCCCGTCCAAAAACGCGTTACCCGCCGCGTACGCCGACTGACCCGGCGAACCCAACACCCCCGCCACCGACGAGAACACCACGAACAGATCCAGATCCAGGGACGCCGTCGCCTCGTGCAGCAGCCAACCCGCCGACACCTTCGGCGCCAACACCCCCGCCAGACGCTCGTCGGTGACCCGCTCGATCACGCCGTCGTCCAACACACCGGCGGTGTGCACCACACCCGCCAACCGGCCCTCGGCGCCGATGTCGGCCACCAGCGCGGACACCTGCTCCCGGTCCGTCACGTCGCACGCGACGATCCGCACGGCGGCGCCAAGCGCCGTCAGCCGCTCCGACAGCTCCCCCGCGCCGGCGGCCTCCGGGCCACGCCGCGACACCAGCACGAGAGAGCGCACGCCGTGCGCCGACACCAGGTGCTCCGCCACCAACGCGCCCAGCGCGCCCGTACCGCCGGTCACCAGCACCGTGCCGTCACCCACGGCCGGCACCTCTGCCGCCGTCGGGGCGACCGCGCGCACCAGGCGCGGCACGAACACCTCGCCCGAGCGGACGGCCAGCTGGCCGCCGGCCGGGTCCGCGGCGAACCGGGCCAGGATGCCGAGCACGCCGGGGTTCATCGCGTCGCCGACGTCGGCCAGGACGATGCGGCCCGGGTGCTCCGACTGCGCGGAGCGCAGCAGGCCCCACACGGCCGCGGCCGCCAGGTCGGTCACCCGGTCCTCGTCGCGGACGGCCACCGCGCCCCGGGTCACCACCACGAGCTTCGAGTCCGCCAGCGCGTCGACGGCCAGCCACGCCCGCACCAGGCCCAGCACGTCGGCGGTCACCGCGCGTACGGCCTGCGCCGGGTCGGCATCGTCGGCGCTCGACGCGGCCGGCGTGAACAGCAGCAGGCGCGGCGGCGCGATGCCGGCGTCGATCGCGGCCCGCAGCTGCCTGATCGTCTCGGCGGAGGGACCGCCGGGGACGCCCGGCAGGGCCGGCCCGCCCAGCACCGCCCAGCCCGACGCGTCGTCGACCGGTTCGGCCTCCTCGGCCTGCCAGACCACCTCGAACAGCGAGCGCGACGCCGCGCTCGCGGCGGCCACGCCGGTCAGCTCCCGCAGGACGAGGGCGTCCACCGACACCACCGGGGCGCCCGCCTCGTCGGAGGCGGTCAGCCGCACCCCGGAGCCGTTGCGGGTCAGCCGCACCCGCAGCAGTCCGGCACCCGAGGCGTGCACCTGCACACCCTCGAAGGCGAACGGCACGCGGGGCCGGCCCGACTCCTCCGAGCCGGGCAGCAGCCCGATCGGGTGCAGGGCCGCGTCAAGCAGCGCAGGGTGCACGCCGAAGCGCGCGGCCTCCGTCGCCGCCTCGTCCGGCAGGACCACCTCGGCGTACACGCCGTCCTCGGCGGTCCACACCCGACGCAGTCCCTGGAACGCCGGCCCGTACGCCAGGCCGTGTTCGAGCAGCGCCGGGTACCAGCCGACCAGGTCCACCTCGGTGGCGCCCGGGGGCGGCCAGGCGGCGGTCCGCGGCTCGTCGGCCGTCGCGGGTTCGAGCACGCCCTCCGCGTGCCGGGTCCAGCCCGCCTCGGGGTCGTCGTCGGGGCGGGAGTAGACGGCGACGGGGCGCTGCGGCGACTCCGACGCGGACACCCGGACCTGGATCCGTACGGCGCCGGAGTCGGGCAGCACCAGCGGCACCAGCACCGTCAGGTCGCGCAGCCGGGGCAGGTCCGCCTCGTCTCCGGCGCGTACGGCCAGCTCCACCAGCGCCGTGCCCGGGACCAGCGTCACGCCGGAGACCACGTGGTCGGCCAGCCAGGGGTGCGTGGTCAGCGAGATCCGGCCGGTCAGCACGACCTCGTCGTCGCCGGCCAGGTCCACCGCCGCGCCGAGCAGCCCGTGCTCCGCCACGCCGAGCCCGGCACCGCTGACGTCTCCGGCCCGCAGCCGGCCCACGGCCGGCCAGAAGCGCTGCCGCTGGAACGGGTACGTCGGCAGATCGACCGGGCGGGTCGCGCCCGGCAGGAGGGCCGTCCAGGTGACCGGCACGCCGTGGGCGTAGAGCTCCGCCAGGGCATGGACCAGCGACGCCGGTTCGGGCCGGCCGGGGCGCAGGGTCGCCACGACCGTCGCCGACGGTGCGGCCCCGTCGTCCGGCAGGCAGGCGCCCACCATGCCGGCGAGCACCGCGTCGGGGCCCAGTTCGAGGAACGTACGGACGTTGCGCTCGCGGAGGCTGGCGACCCCGTCGGCGAACCGGACCGTCTCCCGGACGTGCCGGACCCAGTAGGCGGGCGTGCCGATCTCGTCGGGGTCAGCGACCTGGCCGGTCAGGTTCGACACGATCGGCAGGACGGGCCAGTGGAACGTCAGCCCCGTCAGGACCGCGCGGAACTCGTCGAGCATCGGCTCCATCAGCGGGCTGTGGAACGCGTGGCTGACGGTGAGCCGGCGGGTGCGCACGCCCCGCTCCCGCCAGGTCAGCTCCAGCCCGTCGAGCGCCTCGACGTCCCCGGAGACCACCACGGCGCTCGGGGCGTTCACCGCCGCGACGCCGACCCGGTCGGTCAGGTCCGCGATCGACTCGGCGACCGCGTCCTCGGCGGCCGCCACGGCGAGCATGCCGCCGCCGGCCGGCAGCGCCTGCATCAGCCGGCCCCGCGCCGCGACCAGCACGCACGCGTCGGCGAGGCTGAACAGGCCGGCGACGTGGGCGGCGGCCACCTCGCCGATGGAGTGCCCGGCCACCAGGTCCGGCACCACCCCGAGCGACTCCACCAGCCGGAACAGGGCCACCTCGACGGCGAACAACCCGGCCTGGGTGAACACCGTCTGGTCCAACAACTCCGCCTCCGGCGTACCCGCCCCGGCGAACAGCACCTCCCGCAACGCGCGCGGCAGCAGCGGATCGAGATGCCCGCACACCTCGTCCAGCGCGGCGGCGAACACCGGGAACGCCCCGTACAACTCCCGACCCATGGCGGCGCGCTGCGCACCCTGACCGGAGAAGAGGACGGCGGTGCGCCCGCTGCGGGCGACCCCGCGCACGACGGCGGCCGAGGGCTCGTCGTCGGCCAGCGCGCCGAGGGCGGCGAACAGTCCGTCGCGGTCGCCGGGCAGCAGCACCGCGCGGTGTTCGAACGCGGTCCGGCCGGTGGCGAGCGCCCGGCCGACGTCGGCGACGGCCAGGTCCGGCTGGTCGTCGACCAGGTCCCGCAGCCGACGCGCCTGCGCGCGCAGCGCGGCGTCGTCGCGCGCCGTGAGGACGCAGGCGACGAGGTCGTCCGGTACGCCCGTGGCGGGCGGTTCGGCCTGTGCCGGGGCGGACTCCGGGGCCTGCTCGATGATGGTGTGCGCGTTGGTGCCGCTGATGCCGAACGACGACACCGCCGCGCGGCGGGGCCGGTCGGTGGCGGGCCACGGCCGTGCCTCGGTGAGCAGGGCGACCGATCCGGCCGTCCAGTCGATGTGCGGGGACGGCTTCTCGGCGTGCAGGGTCGGCGGCAGCATGCCGTGCCGCATCGCCAGCACCATCTTGATCACGCCGGCGACGCCGGCCGCCGCCTGGGCGTGGCCGATGTTCGACTTGACCGATCCCAGCCACAGCGGCCGGTCCTGCGGCCGGCCCTGTCCGTACGTGGCCAGCAGCGCCTGCGCCTCGATCGGGTCGCCGAGGGCGGTGCCGGTGCCGTGCGCCTCGACGGCGTCCACGTCGGTCGTGGCGAGCCGGGCGTTGGCGAGCGCCTGCCGGATCACCCGCTGCTGGGCGGGGCCGTTCGGCGCGGTCAGGCCGCTGCTGGCGCCGTCCTGGTTCACCGCGCTGCCGCGGACGACGGCGAGGACGCGGTGGCCGTTGCGCTGCGCGTCGGAAAGGCGCTCCAGCAGGAGCATGCCGACGCCCTCGGCGAAGCCGGTGCCGTCGGCGCCCGCGCCGAACGCCTTGCACCGCCCGTCGGCCGACAGGCCGCGCTGGCGGGAGAACTCGGTGAGCATGCCGGGGGTGGACATGACGCTCACCCCGCCGGCGAGGGCGAGCCGGCACTCGTCCTGCCGCAGCGCCTGGGTGGCCAGGTGCAGGGCCACCAGCGACGACGAGCAGGCGGTGTCGACGGTGACGGCGGGGCCCTCCAGGCCGAACAGGTACGAGATCCGGCCGGAGGCGACGCTGCCGGCGCTGCCGTTGCCGACGTGGCCGTCCAGTTCGTCGGTGGTGTCGGCGGCCTGGGAGGCGTAGTCGTGGTAGATGAGCCCGACGTAGACGCCGGTGCTGCTGCCCCGCGCCGAGTGGGGGTCGATCCCGGCGCGTTCGAAGGCCTCCCAGGACGTCTCCAGCAACAGGCGCTGCTGTGGGTCCATCGCGAGGGCCTCCCGGGGGGAGATCCCGAAGAAGGCGGCGTCGAACTGGGCGGCGTCGTGCAGGAAGCCGCCCTGGCGCGGTACGGCGCCACCGTCCTCGCCGCCGACGCGCAGGTCGTCCAGGTTCCAGCCCCGGTCGGTGGGGAAGGGCGAGATGACGTCGGCGCCGGCGGTGACCACGTCCCAGAGCTGCTCGGGGGTCTGCACGTCGCCGGGGAAGCGGCAGGCCATGCCGATGATGGCGATCGGCTCGTCGAGGGCGGCGGCGGTGCCGACCGCGGCGGGCCGGTCCACGGCCGCCGCGCCGCCGAGTTCCCGGTCGAGGAACTCGGCGAGCACCACCGGGGTGGGGTAGTCGAACGCCACGGTCGCGGGCAGCCGCAACCCGGTCGCGGCGGCGAGCCGGTTGCGCAGCTCCACGGAGGTGAGCGAGTCGAAGCCCAGTTCCTTGAAGGCGCGCTGGGCGTCGACGCTCTCCGCCGAGCGGTGCCCGAGCACGGCCGCCACGCTGCTGGCCACCAGGTCGAGCAGGTGCCCGCGCCGCTCCGCCGGGCTGAGCGACGCCAACCGGTCCCGCACGGAAGCGGTGTCCGCCGGGCCGCGGCCCACCGCGCGGCGGGCCGGGCCGCCGGCCCGGACCACGTCACGCAGCAGGCTTGGCACGGTCTGGCCGGTCGGCCGCGCCGCCGCCGGCGGCAGGTTCATGAGGACGAGGTGAGCGGTGCCGCGCTGCCGCGCCAGCTCGTACAGCGCCAGGCCCTGCTGGTCGGTCAGCGGGGCGCTGGTGGCGCGGATCGCCTTGCGGTGCTCGGTGCCGCCCAGGTGGGCGGTCATGGCGCTGCTGGTGGCCCACAGTCCCCAGGCGAGGCTGGTGGCGGGCAGGCCCTGCTCGCGGCGGTGCCGGGCGAGGGCGTCGAGGAAGGCGTTGGCCGCCGCGTAGTTGGCCTGTCCCGGGGAGCCGAGGGTGGCCGCCACCGAGGAGAACAGCACGAACGCGGCCAGGTCCAGGTGCCGGGTGGCCTCGTGCAGCGCCCATCCGGCGTCCACCTTGGGCGTCAGCACGGCGTGCAGCGCCCGCTCGTCGAGCGAGCCGATCGTCGCGTCGGCGATCACGCCGGCGGTGTGCACCACCGCGGTCAGCGGGTGGGCGGGCTCCACCAGTTCCAGCAGCCGGGTCACCTGTGCGGGGTCGGCCACGTCGGCGGTGCCGACGGTGACCCGGGCGCCCGCGCGGGTCAGCTCCTCGACCAGGTCCCGGTACTGCTCCGGTCCACGCCGGGCGGCCAGCAGCAGGTGCCGGGCCTGGCCGGTGGTGACGAGGTGCCGGGCGAACACGCCGGCGAGGGCGCCGCCGGCGCCGGTGATCAGCACGGTGCCGTCCGGGTCGGCGGGCGCGGGCACCCGCAGGACGACCTTGCCGATGTGCCGGGCCTGGCTGATGTGCCGCAGCGCCTGCCGGGCCTGGCGCACGTCCCACGCCCGTACGGGCAGCGGGCGCAGCGCGCCCTGCGCGAAGAGGGCGAGGATCTCCGTCAGCATCTCGCCGATGCGCCGGTGGCCGGCCTCGTTGAGGTCGAACGCGCGGTACGTGACGCCCGGGTGTTCGGCGGCGACCGCGTCCGGGTCGCGCAGGTCGGCCTTGCCCATCTCCACGAACCGGCCGCCGC
>NZ_JBAKHV010000066.1:0-28519 GCF_036906775.1 Micromonospora sp. CPCC 205561 | reverse complement strand
GTCGGCGCCCTGCACGCCCTGGCCGCCCGCCGCCGGGCCGCCGGCCTCCCGGCCCGGCTCGTCGGCACGACCGGCCCCGCCGGCCGGGGGCCGTCGCCCGCCACCGCCGGGGCGACCGGTAGCCACCCGGGGGAGGAGACCGGCGCCGCGCGGGCGGCCGTACGCGCCGACCTCGCCGCGTTCGACGTGGCGCACGACGGCGACGACCTGGTCCTGCTCGCCCGCCCGGCGGGCCACGCCGACACCGCGCACCCCGCCTGGCGCGGGCCCGTCGCGGCGCCCACCGACGCCGCCGCCGACCGGGACGCCGCCGAGTTGCGCCGCCGGCTGGCCGGGCTGGGTACCGCCGAGGGGGACCGGCTCCTGCTCGACCTCGTCCGCGCCGCCACCGCCGAGGTGGCCGGCCTGTCCGGCCCGGCAGCGGTCCGCCCCGGCCGGGCCTTCAAGGAACTCGGCTTCACCTCGGTCAGCGCGGTCGCCCTGCGCGACCGGCTGGCCCGCGCCACCGGGGTACGGCTCTCGGCCACGGCCGCGTTCGACCGACCCAGCCCGGACGCCCTCGCCCGACACCTCGCCGCCCGGTTGCGCGGCGCCACCGGGCAGGCCGCTGCCGTGGCGGACCGGCCGCCGACGGCGTCCACCGTGGACGACCCGGTGGTCGTCGTCGCCATGGCCTGCCGGCTGCCCGGCGGTGTCGGCTCCCCCGAGGAACTGTGGGAGCTGGTCGACCAGGGCCGGGAAGGGCTCACGGAGTTCCCCACCGACCGGGGTTGGGACCTGGCGCACCTGTTCTCCGACGACCCGGACCGCCCGGGCACCTCGTACGTCCGGGTGGGCGGCTTCCTGACCGGCGCCGCTGACTTCGACGCCTCCCTGTTCGCGATCAGCCCCCGCGAGGCGCTCGCCATGGACCCGCAGCAGCGGCTGCTGCTGGAGACGTCCTGGGAGCTGTTCGAGCGGGCCGGCATCGACCCCACCTCGCTGCGCGGTAGCGCCACCGGCGTCTTCACCGGCGTCATGCACCACGACTACGCCGCGAACCTGCGCCAGGCGCCGCCCGGCACCGAGGGCTACCTCGGCGTCGGCACCGCCGGCAGTGTCGTCTCCGGCCGCGTCGCCTACGCGCTGGGGCTGGAAGGGCCGGCGGTCACCGTCGACACGGCGTGCTCGTCGTCCCTGGTGGCGCTGCACCTGGCCGCCCAGGCGCTGCGTGCCGGCGACTGCTCGCTCGCCGTGGCCGGCGGCGTGGCGGTGATGGGCACCCCGCAGGCGTTCGTGGAGTTCAGCCGGCAGCGCGGGCTCGCCCCGGACGGCCGGTGCAAGGCGTTCGCCGAGGGCGCCGACGGCACCGGCTGGTCCGAGGGCGTCGCCGTGCTGCTGCTGGAACGGCTCTCCGACGCCCGCCGGCACGGGCACCCCGTCCTCGCCGTGCTGCGGGGCTCCGCCGTCAACTCCGACGGTGCGTCCAACGGGCTCACCGCACCCAACGGGCCCGCCCAGGAGCGGGTCATCCGGCGGGCGCTGGACGCGGCCGGACTCTCCGCCGCCGACGTGGACGTCGTCGAGGCGCACGGCACCGGCACCCGGCTGGGCGACCCGATCGAGGCGCAGGCGCTGCTCGCCGCGTACGGGGCGGGACGCGGCGACGCCGATCCGCTGCGGCTGGGCTCGTTGAAGTCCAACCTCGGTCACACCCAGGCCGCCGCCGGGGCCGCCGGGGTGATCAAAATGGTGCTCGCGATGCGGCACGGAACGCTGCCCCGCACCCTGCACGTGGACGCCCCTACGTCGGAGGTGGACTGGTCCGCCGGCGCGGTTGAGGTGCTCACCGAGGCCCGGCCCTGGCCCGACGTACGCCGGCCCCGTCGGGCCGGGGTCTCGTCGTTCGGCATCAGCGGCACCAACGCCCACGTCATCGTCGAGGCGCCCGCCGACCCGCCGTCCGGGACGCAGGACGCGGGCGGGCAGCCGTCGTCCGGGTCCGCCTCCGGCACCCGGCGACCGCCCGTGCCGTGGCTGCTCGCCGCGGCCTCCGGCGAGGCGCTGCGCGACCAGGCGGCCCGCCTGCTGGCCTGGCTCGACGGGCCCGGGGCGGACGCCGACCCGGCCGACGTCGGGCACGCGCTCGCCACCACCCGCGCCGCCCTCGAACACCGGGCCGTGGTGCTGACCGAGGACCCGGCGACCGCCCGCACGGGCCTGACCGCGCTGACCCGGGGCGAGCCGGACCCCGACCTGCCGACGGTGCTGACCGGCCGGGTCGTCGACGGCCAGCTGGGCCTGCTCTTCGGCGGGCAGGGCGGCCAGCGCGCCGGCATGGGCCGCGAGCTGCACGCGGCGTACCCGGTCTTCGCCGCCGCCTTCGACGCCGCCTGCGCCGAACTCGACCGCTGCCTCGCCGGCCACGCCCCGCACCCTGTCGCGGACGTCGTCCTCGCCGCCGAGGGCACCGGAGCGGCCGAGCTGCTCGACCAGACCCTCTACACCCAGCCCGGGCTCTTCGCCTTCGAGGTGGCGCTGTACCGCCTCCTGGAGTCCTGGGGGGTGCGCCCCGACGCGGTGCTCGGCCACTCCGTCGGTGAGCTGGCCGCCGCGCACGTGGCCGGGGTGTTCCCCCTCGCGGACGCGGCGGCGCTCGTCGCCGCCCGCGCCCGGCTGATGCAGCAGCTGCCCGCCGGTGGCGCGATGGTCGCCATCGAGGCCGACGAGGCCGAGGTCGCCGCGTACCTGACCGAGCGGGTGGGCCTCGCCGCCGTCAACGGCCCCACCAGCGTGGTCGTCTCCGGCGACACCGACGCGGTGCTGGCCGTCGCGGCCGCCCTGCGCGCCGCCGGGCGTCGTACGAGCCGGCTGCGGGTGTCGCACGCGTTCCACTCCCCGCGCATGGAACCGATGCTCGACGAGTTCCGCGCGGTGGCGGCCGGCCTCACGTACCGCACCCCGCACCTGCCGGTGGTCTCCAACCTGACCGGCCACCCCGTCGACCCGGCCCGGCTCTGCTCGCCCGACTACTGGGTGGCGCACGTGCGGGACACCGTCCGCTTCCACGACGGCGTACGGGCCCTGCACGGGTTGGGCGTGACCACCTTCCTGGAGATCGGTCCGGCGGGCGTCCTCACCGCGATGGCCCAGGACTGCCTCGTCGCCGAGGGCGACGAGCTGGCCTTCGTCCCCGCCGTACGGGGTGCCGCCGACGAGCCGAAGGCGCTGCTCGCCGCCGTGGCGCGGCTGCACGTCCGGGGCGTCGCCGTGGACCGCGCAGCCCTCGCCGGCCCGGGGCCGCACCGCCGGGTCGACCTGCCCACGTACGCCTTCCAGCGCCGGCACTACTGGCTGCCCGCTCCCGCCGGGGCCACCGGCGGCGTCGGCGCCGGGCTGACCGACGCCGGGCATCCGCTGCTCGGCGGCGTGCTGCCGGTCGCCGGCACCGGGCAGGTCCTCTGCACCGGCCAGGTTTCCGCGGCCACCCAGCCGTGGCTGGCCGCCCCCGGTGACGGCACCGCCGCGCTGCTTCCCGCCACCGCCCTGCTGGACATGCTCACCCACCTCGGCGAACAGCTCGGCACCCCGACGGTGGAGCGGCTGCGGATCCCCGAGCCGGTGTCGCTGCCCGCCGAGCTGGCACTCGAGGTGCAGGTCGACGTCTGCGCGCCGGACGAACACCAGCGCCGGGTGGCGCACTGCCACGTCCGGGCCGGCGACGGGCAGCCCTGGCGGCAGGTCGCGGAGGCCGTGCTCGGCCCGGTCGACCCGGAGAGCGGACGGGGCACCCTCGCCCCGGCCTGGCCGCCCTCCGGGGCCCGGCCGGTGGACCTGAGCACCCCGCAGCGCCGGGCCATCGCCGGGGAACTGGCCCGGGCCGCGTGGATCGCCGCCGACCGGCTCTTCGTCGACGTACGCCTGCCCGAGGACGCCCGCGATCCGGACGCCGAGCGGTACGGCGTGCATCCGCTGGTGCTGGAGGCGGCCCTGCGCCTGCTCCCGCTCGCCGACTTCGCACCCGGGTCCGACACCGACGCCCGGCCCACCACCCGGCTGCTGCCCGCCGAGTGGACGGGGGTGCGCCGCCACGCCACCGGCGCGCACGCGCTGCGCGTCTGCCTGGCCCCCGCCGGGGCGGACGCGGTGACGCTGAGCGCCGTCGACGACGCGGGCGTGCCCGTGCTCGACGTGGACCGGGTGGTACTGCGCAGCGTGGCCCTGCCGCCCGTCGACGCACCGGAGCCCCCGGCCGCGTCCGCCGGGCTGTACGCCGTCGACTGGCTGCCCGCGGGGTTCCCGGCGACGCCGGCGCCCTCCTGGACGCTCGCCGACGGCACTCCGCCGGACGGGCCGCTGCCGCCACTGCTGGTGCTGCGGGTGGGCGACGGCGAGCCGGACCGGCCGGTGCCCGACCGGGCGTACGCCGTCGGCCTCGCCGTGCTCGGCGTGCTCCAGAACTGGCTGGCCGACCCCCGCGCGGAGACCACCCGCCTGGCCCTCGCCGTCCGCGACGGCGACCCGGTGCACGCCCCGGTGGCCGGGCTTGTCCGGGTCGCCCAGGCCGAGCAACCCGACCGCTTCCTCCTGCTCAGCCTCGACGCCACCGACGACGCCACCGTCCGTGCGGCGCTGGCCGTCGCCACGGACGAACCCGAGGTCGCCGTCCGCGACGGCCGCGCGCTGCTGCCACGGCTCCGCGGTGTCGAAGAGCCCCCGACCGGTACGCCGCTCGCGGCGCTGGCCGGCGGCACCGTGCTGGTCACCGGCGGCACCGGCGGGATCGGCCGGCACGTCGCCACCCACCTCGCCACCGCCTACGGCGTCGCCGAGCTGGTCCTGGTCAGCCGCGCCGGCCGGGCCGGCGACTGGACGACCGCGCTGACCGACGCGGGCGTCACCGTCCGGGTGGTCGCGGCCGACGTCGCCGACCGGGCGGCGCTCGCCGAGGTCGTCGCCCCGCTGGCCGACCGGCTGGTCGCCGTGGTGCACGCCGCCGGGGCCACCGACGACGCCCTGCTCACCGACCTCGACCCGGCCCGCTGGGAGCGGGCCCTGCGGTCCAAGGTTCACGGCGCGTGGCACCTGCACGAGCTCACCGCCGGCCTCGACCTGGCCGCGTTCGTGCTCTTCTCCTCGGCCGCCGCCACCTTCGGCAGCCCCGGCCAGGGCAACTACGCGGCCGGCAACGCGTTCCTCGACGCGCTCGCCGCGCACCGCCGCGCCCAGGGCCTCCCGGCGACCGCCCTGGCCTGGGGGCTGTGGGCCGCCCAGGACGGGATGGGCGGCCGGCTCACCCCGGCGGACCTGGCCCGGCTCGCCCGGGGCGGCACCCGGCCGCTCGACACGGCCACCGGGCTGGCGCTGTTCGACGCCGCCCTGCGCGTCGACCGGCCGACACTCGTGCCGATCGGGCTCGACCTGGCCGCCGTACGCACCTCCGGCGAGGTGCCCGCCCTGCTGTGGGCGCTGCTGCCCCCGCCGCCCCGCCGGGCCGTCAACTCCGACTCCGCGCCCACCTCCGCCAAGGGCTTCGCCGACCGGCTGGCCGAACTCGCCGAGCCCGACCGCGCCGACCTGCTGCTGGACCTCGTACGTACCCGGTGCGCCACCGTCCTCGGCCACACCGGCCTCGACCAGGTCGAGCCGCGCCGCCCGTTCAAGGATCTGGGCTTCGACTCGCTGATGGCGGTGGAACTGAGCAACCGGCTCACCGCCGTCACCGGCGTCCGGCTCGCCCCGCACGCCGTGTTCAACCACCCCACCCCGGAGCTGCTCGCCGCGCACCTGCACGCCCGGCTGCTCGGCACCGCCGCCACCGAGGTCACCGACGCCACCACCGTCGCCCTGGACGAACCGGTCGCCATCGTCGCGATGGCCTGCCGGTTTCCCGGCGGCATCGGCTCCCCGGAGGAGTTGTGGCAGCTGCTGGACTCGGGTGCCGACGTCATCGGCGACCTGCCCGGCGACCGGGGCTGGCCGCTGGCCGAGCTCTACGACCCGGTGCCCGGCACCCCCGGCCGGACGTACGTGCGGGCCGGCGGGTTCCTCACCGGGATCGCCGACTTCGACGCCGCGTTCTTCGGCATCAGCCCCCGCGAGGCGCTCGCGATGGACCCCCAGCACCGGCTGCTGCTGGAGACCTCCTGGGAGGCGTTGGAACGCGGCGGCATCGACCCGGTCACCCTGCGGGGCAGTCGCACCGGCGTCTTCGCGGGCACCCACGGGCAGGACTACGCCGACCGGGTCGCCCCCGGCGTCGTGTCGGACGACGGCGAGGTCACCGCCGACGAGGGGCACCTGCTCACCGGCACGGCCGGCAGCGTCCTCTCCGGCCGGGTCGCGTACGCGCTCGGGCTGGAGGGACCGGCCGTCACCGTGGACACCGCCTGCTCGGCGTCCCTGGTGGCGCTGCACCTGGCCGTCCAGGCGCTCCGGCAGGGCGACTGCGACCTGGCCCTGGCCGGTGGTGTGTCGGTGATGTCCACCCCGGCCGGGCTGACCGGTTTCAGCCGGCAGCGCGGTCTCGCCGCCGACGGGCGGTGCAAGGCGTTCGCCGAGGACGCCGACGGCTTCGGCATGTCCGAGGGCGTCGGGATGCTGGTGGTCGAACGCCTCTCCGACGCCCGCCGTCGCGGCCACCCCGTGCTCGCCGTGGTCCGTGGCTCGGCGGTCAACCAGGACGGCGCGTCCAACGGGCTCACCGCCCCGAACGGACCGTCACAGGAACGGGTCATCCGGGCCGCGTTGGGCGCCGCCGGGCTGACCGCCGCCGAGGTGGACGTCGTGGAGGCGCACGGCACCGGCACGTCGCTCGGCGACCCCATCGAGGCGGAGGCGATCCTCGCCACCTACGGGCAGCGCCCGGCCGACGCCCCGCCGGTGCTGCTCGGATCGGTCAAGTCCAACCTCGGGCACACCCAGGCCGCGGCCGGCGTGGCCGGGGTGCTGAAGATGGTCCTCGCCATGGGGCACGGCCGGCTGCCCCGCACCCTGCACGCCGAGCGCCGCAGCTCGCGGATCGACTGGGACTCGGGAGCGGTGGAGCTGCTGACCGAGGCCCGCCCGTGGCGCCCGGCGGGCCGGCCGGCGCGCGCCGGCGTCTCGTCGTTCGGCATCAGCGGCACCAACGCCCACGTGATCGTCGAGGCGGTCGCCGGGTCCACGCCGGAGGCCGCCGCCGAAGCCACGCCCGAGGCGCGCACGCTGCCGTGGCTGCTCTCCGCGCGCACCCCGGAGGCGCTCGTCGGTCAGGCCCGCCGGCTGCGGGAGCACCTCGCCGCACGGCCCGACCAGCGGCCTCTCGACGTGGCCTGGTCGCTGGCCACCAACCGGAGCACCTTCGACTCCCGGGCGGTGCTGGTCGGCGCGACGCCGGAGCGCGTCGCCGCCGCCCTCGACGCGCTCGCCGAGGGCCGGCCCGACCCGGCGGTGACGCGGGGCGAGGCCCGGCCCGCCGGCCGGTGCGTCTTCGTCTTCCCCGGGCAGGGCTCCCAGTGGCTCGGCATGGGACTGGACCTGCTCGACCAGGCCCCGGTCTTCGCCGAACGCATGGCGGCGTGCGACGCGGCCCTGCGGCCGTACCTGGACTGGTCGCTGCTGGACGTGCTGCGCCAGGTGCCCGGCGCACCCGGCCTGGACGAGGTCGACGTGGTGCAGCCCGCCCTTTTCGCGATGATGGTGTCGCTGGCCGAGCTGTGGCGCTCCCACGGCGTGCAGCCGGCCGCCGTGGTGGGCCACTCGCAGGGGGAGATCGCCGCCGCCTGCGTCGCCGGGGTGCTCTCCCTGCCCGACGCCGCACGGGTGGTGGCGCTGCGCAGCCGGGCGCTGCGGGCCCTGGCCGGGCACGGCGCGATGGCCTCCGTCGCGCTCCCCGCCGACACCGTCCGCGACCGGATCGCCCGCTTCGGCGACCGGATCTCCGTCGCCGCCGTGAACGGCCCCGCCGCCGTCGTGGTCTCCGGCGAACCGGAGGCGGTGGCGGAACTCCTCGCCGAACTGGCCGGCGAGCAGGCGCGGGTCCGGCGCATCGCCGTCGACTACGCCTCCCACTCCGCCCAGGTGGAACGTATCCGCGACGAGCTGGCCGAGGTGCTGGCGGGCATCGCCCCCGGCCCGGCGGCCGTGCCGCTGTTCTCCACCACCGACCTGCGCTGGCTCGACGGCGAGGAGATGGGGCCCGACTACTGGTACCGCAACCTGCGGCAGCCGGTCGAGCTGGAACGGGCGATCCGCTCGCTGGCCGCCCAGGGCCACGACACGTACGTCGAGTGCAGCCCGCACCCGGTGCTCACGGTCGGCATCGAGGAGACCCTCGCCGGCCACGACGGCGAGACCGTGGTGGTCGGCTCGGTGCAACGCGACCAGGGCGACCGGGAACGCTTCCTGCTCTCCCTGGCCCAGCTGCACGTGTGCGGGGTGCCGGTGGACTGGCGGCCCGCGCTGGCCGGCGGCCGGCGGGTCGACCTGCCCACGTACGCGTTCGCCCACCGCCGCTACTGGCCCCGGCCCGTCTCCGGCCCCGGGGACGTCGGCGCCGCCGGTCTGGACGCGACGGCGCACCCGCTGCTCGGGGCGTCGGTCGCGCTGGCCGAGGCGAGGGGCCACCTGTTCACCGGGCGGCTGTCGACCGACGCGCAGCCGTGGCTGGCCGACCACCGCGTCACCGACAGCGTGCTGGTGCCCGGCACCGGCCTGGTGGAACTCTGCCTCCGCGTCGGCGACGAGATCGGCCACCCGGTCCTCGACGAGCTGGTCATCGAGGCCCCGCTGACCCTGCCCGCCGACGGGGCGACCCAGGTGCAAATCTCGGTCGGCGCGGGCGGCGACGACGGACGCCGCCCGGTGACCGTGCACTCCCGGCCCGCCGACGCACCGGCCGGGACGCCCTGGACCCGGCACGCCAGCGCCACCCTCTCCGCCGGCCAGCCGGTCGCGTCGCCGCAGCTCACCACGTGGCCGCCGCGCGACGCCCGGCCCGTCGACCTGACCGGCTTCTACGCCGCCCTGGCAGCCGACGGCTACGCGTACGGGCCGGCGTTCCAGGGGCTGCGCGCGGTGTGGACCAGCGGCGACGAGGTGTACGCCGAGGTGGAGCTGCCTGCTGCCCAGCGGGTCGACGCCGACCGCTACGGCCTGCACCCGGCCCTGTTCGACGCGGCCCTGCACGCCGCGCACTTCGGCGGTCTCGGCGAGGCCGGGGCCGGCCGGCTGCTGCTGCCGTTCGCCTGGAACGGCGTCAGCCTGCACGCCACCGGTGCGACCGCCCTGCGGGTGCGGATCACCCAGGTCGGGTCGTACGCCGTCGCGCTGACCGCCGCCGACCCGACCGGCGCGCCGGTCGCCGAGGTGACCGCCCTGACGATGCGGCCGATCTCCGCCGCGGAGCTGGCCGTCACCGACGACCGCGCCACCCGCGACGCCCTGTTCCGCGTCGACTGGACGCCGCTGCCGCCGGTCGACGCGGCCACCCCGGTCGACGCCGTGGCCGTCGCCCCCGGTCTGGACGGATTCCCGCTGCACCCGGGGCTGGACGGGCTGGCCGACGCCGTCGACGCGGGACTGGCCCTGCCCGGGGCCGTGATCGTGCCGCTCGACGCGGGGGTCGGGCAGCCGACCCCCCGCGCGGCGCGCCACGCCGCCGTGCGGGCCCTCGAACTGGTCGGGCGCTGGCTCACCGAGCCACGCTGGGCGGCGTCGCGGCTGCTGCTGGTGACCCGGGGCGCGGTGGCCGTGCACCACGCCGGCGAGGTGACCGACCCGGCCGCCGCGGCGGCGTGGGGGCTGGTCCGCTCCGCCCAGTCGGAGAACCCGGACCAGGTCGTCGTCGTCGACGTCGACCGCGACGGGATCAGCCCCGGACAGGTCGCCGCGCTGCTGACGGCGGCCGAGCCGCAGGCCGCGATCCGGGGCGGCACGGCGTACGTGCCGCGGCTGGCGCGGGCCGGATCGGCGGGCGAGCTGACCGCACCGCCCGCCGCCGCGTGGCGGCTGGACGCGCCGGTGCGGGGCAGCCTGGAGAACCTCACGTTGAGCCCGACCGACGCCGCCGACGTCGCTCTCGGCGCCCGCGAGGTCCGGGTACGCGTCCGCGCCGCCGGTCTGAACTTCCGCGACGTGCTCAACGCGCTCGGCCTCTACCCGGGCGACGCGGGGCCGCTGGGCGGCGAGGGCGCCGGCGAGGTCGTCGAGGTGGGCGCCGAGGTGACCGACCTGCGGCCCGGCGACCGCGTGTTCGGGGTCTTCGTGGGCTGCTTCGGGCCGGTCGCGGTCACCGACCGCCGGTTGCTGGCCCCGATGCCGTGCGCCTGGTCGTACGTCGAGGCCGCCTCCGTGCCGGTGGTCTTCCTGACCGCGTACCACGGCCTGGTCAACCTGGCCGGACTCACCCGTGGCGAGTCGGTGCTGGTGCACGCGGCGGCCGGTGGCGTCGGCATGGCCGCGGTGCAGCTCGCCCGGCACCTCGGCGCCGAGGTGTACGCCACCGCCAGCCCCGCCAAGTGGGACGCCCTGCGGTCGATGGGTCTCGACGAGGAGCATCTGGCCTCGTCCCGGACCCTCGACTTCGAGACCCGGTTCGCCGACGCCACCGGCGGTCGGGGCGTCGACGTGGTGCTGGACTCGCTGGCCCGCGAGTTCGTCGACGCCTCGCTGCGGCTGCTGCCGCGCGGCGGCCGGTTCATCGAGATGGGCAAGACCGACATCCGCGACGCCGCCCGCGTCGCCGCCGACCATCCGGGGGTGGCCTACACCGCCTTCGACCTGACCCTGGAGGACCCCGACGAGGTGCAGCGCATGCTCGTCGTGCTGCTGGGGCTCTTCGAACGGGGAACGCTCACCCCGCTGCCCACCCAGGTGTGGGACGTCCGCCAGGCGCCGGAGGCGTTCCGGCACGTCAGCCAGGCCCGGCACGTCGGCAAGGTGGTGCTCAGCATGCCCCGGGCGTGGGACCCCGACGGCACGGTGCTGCTGACCGGCGGGACCGGCACCCTGGGCGGGCTGGTCGCCCGGCGGCTGGTCGAGACGCACGGCGTACGTCGGCTGCTGCTGGTCAGCCGCCGCGGCGAGCGGGCTCCCGGCGCGGCTGAGGTGGTCGACGAACTGCGCCGCCTGGGGGCCGAGGCCACGGTGGTGGCGGCCGACGTGGGCGACCGGGAGGCCCTGGCCGGGGTGCTGGACGCGGTGCCGGCGCGGCACCCGTTGACCGCGGTCGTGCACCTCGCCGGGGTGCTCGACGACGGGGTGGTCACCGCCCTGACCCCGCAGCGCGTCGACACGGTCTTCGCGCCGAAGCTCGACGCCGCGTGGCACCTGCACGAACTCACCCGCCACCTCGACCTGGCCGGGTTCGTGCTGTTCTCCTCCGGCGCCGGTGTCTTCGGCGTGCCAGGTCAGGCGAACTACGCGGCGGCCAACGCGTTCCTCGACGCGCTCGCCCTGGCGCGTCGCGCCGAGGGCCTGCCGGGTCAGTCGTTCGCCTGGGGGCTGTGGGAGCAGGCCAGCGAGATGACCGCAAAGCTGGACCGCTCCGACCCCCGGATCACCGCCCGGGACGGGCAGCTCGCGATCCCGTCCGACCTGGGGATGACCCTGTTCGACGCGGGCCTGCGGCTGGCCGAGCCGGTGCTGGTGCCGACCAGGATCGACGTCGCCGCGCTCGGCGAGCGGGTCGAGCGGCCCCCGGCCCTGCTGCGCGGGCTCATGCGGCGGGAACGGCCCACCGCGCGGTCGGCCACCCCGACCGGCGGCGGGCGCACCCTCGCAGACGAACTGGCGGCACTGGCGGGGCCCGAGCGCCACAACCTGGTGGTCGACCTGGTGCGCGAGCAGGCGGCGAGCGTGCTCGGGCACGGCAGCCGCGCGGCGGTCGCGCCCGGCCGGGCCTTCAGCCAGATCGGCTTCGACTCGCTGACCGCCGTCGAACTGCGCAACCGGCTGACCACGGCGACCGGCCTGCGCCTGCCGGCCACGCTGATCTTCGACTACCCGGACCCGAACGAGCTGGCCACCTTCCTGGTGTCCCAACTGGCGCCGGACACCGACCCGGCGGTTCCGCCGGTCCTCGCTGACCTGGAGAACCTGGAACGCTCGCTGACCGAGGCCAGCGTCGAAGCTGAGCTGCACGACCAGATCGGATCCCGGTTGGAGGTGCTCATCGCCAAGTGGCGGACGATGCGCGCGGGATCGGGCGGCGATCCCGACCTCGACCTCGAACTGGCCAGCGACGACGACCTCTTCGACCTCATCGACTCCGAACTCGGTCTCTGATGGCCGTCCGGCCGACCCGCGCGGCCCGCGCCGTCCCTGTAGACACCGTGTCCGACCGACCCTGCGAGGAACCGATACCGATGCTGATGACCGACGTCCTGATCGTGGGCTACGGCCCCGTCGGTGAGATGCTCACGATCCTGCTGGCGCAGCGAGGGCTCACCGTCACGGCGGTCGAGCGCTGGGCCACCCCGTACAACTTCCCGCGTGCGGTGTCGTACGACGGGGAGGCGAGCCGCATCCTGGCCGCCGCCGGCGTCGCCGGCCGGCTCGGCCCCGTGGTGGAGTCGTCGGGCGAGTACACCTTCAAGAACGGCTTCGGCCGGACACTGCTGCACGTGAAGGTGACCGGTGACGGCCCGATGGGCTGGCCCGACTCGGTCTCCTTCTACCAGCCCGGCCTGGAGGCGCTGCTCGCGGAGCGGGGAGCGGAACTGCCGGGCGTCACGGTGCTGCGCCCGTACCAGGTGACCGGCCTGGTCGAGCACGACGACCGGGTCGAGGTGACCATCGCCGGGCCGGACGGCGAAGAGGTCCGCGCGGCCCGCTGGGTGGTCGGCTGCGACGGGGCCAACAGCTTCGTCCGGAAGCACCTGGGCAGCGGCGTCGCCGACCTCGACTTCACGTACGACTGGCTGGTCTGCGACGTGGTGCCGCACGAGGCCCGCGGGTTCAAGCCGAACAACCTCCAGGTCTGCGACCCGGCACGCCCCCGCACGGCCGTGTCGGCCGGCCCGGGACACCGGCGGTGGGAGTTCATGCGGGTGCCGGGGGAGAGCCGGGAGGAGTTCGAGAGCGTCGAGAGCGCCTGGCGGCTGCTCGGCCTCTTCGACATCACGCCCGACAACGCGACCCTGGAGCGGTACGGCGTCTACACCACCCAGGCGTGCTCGGCCGAGCGCTGGCGCTCCGGGCGGATCCTGATCGCCGGTGACGCGGCGCACGTGATGCCGCCGTTCATGGGGCAGGGGATGAGCTCGGGCTTCCGCGACGCCCTCAACCTGGCCTGGAAGTTGGACCTGGTGCACCGCGGTCTGGCCGGCGAGGCCCTGCTGGACACCTACCAGGAGGAGCGCCGCGCGCACGTGCAGCACGCCATCCGGATGTCCATGGACTCGGGCACCGTGATCTGCGAGACCGAGCGTGCCGCCGCGGCCGGCCGGGACGCGGCGATGCTCGCCGAACTGCGCCGGCGTACCGCCCGACCGCGCACGCGTTCCCTGCTGGAACCCCTGGCCGGCGGGGTCCTGCACGGCCGCGCCGCCGGCGCCGGCGTGCCGATGCCGCAGGGGCGCGTCGAGGTCGACGGTCGCGCCGGGCTCTTCGACGAGGTCGTCGGCACCGGCTTCGTCCTGATCTGCGCCGAGGACCCCTACGGCCTGCTCGACGCGGATGCCCGGGCCTTCCTGGACTCGCTCGACGCCCGGGTCGTCCGGATCGTCCCCGCCGGCGCTCCCGCCCCCGCGCCCGGTGCCGCACCGACCGCCTTCGACCTCGACGACGTGTACCTGCCCCACCTCAAGCGGTACGACGCCGTGGCGGTGCTCGTCCGGCCCGACTTCTACGTCTTCGGCACCGCCGCCGACCCGGCCGGTGTGCCCGCGCTCGTCGAGGACCTGCGCCAGCAGGTCCGGCGCGGCTGATCGGCATTCACCCACCGGAAGGAACCCCATGTTCGAGAACCTGAAGATCGCCGGCCGGGCGATCCGCACGGTCTTCACCGCCGACCCCATCACCCGGGTCCGGCGCTTCTACGAGATCCAGTCGCCCGACGTCGAGTTCGCGGCCCGCCGCACCCACTACATGAACGTCGGCTACTGGGCCGACGGTGTCACCGACCTCGACACGGCCGCCGAGGCACTGGCCGACAAGCTGGCCGACGCCGCCGGGCTCAAGCCGGACGACACCGTCCTCGACGTCGGATTCGGCTACGCCGACCAGGACTTCAAGTGGCTGCGCGAACGCCGGGTCGCCAAGGTGTACGGGCTGAACATCACCCCCCACCACGTCGAGGCGGCGCAGCGCCGGGCCCGCGAGGAGGGTCTCGCGGACCGGACCGACTTCCGGCTGGGCAGCGCCACCGAACTGCCCTTCGAGGACAACACCTTCGACCGGGTCGTCGCCCTGGAATCCGCCTTCCACTTCTACCCGCGCAGCGCGTTCTTCGCCGAGGCGCTGCGGGTGCTCCGCCCGGGTGGCGTGCTGGCCACGGCCGACATCATCCCGGTCAGCGCCAACGTCGTGCGGGCGGCCATCCAGTCCGGCCCGCTGAGCTTCGTCAAGTTCAGCATCCCGAAGGAGAACTGGCACGACCGGGACACGTACCGGCAGGAGCTCGTCGAGGCCGGCTTCGCCAACCCGGAGGTGCATTCGATCAAGGACCGCACCTGGGAGGGCTGGCGGGCGTACATGGCCGAACGGACCAACGACCCGGCGTTCCGCGCCGCCGTCAAGCCCGCCGTGCGCAAGAGCATGGCCGCGCACTGGAAGAACCAGGACCTGATGAAGCGCGAGCTGGCGCAGCTCGACTACGTGATCGCGGTCGGCCACAAGCGGTGACGCCGCGCACCGACGAGGGGCCCGCCGACCGGTCGTGACACCGGTGGACGGGCCCCTCGGCCGGTCGGATCAGATCGCCGCCGCGTTCAGGGCCGTCGAGATGGCCCGCAGGACCGCCGGCTGGTGCTCGGCCAGGAAGAAGTGCCCGCCCGGATAGACCTTGAGGTCGAACGCTCCGGTCGTGTGGGTGGACCAGGCCCGGGCCTCCTCGACCGTCGTCTTCGGGTCGTCGTCGCCGGTGAAGGCGGTGATGGGGCAGCTCAGCGGCGGGCCCGGCCGGTAGGCGTACGTCTCCGCGGCCCGGTAGTCGCTGCGGATCGCCGGCAACGCCGCCCGCAGCATCTCCGGGTCCCCGAGGACGGCGGAGTTGGTGCCGCTCAGCTTCCGCACGTCGGCCAGCAGGCCCTCGTCGTCGAGCAGGTGCACCGTCTCGTGCCGCGGCTGCGACGGCGCACGACGTCCGGACGCGAACAGGTGCGCGACCGTACCGCCGTCCTGCTCGATGAGTCGGGCGAGCTCGAAGCCGAGGCTGGCCCCCATGCTGTGGCCGAAGATGGCCAGCGGCTCGTCCATCCAGGGCCGCAGCACGGTGAAGACCTCCCGCGCGAGCTGGTGGATGTCACCGATGCACTTCTCGTGCCGCCGGTCCTGCCGGCCCGGATACTGGATCGACAGCACCTCGACGCCGGGGGAGAGGCTGCGGGAGACGGGAAAGTAGAAGCTGGCCGACCCGCCGGCGTGGGGCAGGCACACCAACCGCCGGGCGCCGCCCGGAGCCGGGTGGAAGCGTCGCACCCACAGTCCGTTGTCGGTATCTGGCGTGGTCATCCTTGGCGGTCCTTCCGGCGGCTGCGGTTCCCGACCGGATCGACACGGACCCGGTCGAGGCGACGCTAGTGCGACGGGTCGGGACCGGACACCCCTAGCTGGTCGATTGCCTGGTTAGGGGTTGTCCGTGCGCGCACACACCCAATAGCTTCTCCCCGCAGATGGGGATCCTCGTGGCTCTCGGCCGAACGAGCCGAACGACAGATACAGGTGACGCCTGAGACTTCTGCGCATTCGTACCGTCGCTTACGTCGAGTCTCCGCCGTGCATCGCGATGGGCTGGGTTGATGGACACCGAAGAGAAGCTCCGGGAGTACCTGAAGAAAGTCACCGCCGACCTGCGGCGGACCCGGCAACGGCTCCGTGACGTCGAGGCCGAGGCACAGCAGCCGATCGCCATCGTCGGCACGGGCTGCCGGTTCCCCGGCGGGGTGCGGACGGCCGAGGAGCTGTGGGACCTCGTCGCGGCCGGTGGCGACGCCATCGCCTCCTTCCCCACCGACCGTGGCTGGGACCTGGAAGCGCTCTACGACCCCGAGCGGTCCCGGCCGGGCACCTCCTCGGTCCGCGAGGGCGGCTTCGTGCCCGACGCCGCCGAGTTCGACCCCCGGCTGTTCGGGGTCTCGCCGCGTGAGGCGCTGGCGATGGACCCGCAGCAGCGGCTGCTGCTGGAGACCTCGTGGGAGGCCGTCGAGTCGGCGGGCATCGACCCCACCAGCCTGAGGGGCGGCGCCGTCGGCGTCTTCGCCGGCGCCAGCTTCCAGGGGTACGCCAGCGGGTCGGTGGGTCGCGCCCAGGAGGTCGGCGGACACCTGCTCACCGGCAACGCGACCAGCGTGTTGTCGGGTCGGGTGGCGTACTCGTTCGGGTTCGAGGGGCCGGCGGTGACGGTGGACACGGCGTGTTCGTCGTCGTTGGTGGCGTTGCACCTGGCGGTGCAGGCGCTGCGGTCGGGCGAGTGCGACCTTGCCCTGGCCGGCGGCGTCACCGTGATGCCCACCCCGGCGGTGTTCGTCGACTTCACCCGGCAGGGCAACCTGTCCCCGGTGGCCCGGTGCCGGGCGTTCGCCGACGCGGCGGACGGCACGGCGCTCGCCGAGGGTGTGGGCGTGCTGCTGGTGCAGCGCCTGTCGGACGCGCGGCGCGAGGGGCGCCCGATCCTGGCGGTGGTGCGTGGTTCGGCGGTGAATCAGGATGGTGCGTCGAACGGGTTGACGGCGCCGAATGGTCCGTCGCAGCAGCGGGTGATCCGGCAGGCCCTCGCGAACGCCGGGTTGTCGGCGGCCGACGTGGATGTGGTGGAGGCACACGGTACGGGCACCACGTTGGGTGATCCGATCGAGGCGCAGGCGTTGCTGGCCACCTACGGGCAGGGTCGGGACGAGCCGTTGTTGTTGGGGTCGGTGAAGTCGAACATCGGTCACACGCAGGCCGCCGCCGGGGTGGCGGGCGTGATCAAGATGATCTCGGCGATGCGGGCGGGCGTGGTCCCGGCGACCCTGCACGTGGATGTGCCGTCGTCGCACGTGGACTGGTCGTCGGGTGCGGTGGAGTTGGTGACGCAGTCGCGTGAGTGGCCGGGGGTGGGGCGTGTCCGGCGTGCGGGTGTGTCGTCGTTCGGTATCTCGGGGACGAACGCGCACGTGATCCTGGAGCAGCCGGAGCCCGAGGCCGATCCGGAGGTCGCGGCGGAGCCGGAGTCCGCTCCGGCGCCTGTCGCGCGGGTGCCGTGGGTGGTGTCGGGGCGTTCGGAGCGTGCCCTGGTGGGTCAGGCGGGGCGGTTGGCGTCGTTCGTGCGATCCCGGTCCGACCTCGCGGTCGCGGATGTGTCGTGGTCGTTGGTGGCGACCCGGGCGGCGTTGGAGCATCGTGCGGTGGTGTGGGGTTCGTCGGTGGACGAGTTGGTGGCCGGTTTGTCGGCGGTGGTTGAGGGCCGGCCGGCGGTGTCGGGTGTGGTGTCGGCGGGTCGTCGGGCGGTGTTGTTCACGGGTCAGGGTTCGCAGCGTGCCGGCATGGGTCGGGAGCTGTACGAGGCGTTCCCGGTGTTCGCGTCGGCTTTCGACGCGGTGTGCGCGCAGTTCGATGGTTTGTTGCCGCGTGCGTTGCGGGAGGTGGTGTTCGCGGAGGGGGGTTCGGCTGAGGCCGCTCTGGTGGATCAGACGGTGTTTGCGCAGGCGGGGTTGTTCGGGGTGGAGGTGGCGTTGTGGGAGTTGTTGTCGTCGTGGGGTGTGCGGGCGGATTTCGTGGCGGGTCATTCGATTGGTGAGGTGACGGCGGCGTACGTGGCGGGGGTGCTCAGCCTCGCGGATGCGTGTGTGTTGGTGGCGGCGCGGGGTCGGTTGATGCAGGCGTTGCCGGCCGGTGGGGTGATGGCGGCGGTCGGCGCGTCGGAGGAGGCTGTCGCCGAGCTGATCGCGGCTGCGGGTGTGGCGGTGGATGTGGCGGCGGTGAACGGTCCGGCGTCGGTGGTGGTGTCGGGTGCGGCGGGTGAGGTCGCGTCGGTGGTGGCGACCGCCCGTGAGCGGGGTTGGCGGGTCAAGGAGTTGTCGGTCAGTCACGCGTTCCATTCGCGGTTGATGGAGCCGATGCTGGACGAGTTCCGGTCGGTGGTGGCGGGGCTGGACTGGCGGGTGCCGAAGATCCCGGTCGTGTCGAACGTGACCGGTGCGGTCGCGGACGCGGGGGAGGTCACCGACCCGGGCTACTGGGTGCGGCACGTGCGGCAGGCGGTGCGGTTCGCCGACGCCGTGCGGACCCTGCACCAGCAGGATGTGACGCACTTCCTGGAGGTGGGTCCCGACGCCGTGCTCACCGCGATGGCGCAGGACTGCGTCGAGGCGACCGGCGACGTCCGGTTCACCGCCACGCTGCGTGCCGGCCACTGCGAGGCCGACACGCTGCGTACCGCCCTCGCCGGGTGGTACGTCACCGGTGGCCACGTCGACTGGACCGGGTACCTCACCGGGACCGGGGCCCGGCCCCGCACGATCGCCCTGCCCACGTACGCCTTCGACCACCAGCGCTACTGGCTCAACGCCACCGCCGGTGGCGCGGGCGCACCCGGGCTCGGAGTCCGCCCCGTCGACCACGCGCTGCTCGGCGCCGCCGTACGCGTGGCCGACGACGACGTACGGGTCTTCGGCACCGAACTCTCCGCGCGGACCCACCCGTGGCTCGCCGAACACCTCGTCTGGGACGCCGTGGTGGTGCCCGGCGCCGCCCTCGTCGAGATGGTCCTGCACGCGGGCGCGCAGGTCGGCTGCGACGCGCTGGACGAACTGACCCTGGAGGCGCCGATGGCGATCGCCGAGCGGGGCGCCCGGGCGGTGCAGGTCAAGCTGGGCACGGCGGACGAGGAGGGACGCCGGGCCGTCACCATCCACTCCCGCGCCGCCGCCGACCCGGACGGGGAGTGGGACCGCCACGCCGCGGGCGTCGTCGCACCCGCCGCGCCACAGCCCGACGGGCCCGACCCGTCGCCCTGGCCGCCCACCGCCGCCGCCGTCGTCGCGGCCGACGAGGTCTACGCCGAGCTGTCCCGGCTGGGCGTCGAGTACGGCCCGCTCTTCCGCGGCCTGCGCGCGGTCTGGCGTACCGACGACGAGGTCTGCGCCGAGGTGGCGGTGCCCGACGGCACCGAGGTCACCGGCTTCGGCATCCACCCCGCGCTGCTGGACGCGGCGTTGCACGTCGTCGGCCTGCTCGACGAGGACGGGGAGGCCTCCGGCGTACGACTGCCCTTCGCCTGGACCGGCGTCACCCTATCGGCCGTCGGGGCCACCGCGCTGCGGGTACGGGCCCGGCGCAGCGGCGGCGGGGTCACCCTGACCCTGACCGACCCGGCCGGCACCCCGGTGGCCCGGATCGCCTCCCTGGTCTCCCGCCCCGTGACCGCCGACCAGGTACGCGGCGTCGACGCGGGCGTCGACTCCCTGTACGACGTCGCATGGCAGAGCGTGCCGTCGAGTGCCCCGACGACCGCCCGCGCGGTGCTCCTCGGCGACGCCCCGTCCGACCTGTCCGGTCTCACCAGGTACGGGCTCACGGAGCTGGCCGAGGCGGTCGACGCCGGCCTGCTCGACGCGGAGCTGGTGCTGCTCGCCGCGTACGCCGACGACGAGCGGGCCCCGGTCCCCGCCGCGACCCGGACCCGGCTCGCCGCCGTGCTGACCGCCGTCCAGGGCTGGCTCGCCGACGACCGGCTGGCGCAGCGACGGCTGGTGGTGCTGACCCGTGGGGCCGTCCCCGCCGGCGACACCGCCCGCGCGACCGATCTGCCCGGCGCGGCGGTCTGGGGCCTGCTGCGCTCGGCCCAGGCGGAGCACCCCGACCGTTTCGTGCTCCTGGACCTCGACGAGGCGCGGCGACCGGAGCCCGGCACGCTGGACCTGGTGGCCCGCGCGGTCGCCACCGGCGAGCCCCAGCTGGCGGTCCGGGACGACCGGGTGCTGGCACCCCGGCTCACGCCCGCCGTCCTCGACCCGGCGCTGGGCGCCGAACTCGACCCCGACGGAACGGTCCTGGTCACCGGGGCCACCGGCGCCCTCGGCGGCCTGCTGGCCCGGCACCTGGTCGGCGCGCACAAGGTGCGCCGCCTGCTGCTGGTCAGCCGGCGCGGGGCGGACGCCCCCGGCGCGGCGGAGCTGCTGACCGAGCTGGCGGCGCTGGGCGCGCAGGCCCGTCTGGTGGCCGGCGACGTGGCGGACCGGGATTCCCTCGCCGCACTGCTGGCCGGCGTCCCCGCCGAGCACCCGCTCACCGGCGTGGTCCACGCCGCCGGCGTCCTCGACGACGCGGTGATCTCGGCGCTGACGCCCGAGCGGGTGTCCGCCGTGCTCGCCGCCAAGGCCGACGCCGCCTGGCACCTGCACGAGCTGACCCGGGGGCGGGACCTGTCGATGTTCGTCCTCTTCTCGTCGGTCGCCGGCGTTCTCGGCGGCCCCGGGCAGGGCAACTACGCCGCCGCGAACGCGTTCCTGGACGGGCTCGCCCACCACCGGCGCGCCTCGGGTCTCGCCGCCACATCCCTGGCCTGGGGGCTCTGGGCCGCCGACAGCGGGATGACCGGCGGCCTCGACGCCGCCCAGCGGCAACGGATGAGCCGCAACGGCCTCAGCCCGCTCGACACCGAACAGGCGCTGCGCCTCTTCGACGCCAGCCTGCGCGGCGGACGCCCCCACCTGGTGCCGGCGCTGCTCGACGCCGCCGCGCTGCGCCGCCAGGCCGACGCCGGCCAGCTCCCGGCGCCACTGCGGGGCCTGGTCCGGGCCCGCCGGCGCGTCCTCGACGGAGGCGGCGACGGCGGGCCGTCCTTCGCGCAACGCCTGGCCACCACGCCGGCGGCGGAGCGCGGCCGGCTGGTGGAGGACATGGTCAAGGCGCAGGTCATCGAGGTGCTCGGCTACCCGCCGGCCACCGTCGTACCGTCCGGGCAGACGTTCACCGGCCTCGGCTTCGACTCGCTGACCGCGGTGGAGCTGCGCAACCGGCTGACCGCCCTCACCGGGATCCGACTGCCGGCGAGCCTGATCTTCGACTGCCCCACGCCCGCCGCCCTCGCCGACTTCCTGCTGGTCGACGCCGCCCCGCCGACGCCCGAAGCGGGCCTGCTGGCCGAGCTGGACCGGCTGGAGGCCGCATTCGCCGCTACCGGGCCGGAAGAGCTGGAACGACTGGCCGGCGACGACGAGACGAGGACGGCCGTGGCGGTCCGCCTCCGGGCGCTGGTCACCAGGTGGAGCGACGCCACCGACCGGCCGGCCGACGTCAGTCAGGCCCTCGACGAGGCCTCGGACGACGAGCTGTTCGACTTCATCGACCAGAAGTTCGGCCGATCCTGACCACGAGTCCGCCGCTTGCCCCTTAGCGACAGGTGATCAACCCGATGGCGAACGAAGCCAAGCTCCGCGAGTACCTCAAGCGCGTCACCGCTGACCTGCACGAGACCAGCGAACGCCTGAGGGCCGTCGACGAGCAGAACCACGAGCCGATCGCGATCGTGGGGATGGGTTGCCGCTACCCGGGCGGGGTGCGGACCCCCGAGGCGCTGTGGCGGCTGGTCGAGTCCGGCGTCGACGCCGTCACGCCGTTCCCGGCCGACCGGGGCTGGGACGTCGAGAACCTCTACGACCCCGACCCGGACGCGCACGGCAAGTCGTACACCCGGGAAGGTGGCTTCCTGCACGACGCCGGCGAGTTCGACGGCGGCTTCTTCGGCATCTCCCCCCGCGAGGCGCTGGCGATGGACCCGCAGCAGCGCCTGCTGCTGGAGGTCGCCTGGGAGGCGGTCGAGCGGGCCGGCATCGCCGCCGACTCGCTCAAGGGCAGCCGCACCGGCGTCTTCACCGGCGTCATGTACCACGACTACGTCTCCCGGCTCAACGGCGTGCCGGAGGAGGTCGAGGCGTTCGTCGGCACCGGTAACCACGGCAGCGTCGTCTCCGGCCGGATCGCGTACACCTTCGGGTTCGAGGGCCCGGCGGTCACCGTCGACACCGCCTGCTCGTCGTCGCTGGTGGCGCTGCACCTCGCCGTGCAGGCCCTGCGCTCCGGCGAGTGCACGCTCGCGCTGGCCGGCGGCGTCACCGTCATGTCCAGCCCCGACACCTTCATCGGCTTCAGCCGCCAGCGCGGCCTGTCCCCGGACGGGCGGTGCAAGTCCTTCGCCGCCGCCGCCGACGGCACCGGCTGGAGCGAGGGCGCCGGCCTGCTGCTGCTGGAACGGCTCTCCGACGCCCAGCGCAACGGCCACCCGGTGCTCGCCGTGGTGCGCGGCACCGCCGTCAACCAGGACGGCGCCTCGAACGGCCTCACCGCGCCGCACGGCCCGTCGCAGCAGCGGGTGATCCGCCAGGCCCTTGCGAACGCCCGGCTCGCCCCGGCCGACGTGGACGCCGTGGAGGCCCACGGCACCGGCACCCGCCTCGGCGACCCCATCGAGGCGCAGGCGCTGCTCGCCACCTACGGCCGGGACCGCGCCGACGACCAGCCCCTCTGGCTCGGCTCGATCAAGTCCAACCTCGGGCACACCCAGGCCGCGGCCGGCGTCGCCGGCGTGATCAAGATGGTCATGGCGATGCGCCACGGCGTCCTGCCGCGGACCCTGCACGTCGACGAGCCGTCCCCGCACGTCGACTGGTCGGCCGGCGCGGTGAACCTGGTCCGCGAGCCGCGCCCCTGGCCGCGCGCTTCCCGGCCCCGGCGGGCCGGCGTCTCCTCCTTCGGTGTCAGCGGCACCAACGCCCACGTCATCGTCGAGGCCGCCCCGCCCGCCCCGCAGCCGGCCGCCGACACCGACGCCGTCACCGGGCCCGACCCGCTGCCGTGGGTCGTCTCCGCGCGCAGCGCCGCCGCGCTCGGCGCCCAGGCCGACCGGCTGCGCTCCTGGCTCGCCGAGCACCCCGACGCGGCGCCGGCCGCGGTGGGCCGGGCCCTGGCCACCGGCCGGTCGGTCCTGGAACACCGGGCGGTGGTGCTCGGGACCGACCGGGACGAACTGCTCGCCGGGCTCACCGCGCTCGCCGACGGTGTCCCGGCGACGTCCGTGCGGCGCGGGGTCGCCAGCCCCACCCGGGTCGCCGTGCTCTGCACCGGGCAGGGCGCCCAGCGCGTGGGCATGGGCCGGCAGCTGTACGCCGCGTTCCCGGCCTTCGCCGAGGCCTTCGACGCCGCCTGCACGGAACTGGACAAGCACCTCGACCGTCCCGTACGCGCCGTGCTCGACGGCCCCGCCGACGTGCTCGACCGCACCGGATACGCCCAAGCGGCGCTGTTCGCCGTCGAGGTGGCGGCCTACCGGCTCATCGAGTCCTGGGGCGTCGTGCCGGACTTCGTGACCGGGCACTCGGTCGGAGAGGTGGCCGCCGCGCACGTAGCCGGTGTGCTGTCGCTGCCGGACGCCGCCCGCCTGGTCGCCGCCCGGGGCGCCCTGATGCAGGCGCTGCCCACCGGCGGCGCGATGGTGTCGATCCGCGCCACCGAGGCGGAGGTGCGCCAGCACCTGGACACCGCCGGTGACGCGACCGGCGCCGGGCTGGCCGCCGTCAACGGCCCGGAGTCCGTCGTCGTCTCCGGCGACGAGGACGCCGTGCTGGCGGTCGCCGAACACTTCGCGGCCCTCGGCCGGACCACCAGGCGGCTGCGGGTCAGCCACGCGTTCCACTCCGCCCTCATGGACCCGATGCTCGACGCGTTCGGCGACCTGCTCGGGCAGCTCACCTTCGCCGCGCCCCGGATCCCCGTGGTCTCCACCGTGACCGGCGCGGTGCTCGATCCCGACGAGGTCCGCTCCCCGGCGTACTGGCTGCGCAACGTGCGCGACACGGTGCGCTTCGACGCCGCCGTGGCGACCCTGCGCGAACTCGGGGTGGGCGCGTACGTCGAGGTCGGCCCGGGTGGAGTGCTCTCCGCGCTGACCCAGGAGATCGTCGGAGCGGACCAGGCGGTCTGCGCCCCGCTGCTGCGCGCCGACCACGACGAGGCGACGACCGCGCTGGCCGCCGCGGCCACCGTCTGGGCGCGGGGCGTGCCGGTGAACTGGGCGGCCCTGTTCGAGGGCCCGTCCGTGCCGGTCGACCTGCCGACGTACGCGTTCCAGCGCGAGCGCTACTGGCTGCTGCCCCTGCCGCAGCCCGCCGACGTGACCGCCGCCGGTTTGACCCCGACCGGTCACCCGCTGCTCGTTGCGGTGTTCCGCTCGGCCGACGGCGACGAGGTGACCCTCACCGGCCGGCTGTCGGTGGAGAGCCAGCCCTGGCTGTCCGAGCACGCGGTACGCGACGTGGTGCTCTTTCCCGGCACCGGCTTCGTGGAGCTGGCGCTGCGCGCCGGCGCGGAGGTCGGCGCCGATCGGCTCGCCGAGCTGACCCTCCAGGCGCCGCTGGTGCTGCCGGAGACCGGCGGCGTCGACGTGCAGGTCGCCGCCGAGCGCACGGGTGGCGGGGCGTGGCAGCTGACGATCCACGCCCGCCGGTCCGGCACCGACGACCTGTGGGTCCGGCACGCCACCGGCATGCTCGCACCGGAACCGGGGACGGACGGCACCACGCTGGCCGAGTGGCCACCGACCGGCGCCGCCGCCCTGGACGTGTCGGAGCTGGCCGGGCGGGCGGCGCAGGCCGGGTTCGCGTACGGCCCGGCCTTCCAGGGGCTGCGCGCCGCGTGGCGGGTCGGCACCGACGTGTACGCCGAGGTGGCGCTGCCCGAGCCGGCGGCCGACGACGCCGGCGCGTACGGGCTGCACCCGGCGCTGCTCGACGCCGCCGTGCAGGCGGTCGGGCTGGGCATCGTCGACCCCGGCGAGGCCCGGCTGCCGTTCGCCTGGTCGGACGTGACGCTGTCCGCCCACGGCGCCGCCACGCTGCGGGTACGGCTGACCCCCACCGGCGGAGACACGGTGGCCATGCTGGTCGCGGACGCCGCCGGTGAGCCGGTCGCCAGGGTCGGTGCCCTGGTGCTGCGTCCCCTGCCGGCCGGCGACCTGACCTCCGGCGATTCGCCGTGGCGCCGCTCGCTGTTCCGCCTCGACTGGCCCCGGCACGCCGGCGGTGCCGGCGCCGCCGACGGCACGAGCTGGGCGGTGCTCGGCGACCGCCCCGCGCCGCTGCCGTCCGGCCTGGCCGCCGCCCGGCACGCCGACCTCGACGCGCTGTTCGCCGCCGGGGTGCCCGACGTCGTGCTGTTCCCGGTGACCGGCGCCGCCGCGACCGGCCCCGGCCCCGTCCACGACCTGCTCGCCCACGTCCTCGCCGTGCTCCAGGGCTGGCTCGCCGCCGAACGGTACACCGGCGGGTCCCGGCTGGTGGTCCTCACCAGCGGCGCCGTCGCGGTGGACGGCGACGCGGACGTCGCCGACCTGGCCGGCGCCTCCGTGTGGGGCCTGCTCCGCTCGGCGCAGGCCGAACACCCCGGCCGCTTCCTGGTCGTCGACGTCGACGACCAGGAGAATTCCGCGCCCGCCCTCGCCCGCCTGCTCTCGACCGACGAGCCGCAGGCGGCGGTGCGCGACGGCGTGGTCCGCGTGCCCCGGCTCGTGGCGGTCCCCGAACCCGACGCACCGGCGCCGTCACTGGAGCCGGAGGGCACGGTGCTGGTCACCGGCGGCACCGGTGCCCTGGGCGCGCTCCTCGCCCGCCACCTGGTCGCCCGGCACGCGGTCCGTCACCTGGTGCTAACCAGCCGACGCGGGGCCGACGCGGACGGCGCCGCCGGCCTGCTCGCCGACCTCGCCGACCTGGGCGCCACCGCGACGGTGGAGGCGTGCGACGCCGCCGACCCCCACGCCCTCGCCGCGCTGCTGGACCGGATCGACCCGGCGCACCCGCTGACCGGCGTGGTGCACACCGCCGGGGTGCTGGCCGACCGCACCCTGACCTCGCTCACCGCCGAGTCCCTCGGCGACGTGCTGCGGCCGAAGGTGGACGCCGCCGCGAACCTGCACGAGCTGACCGCCGGCAGGAACCTCGCGCTGTTCGTCACCTACTCCTCCGCGGCGGGCGTGACGGGCAGCCCCGGTCAGGCCAACTACGCGGCAGCCAACGCCTTCCTGGACGCGCTCGCCCACCGGCGACGGGCCGCGGGCCTTCCGGCGCTCTCCCTGGCCTGGGGACCGTGGGTCGAGTCGGGCGGCGGCATGACCGCCGGCCTCGACCGGGCCGACACCGACCGGCTGGCCCGCGCGGGCGTCCGCGCGATCCCCCAGGCGGACGGCCTCGCCCTCTTCGACGCCGCCCTGCGGACCGGCCTGCCGGCCACGGTGCCGATGGCGCTGGACGGCCCGGCGCTGCGCGCCCAGGCCGAGGCGGGCACCCTGCCGTCGGTCCTGCGGGCCCTGGTCCGGGTGCCCCGGCGCCGCGCCGCGCGGTCCGGGCCGGCGGAGACCGCCGCCCTGACCGAACGGCTCGCCGGGCTCGACCGGGAGGAGCGCGCCGCGGCCCTGCTGCGGCTCGTCCTCGACCAGGTCGCGGCGGTGCTGGGGTACGCCGACGCCGCCGCCGTCGAGGCGGGCCGCCCGTTCACCGAGCTGGGCTTCGACTCGCTGACCGCCGTGGAGCTGCGCAACCGGCTGGGCGCGGTGACCGGCCTGCGCCTGCCGGCGACCCTGGTCTTCGACCACCCGACGCCGCTCGGCCTGGCCGACCACCTGGACGCCGAGACCGGGGACGCCGCCGGCCCGCTGCCGGCCCCGGTCGCCGCTGTCGCGGCGCTCGACGAGCCGATCGCGATCGTCGGCATGAGCTGCCGCTACCCCGGCGGCGTACGCTCCCCGGAGCAGTTGTGGGACCTCCTCGTCTCGGGTGGGGACGGCATCACCGGCTTCCCCGCCGACCGGGGCTGGGACGTCGACGACCTGTACGACCCGTCCGGCGCGCGCCGAGGCAGCAGCTACGCCCGCGAGGGCGGCTTCCTGGCCGACGCCGGCGACTTCGACGCCACCCTGTTCAAGATCTCGCCGCACGAGGCGCTGGCGATGGACCCGCAGCAGCGGTTGCTGCTGGAGACCTCGTGGGAGGCGATCGAGGACGCCCGGATCGACCCGCTCGCGCTGCGGGGCCGCCCGGTCGGCGTCTTCGCCGGCATGATGTACCACCACCATGCCGCCGGGCTGGCCGACGTTCCGGAGGCCCTCGACGGCTATCTCGGCGTCGGCACGGCCAGCAGCGTGTTGTCGGGTCGGGTGGCGTACTCGTTCGGGTTCGAGGGGCCGGCGGTGACGGTGGACACGGCGTGTTCGTCGTCGTTGGTGGCGTTGCACCTGGCGGTGCAGGCGCTGCGGTCGGGCGAGTGCGACCTTGCCCTGGCCGGCGGCGTCACGGTGATGGCGACGCCCGAGACGTTCATCGACTTCTCCCGCCAGCGGGGCATGGCTCCCGACGGCCGGTGCAAGTCCTTCGCCGACGCGGCGGACGGCACCGGCTGGTCCGAGGGTGTGGGCGTGCTGCTGGTGCAGCGCCTGTCGGACGCGCGGCGTGAGGGGCGTCGGGTGTTGGCGGTGGTGCGTGGTTCGGCGGTGAACCAGGATGGTGCGTCGAACGGGTTGACGGCGCCGAACGGTCCGTCGCAGCAGCGAGTGATCCGCCAGGCCCTCGCGAACGCCCGGCTGGGCGTCGGGGACGTCGACGTCGTGGAGGCGCACGGCACGGGCACGACGCTGGGCGACCCCATCGAGGCCCAGGCGCTGCTCGCCACGTACGGGCAGGACCGCGACGAGCCATTCCTGTTGGGGTCGGTGAAGTCGAACATCGGTCACACGCAGGCGGCTGCCGGGGTGGCGGGGATCATCAAGATGATCTTGTCGATGCGGCACGGGGTGGTGCCGGCGACGCTGCACGTCGACGCGCCGTCGTCGCATGTGGACTGGTCGTCGGGCGCGGTGGAGCTGGTGACGGAGTCGCGGCCGTGGCCGGGGGTGGAGCGTCCCCGGCGTGCGGGCGTGTCCTCGTTCGGCATCTCCGGCACCAACGCGCACGTGATCATCGAGCAGGGTGAGCCGGAGTCCGCTCCGGCACCCGTCGCGCCGGTCGGGTTGCCGGTGCCGTGGGTGGTGTCGGGGCGCTCCGAGCGGGGTCTGGCGGGTCAGGCCGCGCGGTTGGCGTCGTTCGTGGGTGGGCGTTCGGGTCTGTCGCCGGTGGATGTGTCGTGGTCGTTGGCGACGGCGCGGGCGGCGTTGGAGCACCGGGCGGTGGTGTGGGGCTCGGACGTGGACGAGCTGGTCGTCGGTCTGTCGGCGGTGGCCGAGGGCCGGCCGGCGGTGTCGGGTGTGGTGTCGGCGGGTCGTCGGGCGGTGTTGTTCACGGGTCAGGGTTCGCAGCGCGCCGGCATGGGCCGGGAGCTGTATGAGGCGTTCCCGGTCTTCGCGGCGTCGTTCGACGAGGTGTGCGCTGAGTTT
>NZ_JBAKHV010000065.1:0-29108 GCF_036906775.1 Micromonospora sp. CPCC 205561 | reverse complement strand
ACGACCCGACTTCCCCGCCGCCCCGCCCGGGGCGCTCCGCGGCGCCGCCGCCCCGCCCCGGCCGTGGCGCGGCGACGCCGGCCGGCCGGGCGTCAGTCGCGCCGTGGGCTCGCCGGCGGACAGGGGCACCGTCGGCTCCGCCACGACCAGCCGCGCCGTCGCGTCCCCCGCCACCAACGACACGGTCGCCTCACCGGCCGCCAGCGACACGGTCGGCTCCGCCGACGGGTGCGGGTCGCGCGCGCCCGGCGCGCCGGGCGCCGGCAGCCGGCGGGTGGGCAGCGCCTCGGTCGGGTCGTTCGGCTGGGTCACGGCGGCCCGCCCTCCGTCGTCGTCATCGGCATCATCGGGTTGTCCGGGCTCAGCCCGGGGTGCAGTAGGGGTGCAGCGTCAGGTAGACGGGCGTGCCCTCGGGCGAGGCGTTGCGGGCCTCGTCGACGGCGACGACCCGGACCGGGATCCGGGTGCTGCCCGTCGGCCGGGGCAGGTCACCCAGGACGCCCCGGAACAGGCCCCGGCCACCGGAGGCCATGGTCACCTCCGCGGTGCGACCTGCCAGCGTGTACCGGGCGACCACCCTCAGTCCTCCGGCCGCCGTGCGGTCGTCGGAGACGATCGCGGAGACGGTGCTGGACGTGGGTCCGTACGGGCAGCCCTCGGGATCCAGCTCGGTCGGGCTGGCGGTGACCCGGCCGACGGTGGGGGCGACGGTGTCCGGCGGCGGCGCGCTGGTGCTGCTCGGCGCCGACGGCGGGGCCGACGACGCCGGCGGCACGCCGGTGCCGGTGGGCTCGGTTGTCGGCGCGGCCGGCGCGGCGGACGGCGGCGCGGCGGGCGTCGCTCCGGCGGAGGGGGTGGGTGCCGCGACGGCCGGCGCGGACGGCTCACCGGTCAGGTCCGTGGCCGCCAGCGGCGGGGCCGTCGCGGCGGCGGGCGAGGGCTCGTCGCGCCCGGCGTAGCTCAGCCCGGCCCCGCCAACCAGCAGCACCGCGGCCAGCCCGCCGCCGACCAGCGCGGCGCGGGCCCGACCGGCGCGCGTCCACGCCCACCGGTCGGCCGTGGCGAAGGCGGTGCTGGCCAGGCTGGTGGCGCCGCCGGTGCCGTCCGGGAAGGGGAGCAGGGCGGCGAGCAGGGCCGCCCGCCGGGCCAGCGCGCGCAGGCCGTTCTCCTCCCACCGCCGCCCGTACGCCTCGGCGGCGACCTGCTCCAGCAGGGCGAGGAAGACCTGAGCCGGTTGCGGGCGCTCGGCGGGCCGCTTGGCCATGCCGTGTCGCAGCAGGTCGCGCACCGGCTCGGGGGCGGGGTCGGTGGGGATCGGCGCGTCGGCGTGCTGTCGCCGCAGGGTCGGCAGGTCCCGCCCGTCGTAGGGCGGTCGGCCGGTGAGGCACTCGTAGAAGGTCGCGGTGGCGGCGTAGATGTCGCAGGCCGGGCTGGCCGGCGCGCCCGTCCACTGCTCGGGCGCCATGTAGCGGGGGGTGCCGGTGACACTGATCCCGGAGCTGCCGCCCACCGGCATGGCGATGCCGAAGTCGGCCAGCTTGCTGGTGCCCTCGGCGGTGACGAGCACGTTCTCCGGCTTGTAGTCGCGGTGCACGACGCCCCGGGCGTGTGCCGTGCCGAGCCCGGCCAGCGACCCCTTGAGCACGCAGAGCGCCGACTCCGGGGTGGTGGCCCCGTGTGCGCGCAGCATCTGCCGCAACGACACGCCGTTGACCAGTTCCATGACGATCGCCGCGCCGGTGGGCGACTCGACGTACTCGTAGAGGCGCGAGACGTGCGGATCGTCGATCTCGGCCAGCAGCCGGGCCTCCGCGCGGAAGGCGGTGCGGAACGACGGGTCGTCGCCGATCCCGCCGGTGAGGTACTTGATCGCGACCGGGGTGCCGGTGGCGTCGTGCACGGCGAGGTCCACCCGGCCGGACGCGCCGGCACCGAGCTGCCGCACCGCCCGGTAGCCGGAGACCTGCCACCCGCTCACGCCCGCACCTCCCCCGTCGTGGGGGCGGTGGGACCGCCTCCGGTGGCCATTGTGGTCGCGACGGCCGCCGGGGCCATCGGCGCAACGGCTCTCCGCGGCCGCCGGACGTCCGGAGTCGGCGGGTCGGCTGGCGCGTGGTCGGTCACGGACACAGGACACTCGTACCACCCGCCGGCAAGCCGGCCGCGCGCGCACGGCCGGCCCGCCGCCTCGGCTAGGGTGCAGCTCGTGGGCAGTGAGGCGAGTTCCGGGACACCGCTCCGCCGGCAGATGACGACCCGTCGCTGGCTCACCGTCCTGTTGCTGACGATGACCGCCCTCGTCCTGCTCGGCGGTGGCGCCGGCGCCGCCGTGCTGCGGCACACCGCCGAGGTATCCGACCACCTCGCCGACCGGATCGCACCGGCCCGTACGGCGGTCGGG
Source organism: Micromonospora sp. CPCC 205561 (assembly GCF_036906775.1). Lineage (NCBI taxonomy): Bacteria > Bacillati > Actinomycetota > Actinomycetes > Micromonosporales > Micromonosporaceae > Micromonospora > Micromonospora sp. CPCC 205561. Next base: position 26,707 of record NZ_JBAKHV010000065.1, on the reverse strand, counting down.
CAGCTCGACAGCGGCCTGCTCGCCCAGGCGGCGGCCGTGCGCGGCCATGTCGTCACCGGCGACGCGCGGTTCGTCGACTCCTACCGCCGAGGCGTCGAGGCCGAACGCGCGACGATGACGCGGCTGCGCGGCCTGCTCACCGGCGAAGCGGCGGCGCTGGGCCAACTCGACGAGGCGCAGCGGCTGGCCGACCGCTGGCGCGACCGGTTCGCCGAGCGCCTGGTCGGCGCCCGGCGGGCCGGCGCGACGCCGCAGGAGCTGGCGCCGCTGGTGACGGGGGACGCGGAGACCTTCGAGGCGGTACGCGCCGAGCTGACCGGGTTGGTCGGCCGCCTGGACCGGATCCGTGACGCCGGCCGCGGCGACCTCGACCGCGCCCGGGCGCTGCGGGACCTGACCTTCGTGTCGATCCTGGCGGCCCTGCTGCTCTGCGGGATCGTCGGCTCCGTGCTCGTACGCACGAGGGTGCTGCGGCCGCTGGACCGGCTGGGCGCCTCGGTGCGGCAGGTGGCCGGCGGCGACTTCCGGCACCGGCTGCGGCCGGACGGCCCGGCCGACATCGCCCGGCTCACCACCGACGTGGAGACCATGCGCCGCACGGTGGTGCAGGCGTGGGAGAGCAGTCAGCACGACCGCGACGCCCTGGAACAGCAGGCAGCCGAGCTGCGCCGCTCCAACGAGGACCTGGAGCAGTTCGCGTACGTGGCGTCACACGACCTGCAGGAGCCGCTGCGCAAGGTGGCGTCGTTCTGCCAGATGCTGGAGCGCCGCTACGCCGACCAGCTCGACGACCGGGCCCGGCAGTACATCGGCTTCGCCGTCGACGGGGCGAGCCGGATGCAGGAGCTGATCAATGACCTGCTCACCTTCTCCCGGATCGGCCGGGTCTACGCGGAGCAGCGGGAGGTCGACCTGGCCGAGGTGCTCGCGCAGGCGGAGGCGAACCTCTCCCGGGCGGTGGAGGAGGCCGGCGCGACCATCACCCACGACCCGCTGCCCACCGTGCGCGGCGAGCCGACCCTGCTGACCATGCTGTGGCAGAACCTGCTGGGCAACGCCGTCAAGTTCCGCAGCCCCGACCGGGCCCCGCTGGTACGGGTGACGGTCGCGGAGACGCCGGAGGGCTGGTCGTTCGCGGTCGAGGACAACGGCATCGGCATCGACCCCCGGTACGCCGAGAAGATCTTCGTCATCTTCCAGCGGCTGCATCCCCGGGGCGCCTACCCGGGCACCGGCATCGGCCTGGCGATCTGCAAGAAGGTCGTCGAGCACCACGGCGGGACGTTGAGCCTGGACGAGGCGTACCAGGGCGGGACGCGGTTCGTCTTCACGATGCCGCGCGTGCCGGCGGCGGTCGTACCCGGACAGTCGGGCGAGCCGGCGGCGGAGCAGAGGGTCCCGGTCTGAGGGAGCACGCGACGGCGTGCCGGGCGCGATGCCAGCGGGGCAGGATTGGACCTCGCCCCGGCACCGCCCGTGCTCCCTACGATGACGGCCCACGATCCGGGCACCGCCGGGAGGGACGTCATGCGGGAGCGCTTCGCCGACCTGTCCACGCCGCTGATCGCCGACGCCTGCGTAGGCCTCGGTGTGCCGCCGCGCGCGGCGCCGGCCGGGATCCGCGCGGTCGTCCCCGGTCACCGGATCGCGGGCCGGGTGCTGCCGGTGCGCCACCACGGCAGCGTCGACGTGTTCCTGGAGGCGTACGCGAACGCGGCCCCGGGCGACGTGCTCGTCATCGACAACGGCGGCCGCGGCGACGAGGCGTGCGTCGGCGAACTGGCGGTGCTGGAGGGCGTCGCGGCCGGGATCGCCGGGCTGCTGGTGTGGGGCCTGCACCGGGACACTCCCGAGCTGGTGGAGATCGGCCTGCCCGTGTTCAGCTACGGCGCCCTCCCCCTCGGGCCGACCCGGCTCGACCCAAGGGAGCCGGAAACGCTCACCAGCGCCCGGGTCGGGCCGCACCTGGTGGGTCCCGACGACCTCGTGGTCGCCGACGACGACGGCGCGCTCTTCCTCCCCGCCGGGCGCGCCGCGGAGCTGTTCGCCGCGGCGGAGCGCATCCGCGACGTCGAGCGGGTCCAGGCACGGCGGATCCGCGCCGGGGAGACGCTGCGCGAGCAGACCGGCTTCGCCGAGTACCTGGCCCACCGCGCCACCGACCCGGCCTACACCTTCCGCCGGCACCTGCGGCGGGTGGGCGGGGCGATCGAGGAGTGACCCGGGCCCGGGTGAGGGTCGTCATAGCGGCTGGACGGTTGCCGGGGACGGGCTGCTAGCCTCGTCGGCAGGTCATGAGCGCCAGCGTCAAGCCCCGGCTCGCTGGCCGGCAACCCTCGTCCGCGCAGGGGTGCCCCGGGTGAGGACCAGGCACCGGAGTGGTTCCGGTGCAAGCGCGGCCTGGTTCCCGGGTCGTCACCGACCGAGGAGAGCCATGTCCTTCCGCAGCCTCGCCCCACCGGCGGGCCCCGCCGTGGCCCCGACGGAGCCGGCCCTGACGCGGCGCCGCCACGTCGACACGATGCGGGTCTGCGCCACCTCCTGTCGCCCCGGCGACGCGCGCTAGGCGCGCCACCCCTTCTGCCACGACCCATCCCAGCGGTACGCCCACCGGGCGCACCGTCGGCGACGCACGCCCGTGCCCGCCACCGGAACACCTCATCGGAGACACCTGTGCGCATCCTTTCCTCCCTCACCCGGGCCGCCGCCCTCGGCGTCGCCGCCGTCCTCGCCGCCACCGCGCTGACCGGCTGCGGCGACGACGCCTCCGGCGCCTCGGCCGACAACCCGTACGGCCTGCTCCAGCCGGGCGTGCTGCGCGCCGGCACGCTCACCGACGCCCCGCCGAACGTCTACCTCAAGGACGGCAGGTTCACCGGCTTCGACAACGACCTGCTCACCGCGGTCGCCGCGAAGGTCGGCCTGAAGGTGGAGTTCGTCGGCACGGACTTCTCCGCCCTGCTCTCCCAGGTCAACAACCGCAAGTTCGACGTCGGCAGCTCCTCGATCACGATCACCGAGGCGCGGAGGAAGACCGTCGACTTCGGCAACGGCTACGACTTCGGCCACTTCGGACTCGACGTGCCGGCCGGCTCGTCGATCACCGGATTCGACCAGCTCGCCGGCAAGCGGGTCGTGGTCGTGCAGGGCACCGTCCAGGACGACTACGCCACCGGCGAGGGGCTCGACCCGGTCCGGGTGCCCGACTACAACGGCGCGATCAACCAGCTCAAGGCCGGCACCGCCGACGCCTGGATCGCCCCCGCCGAGATCGGCGACAAGTCGGCCGCCGACAGCGGCGGCAAGATCACCGTGGCGGCCAAGCTGCTCAGCCCTGCCCCCACGGCGTACGCGTTCGCCAAGGGCAACGACAAGCTGCGCGAGGCACTGGACAAGGGCCTCGACGAGGTGATCGCGGACGGCACGTGGAGCCGCCTGCAGGCCCAGTACTACCCGGGCCGCCCGATCCCGGCCGACTTCAAGCCGGGCAGCGGCACGGTTGCGGTGCCGTCGGCGTCGGCCACCTCCTGAGACGTACGGACGACGAGCGGGCGGGGCGGTGGGAGGAACGATGGATCCGTTGAGCACCCTGTGGGAGACCTTCTTCGACTGGGACTCCATGCGCGAGGCGCTGCCCGAGATGCTGACGGTGGGGCTGCCCAACACGCTGATCCTGGCGGTCTCCGCCGCCCTGCTCGGCTCGGTGCTGGGCATGGCACTGGCCGTCGCGGGCATCTCGCGTACCCGATGGCTGCGGTGGCCGGCGCGGGTCTACACCGACGTGTTCCGCGGCCTGCCCGCCGCGGCGACGATCCTGCTCATCGGCGTCGGCCTGGCGCCGCTGGGCATGCGGGTGTGGGGGCCCAACCCGTACCCCCTGGGCATCCTGGCGCTGTCGCTGATCGCGGCGGCCTACATCGGCGAGATCTTCCGCTCCGGCATCCAGTCGGTGGAGGCCGCGCAGCTGGAGGGGGCCCGGGCACTGGGCCTGTCCTGGGGTGAGGCGATGCGCCTGGTGATCGTCCCGCAGGGGATCCGCCGGGTGCTGCCCGCCTGGGTGAACCAGCTGATCGCGCTGATCAAGGACTCCAGCCTGGTCTACTTCCTCGGCCTGCTGGCCAGCCAGCGGGAGTTGTTCCGGATCGGGCAGGACTACGCGGCGAACACCGGCAACCAGTCGGCGCTGCTGCTGGCCGGGCTGTGCTACCTGACGCTGACGGTTCCGCTGACGCACGCCGTCAACTGGATCGACCGGCGGCTGCGGCACGGCCGGCAGGCCACCGCGCCCGGTGACGACGACGACCTCGACCTGGCGCTGCCGGGCGCGGCGGGAGGGAACCAGCGATGAGCATCGACACGACGGCACCGGTGAGCCTGCGCGTCCGCGACGTGCACCTGGCCTTCGGGGCGCACCGGGTGCTGCGCGGGGTGGACCTGGACGTGGCGCGCGGGGCGACGGCCTGCGTGATCGGGCCGTCCGGGTCGGGCAAGTCCACCCTGCTGCGCACGATCAACCGGCTGATCGAGCCCGACCGCGGCGACGTGCTGCTCGACGGGCGCAGCGTGCTCGGCGACGACCCGGACGCCCTGCGGCAGCGGATCGGCATGGTCTTCCAGCAGTTCAACCTCTTTCCGCACATGAGCGTGCTGCGCAACGTCACCCTCGCGCTGCGTCGCGTCCGCGGGCTCGGCGAGGACGAGGCGGTGGCCGTCGCCCGCGAGCACCTGGAGCTGGTGGGGCTGGCGGCCAAGGCCGACGCCCGCCCGGCGCACCTCTCCGGCGGGCAGCAGCAGCGGGTCGCGATCGCCCGCGCGCTGGCGTTGCGCCCGCAGGTGATGCTCTTCGACGAGGCGACCTCCGCCCTGGATCCGGAGCTGGTCAAGGGGGTGCTGGGGCTGATGGCCGAACTCTCGGCCGGCGGCATGACGATGGTGGTGGTCACCCACGAGATGGGCTTCGCCCGCGAGGTCGCCGACACCGTCGCCTTCATGGACCGCGGCGTGGTGCTGGAGGCCGGCGAGCCGGCCGCGATCTTCGAGCGGGCCGAGCACCCCCGGCTACGCCGGTTCCTCTCCCAGGTGCTCTAGCGCCGAGCCGGTCGGTGAACCGACCCGTCCGGTGCCGTAGGTCCCGTTCCCACGCGGCGGCAGGCTCCGCAGTTCCGCGGTGAGCTGTTCGAGGTACCCGGGCGGCCCGGCCTCGGCGAACCACAGCCAGAGTTCGGCGGCGTGGATCGGTGACCAGGCCCGGACCATGGCCGGGTCGGCTCCGCACCCTTCGACGAGGACGTCGAACGAGCGCGGGTCCTTCCGCTCGGCGCCCCAGGACGCCCGTGACAGTTCTCCGAGCGGGTCGCCGAGATGGGCCGCCTCCCAGTCCACGACCACCGTGATGTCGCCGCTCCCTGCCGCATCCCGCCATCCTGCCAGGCGCGGAAGGCTGGCGCGCCGGCGAGTCTTGGCAATATCCTCCACAGCACACGCGACGCCTGGAGTTCCTTTTCAGAGGCCCGCCCTGCCCCGCCCCGCCCGCCGCAGAGGAGATGCCGTGCACGTCGAGAGTTCCGCACTGGACCGCCGGACCCTGCTCCGGGCCGGCCTCGGCGCCGCCACGGTCGCGGTGGTCGGCAGCCAGCTCACCCTCCCGCTCGCCGCGCGGGCGGACCCCGGCGCCGACCTGGACTGGATCTACAGCTGCGACGAGTGGGGCGCGCGCCCGCCGAGGGACCCGCTGGCGGTCAGCGCCATCCCCACCAACAAGATCATCGTGCACCACATGGCGTTCCCGAACGTCACCGACCACTCCGAGGCACAGGCGGTCAAGCTGGCCCGCGACTGCCAGGACCTGCACATGGACGGCAACGGGTGGTCCGACACCGGCCAGCACTTCACGATCAGCCGCGGCGGGTACGTCATGGAGGGACGCCGGGGCAGCCTGGAGCGGCTGCGGGCCGGCGACCGGCAAATGATCTCGGCGCACTGCCCGGGCGAGAACGGCCGGGCCATCGGCATCGAGAACGAGGGCACGTACGTCACCGAGACGCCGCCGGAGGCCCTGCTGGACTCCCTGGTCACGCTCTGCGCGACCATCTGCCGGCGGTACGGGCTGCACGCCCACGACATCTTCGGCCACTGGGACTTCCGTACCACGCTCTGCCCCGGCGCCGCCTTCTACGGGCAGTTCCCCGCCCTGCGCCGCCGCGTCTTCGAGGCACTCGGCACCGACCTGGCCGACGTGCCGGCCCGCCGCTGGCCGGACCTGTGGCGCTTCGTCGGCTCGCCCAGCGTCCGGGTGGTGCAGTACCTGCTCGCCCACCGGGGCTACCCCGTGCCGGTCAACAGCGTCTTCGACGCCGCCACCGTCGCCGCGGTGCAGGACTGGCAACACCGCAACGGCATCCCGGTCGACGTCGACGCCACCCTCACCGCGCCCACCTGGGAGACCCTGGTGCCGGAGCTGGGCAAGGACGCCACCGGCCTCCCGGTGAGCGCCGTGCAGTTCCTGCTGAACTTCCGGGGACACGCCGGCGTCACCGTCACCGGCGAGTACGACCACGCGACCAGAACGGCCGTCAAGGACGTCCAGCGGCTGCACCACCTGCCCGCACACGGCAAGCTCGACCTGGACACGTGGTGCGCGCTGGTGGGCGGCGTCGTACGCCGGTCGTTGCGCCACTGACCACCGCCGCCGGCCCGCCGGGCGCCCGACGGGCCGGCGGGCCGGCGGAACGCGGCGTGGCCGGCCCGGCCCGTGGGACTAGGATCCTCACGTGGCCGACCGAGGGCAGATCCAGGACGACGAGCGGTTGCGCCGCATCGAGGCGGTGACCGACGCGACGCTGTCCCGCCTCGACGCGGCCGACCTCTTCGACGAACTCCTCGACCGCGTCCGGGACCTGCTCGACGTCGACACTGCGGCCATCCTCCTGCTGGACACGCACGCGCAGCAGCTCGTCGCCACCGCGGCCCGAGGGCTGGAGGAGGAGGTGCGGCAGGGCTTCCGCGTCTCCGTCGGCCGCGGCTTCGCCGGCCGGATCGCCCTGACCCGACAGCCGGTTGTCATCGAGGAGGTCACCGCCGGCGCCGTGGTCAACCCGATCCTGCTGGCGATGGGGCTCCGGTCGCTGCTCGGCGTGCCGATGCTGGTCCGGGGCGAGCTGATCGGCGTGCTGCACGTCGGCACGCTGCGCCCCCGCCGCTTCGACGCCGACGACGTCCGGCTGCTGGAACTGGTGGCCGACCGGGCCAGCCAGGCCAACCTCGCCCGGGCCCACAACCTCGACCACACCGCCGCGCTCGCCCTGCAACGCAGCCTGCTCCCCGCCCAGCTACCCGACGTGCCGGGCCTGGACATGGCCGCCCGGTACGTGCCCGGGCACGTCGCCGGCATCGGCGGCGACTGGTACGACGTGTTCACCCTGCCCTCCGGCTGGCTCGGCCTGGTCATCGGCGACGTGTCGGGCCATGGGCTCCAGTCTGCCGTGATCATGGGCCGGGTCCGCAGCGCGCTGCGTGCCTACGCGCTGGTCTGCGACGGCCCGGCGGAGGCGCTGACGCTTCTCGACCGGAAGATCGGCCACTTCGAGGCCGGGATCCTCACCACCGCGCTCTACGCCATGGTCTCCCCAGACCGGACCCGCGTCCGGCTCTCCACCGCCGGGCACCTGCCTCCCGTCCTCGCCGTGCCGGGCCTGCCGGGCACACCCGTGCCGGTCAGGGTCGATCCCCCGCTCGGCACGAGCCGCCGGCCACCGCGGCGGCAGCACACGGAGGTGGGCCTCCCGCCGGGCGCGGTGCTCGTCTGCTTCACCGACGGCCTCGTCGAGCGCCGCCGCGAGGTCATCGACGTCGGCCTCGCGAAACTCGCCGAGGCGGTCCGGCCCGCACCGGCCGAGGAGGTCTGCGACACCGTCATGCGGGCCGTCGGCGCCGAGCAGCCCACCGACGACATCGCCATGCTGGTGGTCCGCCGCCTCCCCACGCCGCCCTGATCCGGCCCGGCTCCCCCGTCCCCCGTTTGGCGCACGACCATCGCGGAAAGAGTGGCGGGCATGAGATGGGCAAGCCGAGCCGTACCCGCCGCCGCCGTCGCCGCCGTCGCGGCCCTCGCCGCGCGTGACCTGATCCAGCGCGACCACGCCCTGCTGCGCACCTTCCCGGTACTCGGCCGGGCCCGGTACCTGCTGGAGTCGATCGGGCCCGAGCTGCGTCAGTACATCGTCGCGGGCAACAACGAGGAACGGCCGTTCACCCGCGACCAGCGGCGCTGGGTGTACGCCTCGGCGAAGCAGCAGAACAACTACTTCGGCTTCGGCACCGACAACGACATCGAGTTCACCCCGGGATACCCGATCATCAAGCACCGCACGTTCGGCCGGGCCGTCCCGCCGTCGACGCCGGGTGCCGGGCACGACGTGCGGCTGCCGTGCGCGAAGGTGCTCGGCGCCGCCCGGGGTCGCGCCCGCGCGTTCCGGCCGGAGTCGGTGGTGAACATCTCGGCGATGAGCTTCGGGTCGCTCTCCGGCAACGCCGTGGAGGCGCTCAACCGGGGCGCGGCCCTGGCCGGCTGCCTGCAGAACACCGGCGAGGGCGGGCTCTCCCCGTACCACCGCAAGGGCGGTGAACTGGTGTTCCAGATCGGCACCGCGTACTTCGGCTGCCGCGACGAACAGGGCCGCTTCAGCCTGGAGCGGCTCAAGGAGCTGGTCGCCGCCGCGCCGGTACGGGCGCTGGAGATCAAGCTCAGCCAGGGCGCGAAGCCCAGCCTCGGGGGCCTGCTGCCGGCGGCCAAGGTTTCCGCGGAGATCGCCGCGACCCGCGGCATCCCGCAGGGGCGCGACTGCGTCAGCCCGTCCCGGCACGCCGAGTTCTCCGACTGCGACAGCCTGCTCGACTGGGTGGAGCTGCTCGCCGCCGAGACCGGCCTGCCGGTCGGCATCAAGTCCGCGGTCGGCGACCTGGGCTTCTGGGAGGAGCTGACCACCCTGATGCGCGACACCGGGCGCGGGGTGGACTTCGTCACCGTCGACGGCGGCGAGGGCGGCACGGGCGCCGCTCCGCTGATCTTCACCGACTCGGTGTCGCTGCCGTTCCAGCAGGGCTTCGCCCGGGTCTACAAGGTCTTCGCCGAGCGCGACCTGCACGAGCAGGTGGTCTTCGTCGGGGGCGGCAAGCTCGGCCTGCCCGACAACGCGGTGGTGGCCTTCGCGCTCGGCTGCGACATGGTCAACGTCGGCCGGGAGGCGATGCTGGCGATCGGCTGCATCCAGGCGCAGAAGTGCCACACCGACACCTGCCCGACCGGCGTCGCCACCCAGAACCAGTGGCTCGCCCGGGGCGTCGACCCGGCCTCGAAGTCGGTGCGCGCGGCCAACTACGTGCGGACGCTGCGCCGCGACCTGGTCAAGGTGGCCGAGGCGTGCGGCGTCGAGCACCCCGGCCTGATCGACACCGACGCGATCGAGATCCTCGACGGCCGTACCGCCTCACACCCGCTGCACGAGGTGTACGGCTACCGCCCCGAGTGGGGCCTGCCGTCCGCCGCCGACCGGGCGCGGATCGCCGAGCTGATGACGGCGGAGGCCCCGCGGGGTGGCACGGCCCCGCCCTCGGCGACCGCGATGTCCTGAGCCGCCGCCGGTCCGGTCGGCCCCGGCGCCGGGTCGGCGGACAGGGCGCTCGCCGAGCACGCGCGGAGGTGGCACCGCACCGGCGGCCCGGGTTGGGCTGACGACGCCGACAATGGCGCGCTCCGGGTGCGGTGCCCCCCTGTCGTGGTCCCGTGCTGCGGGTCGGTGGTCGGGCACGTGGTGTGCACCCGGGGCCGGGTCGCCGGCCAGCCGATCGCGCGGACCCGGCACGTCCGGGGATGCTCGTCCGGCGGCGTTCGGGCAGGTCAGTACCGCTGACGAGGGCCTCCATGCGAACATGTGTTCGTGTCGCGCGAGGCCAACATCCTGCACGCCGACCTGGACGCGTTCTACGCGTCGGTCGAGCAGCGCGACGACCCGCGCCTGCGCGGCCGGCCGGTGATCGTCGGCGGCGGCGTGGTCCTCGCGTGCAGCTACGAGGCGAAGGCCCGGGGCGTACGCAGCGCGATGGGCGGCCGGCAGGCCCGACGGCTCTGCCCCGAGGCGATCGTCGTGCCGCCGAGGATGGCGGCCTACACGGCGGCGAGCCGCGCCGTGTTCGAGGTCTTCCGGCGGACCACCCCGCTCGTCGAGGGGCTCTCCATCGACGAGGCGTTCCTCGACGTGGGCGGCCTGCGGCGGCTGGTGGGGCCGCCCGACGAGATCGCCGCCCGGCTGCGCCGGGAGGTACGCGGGCGGGTGGGCCTGCCGATCACCGTGGGCGTGGCGCGCACGAAGTTCCTCGCCAAGGTGGCCAGCGGCGTCGCCAAGCCGGACGGCCTGCTGGTCGTGCCGCCGGACGGGGAGCTGGCGTTCCTGCACCCGCTGCCCGTGGAGCGGCTCTGGGGAGTCGGGCCGGTCACCTCGGCGAAGCTGCGCGAGCGGGGCGTGCGTACCGTCGGGCAGGTCGCCCGCCTCGGCGAGGCGACGCTGGTCTCGCTGCTCGGCGCGGGCGCCGGTCGGCACCTGCACGCCCTCGCGCACAACCGCGACCCCCGGCCGGTGCAGGTCGGCCGCCGGCGCGGGTCGATGGGCGCGCAGCAGGCCCTGGCCGCCGTCGGGCACTCCCCCGCCGAGCTGGAGGCGGTCCTCGCCGGACTGGTCGACCGGGTGACCCGGCGGATGCGGGCGGCGACCCGGGCCGGCCGGACGGTGACGCTGCGGCTGCGCTTCGGCGACTACACCCGCGCGACCCGTTCCCACACGGTGGCCAAGGCGACCGCGGACACTGCCCCGCTGCTCGGTGCGGCGCGGTCGCTGCTGCGGGCCTCGCTGCCGGAGATCGAGCGGCGGGGCGTGACCCTGGTCGGCGTCTCGGTCGGCAACCTGGACGACTCGCCCGTGCAGCCGCCGCTGCCGTTCGACCGCGATCCGGGGGCGGAACTGGACGCGGCGGTGGACGCGGTGCGCGACCGGTTCGGGTCGGCGGCGCTCACCCGGGCCGTGCTGCTCGGCCGGGCCCCCGGCCTGGAGATGCCGCTGCTGCCGGACTGAACCGCCGTGACGTCGCCGGACGCCGGCGCCGATGTCCGCGTCCCATCCCGTCGACCCGCGAGCAGCCGGTGGACGAGCACTGAGTAGGCGTGCTCATTCCCCGCCCGGGGAGCACCCCACATACTTACCCGAGCAACGCGGACAAGATCACCGGGGGAAGGCAACAGGCATGACGACGCGGCACCGAGTGGCGGCTCCGATCAACACGCTCGTCCTGGTTCTGTGCACACCCGTGGCCGCCTGGTGGCTCATCGGCGACCTGACCGGCGACGAGGCCCGGCGACTGGCCGCCGAGGGCGTCGACCTGGACTACGCGATCCGGCCGGTCAACCTCGGTGCGACGGGGGACCGTATCGTCGGCGCCCTGGCGTGCGTCGGCGTCGTCCTCGCGCTCGCCGGGTTGCTCCGGGCCACCTCACGCCGCCGTCTCGACCCCCGGTGGTGGTGGGTGCTGGTGCCGCTCGTCGCGGCGGGCGTGCTGCTCGGCCTCGCCTGGCGGGTGCTCACCGCCGGAGGAATCGGCGCCAACATCGGAGCGGGGCTCACGGTCGTCGCAGGTGGGCCCGCCCTCGCGGTCCTGTTGACGGTCGCCGCGGTCGCGGCGCTGCGGTTGCGCCGGAACCGCCCGCGACGAGGCCCGCACGGCTCCGGGTGACGACCGGCCCTGCTCCCCTCACCCGCTTCGCCGCCGCTCGGCGGTCCCGGGCTGGTCCGGTCGCCGGTGCGCGCCGGGGAACACCCCCGCGGCTCGACCCGACCTGGTCGTCGCCCGCTGCCACGCTGCGCACATTGGAAGAGGTCATGGGTTTCGCCCGCGTGGAAACTGGAGAAGGTGAAGATCGCACCTGCGCTCAAGGGGGGAACCAACTCGTGTCCGACGCCACCATCGACCGGTCCGATCGCCTGGCCGACCGTCCCGACGAGGTGACCGACCCGTTGCTGTGGAAGCTCGCCCTGGACGTGGCCGACGCCCACGAACCCGACGGGGACGGCGGCTGCCACAACCTGCTCTGCGCGGGTCAGCCCTGGCCCTGCCATGCCTGGAACAACGCCCAGCGGGCGCTGCACCTGGCGCGGGCGGAGCCGGGGCGGCCGGCGGCGCCCGCCGTCGGGCACGGCCGGCAGAACACGTACGCCGCCGGGCTGCCGCACCACGGCCGGTCGGCTGCGCGGACCGCGTCGGCGGCGTAGGGACCACCTCCCCCGGCCGGCGGCGCGGCCCCGGGCACCGGTGACGGCCGGTGCGGTGGCCCTGATCAGGCGTGCCCGGCCGGGCCCGAGACGCGGGCCACCAACTTCCTTCGGGGCGAGCAGGCAGTAGCTCTCGGTGAGCGGCCGGCCCACCTTCCCCCGGTCGACGCCCTCGCCGAGGGCCAGGCCAACGCGTCGTCGCCCCGGTCGAGCTTGAAGAACTGGCGGCCGCCGGCGAGCAGCGGCGCTCCCACCGGCCGAGCTACGAGAGCGCCACCCGCCGGTCCGCCGGCCATCCGGGCGTCGGGACCGCCTCGCGGGCGAGGATGACCGCGCCGAGCAGCGCCGCGTCGTCGGCGAAGCGCGACAGCACCACCGCCTTCGGGTACGGCAGCACCGCCGCGGGCGCTACCAGCTGCCGGCCGCCGGCGGCACGCCCATCTCCGTCCTGGCCGCCTTCGAGTCCGGCGCGGCGCTCGCCCGCCAGGTCTCCGCGCGCTGACCGACCGCCGTGAGCCCCGCCGTCGGGTGGACTTCGGAGCCGACGCCCCCGGCGGCGGGGCCGCGTCAGCGGTGCGGCGGGGCCGGCACCCGCCGCCCGCCCCGGATCCGTTGATCACCCGATCGGTGGTTTTTCCGGGGCGAAGAGGTCCGCCGTCCCGGCCCCGGTCGTTGCCAGTCCGACACCGGTGTCGAGGAATGGCGGGGACGATGCACGTGACGGCACGACGCACCCGGCGGGTACTGCCGCCGCTGACCGCGAGCGCGCTCCTCGTCGCCCTGGCGGTGATGGCCGGCGGCACGAGCGCCCGGCCGCGACAGTCGGTGAACCCGGTGGCGCCCGCGCAGGGCTTCCTGGTGATGACCGAGGGAGACGCCACCCTGCTCGGCAGCGAGAACGAGGGCACCGTCGCGATCGGCGGCGACCTGCGCTTCGACAACTACCAGGTGGCCACGGTCAACGCGGGCGCGTTCGTCGTACCGGGCGACGCCAACCCCACCGCGCTGGTGGTGGGCGGGCGGATCCAGGTTGCCGGCAGCGTGCCCGGCAGTCGCCTGCAGATCCTGCGCGACGGCTATGCCAAGGTCGGGGACCTGACCGGCACCGTCGTGCGGGACGTGGACAACAACGGGGCGCAGGTGAACACACGGATCCTGCCGAGCGACGACTACGAGGCGTCGCCGCGCGTGGAGCTGGTCACCCGGCAGCCCGTCGGCAGTGTGGGGCCGGCCTCCCCGATCGATTTCGCCGACGCGTTCGCCGGCTTCCGCGCGACCTCCGCGGACCTCGCCACCTGCACCCAGAACGTGCTGCTCCGCACGCCCGAGGGCGCCCCGTTGCCCCGCCCCGTCCCGCCGGGCAGCAACGCGGTGGTCACCCTGACGCCCGGGGTGACCAACGTGCTCAACCTGAGCGCCACGGACCTCGCCAACATCGCGGTGCTCACCTTCGCCGACCAGCCCACCGCCGACACCCCGCTCCTGGTCAACGTGGACACCACCGACGTGGCCGACAACTTCACCTGGCGGGCGCCGAACTTCGCCGGCATCGGCGGCGAACAGGCGCGCTACATCCTGTTCAACCTCCCCACCGCCACGTCGCTCACGCTCACCGACGACAGCGCCACCGTCGAGGGCACCCTCTACGCCCCGAGCGCGGACCTCAACGCCCTCACCAACAGCAACATCGAGGGCAGCGTGATCAGCCGTACGCTCGCCCACGACGGGGGCGAGATCCACGACTTCCCCTTCTCCACCCTGCTCGACTGCGCGGCGGGGACGCCGACCCCCACCCCTACGGGCACCGCGACCGGTACGCCGACGCAGAGCCCGACCGCGAGCCCCAGCCAGCCGACGCCGGCCCCGACCGGGCCGGACCCCTCGGACACCCCGCAGCCGCCGCCCTCGCCGTCGACGTCGCCGCTGCCGGTGACCGGCTCGTCGCCGCTGCCGCTGGTCGGCGCCGGCGCGGTGGCGATCGGGTTGGGCGCGGTCCTGCTGTACTGCCTCGGTTCTTCGACCGCGTCGGGTTGGCGTCGTCGCCTGACCGGCTGACCCGCCACGACACGGCGGGGCCGCTGACACGAGCGGACCGGGCTGGACCTACCGGACGACGCGCCACAGCAGGACCAGGCCGAAGGCCACCCCGAACGCGACGACCACCGCCCTGAGCAGCCCGCCGGGAAGCCTGCGGAGCAGCCGTGCCCCGACATAACCGCCGACGACGGTCGCCGGGGCCAGGACCGCCACGCCCACCCAGTTGACCGTGCCGAAGAGAACGAAGAGCACCACCGCCGTGAACGAGATGACGGCCGACAGCAGGTTCTTCAGCGCGACCGTCCGGGTGAGCGGCTCGCGTTGCAGGAGAGCCAGGCTGGCGACCAGGACGATGCCGAAGCCGGCGCCGATGTAGCCGCCGTAGACGCCGCCCAGGGCGACGGCGACCTGCAGGGCCGCCGGGTGTGCCCGCCCGCGCCGCAGGGCGGAGCGCCGGACCAGCCCGTCCAGCCGGTCCTGCAGACCGAGGACGGCCGCTGCGGCGAGGACCAGGAACGGCACGATCACGTCGAAGACGTGGCTGGGCGTCACCAGCAGCAGCACGGACCCGACGACGCCGCCGCCGACCGCCGCGGGCAGGACACGCCGGACGTCCCCGCGGTGCGGCAGGTCCCGGTAACCTCCCGCGACGCTCGCCACGTTGCCGGGAAGGACGGCGACGGTGCTGGTCACCTTGGCCGTGAGCGGCGGTACGCCGACGGCGACCAGCGCCGAGAACGCGATCAGGGAACCGCCGCCCGCGACCGCGTTGAAGGCACCCGTGGCGACACCGGCGGCGACGAGCAGCGTCGCCTGGATGGGGTCCATCGGCTTCCAGGCTAGTGGCGGCGCCGGGCGGCCGGGTCGGTGTCCGCGAGGGCCGACCGGCGTCGCCGCGGCGGGGGCGGTCGCGCCGGGCCGGCGCCGCGACGACCGGTGCGGGCGGTCGAGGCGGCGAAGTTCACCTCATCCGGGTGAGGCGGGAACGGCGATTCGGGGGAATGGTGGCCGGTGAGGAGGGGTCGCGATGGCGGATGCCACCCAGGAGTTCTTCCACGGCCTGGCGCGCCGGGGGCACGACCGGCGGCTGAGGGCGATCGACGAGGGCAGCGTGCGCTTCGACATCAGCCGCGACGGCCGGACCGAGCACTGGCTGGTCGCCATCGACAGGGGCGACATCAGGGTCACCGAGGAGGCGACCGGCGGGGACGCGGTCGTCGAGGCGGACCGGGCGGTGTTCGACCGGATCGCCAGCGGCGAGGCGTACTTCCTGACCACGGTGCTGCGCGGCGAGGCGGCCGTGGCGGGCAGCCCCCGACTCTTCGCGACGCTCCGCAAGCTGTTCCCGCCGCCGCCCACGTCCGAGGGGACGCGACGCCGGGGACGCGGCCGTGGCTGACGGCCAGGTGGGCATCCTGGACGGCACGACCTTCATGGTCTGTGACCGGGCCGGCGACATCGTCCCGTCACCCGACACCCCGCTCGGCCTTTTCGCCCACGACACGCGCCTGCTGTCGAAGTGGGTCCTGACGATCGACGGGGAGCGGTTGAGCACCCTCGCCATCGACGACATCCACTACTTCGAGAACCGCTTCTACCTCGTCCCCGGCCGCCAGGACGTCTACGTCAACAGCACGCTCTCGGTGCGTCGGGTGCACACGCTCGACTCCGGCCTGCACGAGGACCTGAGCATCGTCAACCACGACGGGCGGCCCGTCGACCTGACCGTCCGGGTCGAGGTGGACGCCGACTTCGCGGACGTCTTCGAGGTCAAGGACGCGACGGCCCGGAAGAAGGGCCGGCACTACCGGCGCGTCGAGGCCGGGCGTCTCGTCATCGGCTACGAGCGGGAACGGTACCGGCGGGAGACGATCGTGTCGGCGACGACGCCGGTGGAGCCGGACGACGACGGGCTGACGCTCGCGGTCCACCTGGAGCCGTACGGCAGCTGGCGGACCAGACTGACCGCCGAACCGGACCTCCCGATGCCGAGAGGGTTGGAGCGGCTCACGATCCCGGGGCGGGCCGGGCGTCCCCGGGACAAGGAGCGCCGGCTCCGGGACCGGCTGGCGGAGGCACCCCGGCTGGAGACCGGATTCGAGCCCCTGCGCGGCGCGTACCGGCGCAGCCTCATCGACCTGGCCGCGCTGCGGTTCAGCCCCTTCCTCGCCGAGGACCGGAGTGTGCCGGCCGCCGGCCTGCCCTGGTTCATGAGCCTGTTCGGCCGGGACAGCATCTTCACCAGCCTCCAGGCGCTGCCGTTCGCGCCGGACCTCGCCGCCACCACGCTCCAGGTGCTCGCGCTGCGCCAGGGCAGCCGCGTGGACGACTTCCGGGAGGAGGAGCCCGGCCGGATCCTGCACGAGATGCGGTACGGGGAGATGAGCGTGTTCGAGGAGACGCCACACACCCCCTACTTCGGCAGCTCCGACGCCACTCCCCTGTTCCTGGTGCTGCTCGACGAGTACGAGCGCTGGACCGGCGACGTCGGGCTCGTCCGCTCGGTCGAGCAGGAGGCGCGGGCGGCGATCGACTGGATCGACCACTACGCCGACCTGACCGGTAGCGGCTACATCTCCTACCAGCGCCGCAACACCCGCAACGGCCTGGAGAACCAGTGCTGGAAGGACTCCTGGGACGGCATCTCGTACCAGGACGGGCGGCTGCCCGGCTTCCCCAGGGCGACCTGCGAACTACAGGGGTACGCGTACGACGCGAAGATGCGCACCGCCCGGCTCGCCCGGGCGGTCTGGCACGACCCGGCGTACGCCAACCGGCTGGAACGGGAGGCAGCCGAGCTCAAGCGGCGCTTCAACCGCGACTTCTGGGTCTCCGACGGGGAGTACATGGCCCTCGCGCTCGACGGCGACGGCCGCCAGGTCGACGCCCTGTCGTCGAACATCGGCCACCTGCTGTGGAGCGGCATCGTCGACGAGTCGAAGGCGGCCGCCCTGGTGCGGCACCTGATGTCGCCCGCGCTCTTCAGCGGCTGGGGGGTACGCACGCTGGCCGAGGGCGCCGGCCGCTATAACCCGATCGGGTACCACGTGGGGACGATCTGGCCGTTCGACAACTCGTTCATCGCCTGGGGCCTGCGCCGCTACGGGTACGCCGACGAGGCGGCCCGGATCGCCGCCGGGATCCTGGACGCGGCCGTCTTCTACGACGGCCGGCTGCCCGAGGCGTTCGCCGGTTACAGTCGGGCCGAGACCAAGTACCCGGTCAACTATCCCACCGCGTGCAGCCCGCAGGCGTGGTCCGCGGGCGCCACCCTGCTGCTGTTGCGCACGATGCTCGGGCTCAACCCGGTTGGCGAAGACCTCGTGGTCAGGCCCACTCTGCCCGCTAGTCTCGACTTCGTGGCCCTGCTCGACATTCCCGGGCGGTGGGGGCACCTCGACGCGTACGGCAGAGGGCCGGCCGGCGCGGGCGGACGGGGCCACCAGCCGGCGCCCCAGCAGCTCTCCGCCCCATGACGGGAGGGACGATGCGAGAACTCGACCCGGCGCGGACCGCCGTCGTCGGCGTGCACTGGCAGCACGAGGTCGTCAGCCCCGACGGGGTGTTCGGCCCGTTCTTCGCCGAGCAGGTCTCCCGGCACAACGTCGCCTCGTACGCGGCCCGGGTCGCCGCGGCCGTGCGGGCCGGCGGCGGCCTCGTCGTCTACTCGCGGGTCGCTTACCGGCCCGGATACCCCGACCTCATCCCCAACACGCCCAGCTTCGCCATGGTCCGGGAACGGCAGGCCTTCCTGGAGGGCGCGCCGAAGGCCCGGATCGTCGACGAACTCACGCCGCAGGTCGGCGACGTCGTCGTCACCCACGTCCGCCTCACCGGTTTCTTCGGCACCGAACTCGACACGGTGCTGCGCCGCCGGGGCGTGGAGACCCTCCTGTTCACCGGGGTCGCCACCGACCTCTCCGTCACCGGCACCGTGTTCGAGGCGGTCAACCACGGCTACCGGCCGGTGGTCGTCTCCGACGCGTGCGCCGCCGCGACCGACGAGGCGCACCGGGCGAGCCTGGGGACGTTGGGGCAGCTCGGCGAGGTGGTCACCGCCGCCGAGGTCGTCGACCGCCTGGCGGGGTGAACGCCGTCGACCCGACGCCGCCCGCGAGGGCGCGCACCCGGCATCCCGGCGACGCCACGAACCGACGGCGCGCCCTTCGGGTCAGACCGCCACCATGCAGTTGTCGGAGCTGCTGTCGCGGCCCCGGGCGCTGACGATCCCGGCCGAGCCGTCGCCGTAGTACCGGCAGAAGAGGCCCGCCGGGCGGCCGCCGAACAGCAGCGGCCCGATCACCGGGGCCACCTCGACCTCGTGGGGCTCGTCGGCGCCGTCGGCGACCACGCTGGTCCGGCACGTCCGCGGGGCCACGAAGTCCTGCACCACGCTGGTGCCCTCGGCGACGGCCTCGGCGACGGCGGACTCCCACGTCGCCTGGTCGGCCTCGGCGCCGATGACCACCTGCTTGCCGCTCTCGCCGAGGCCCGCCTTGAGTACCAGCAGGTCCCGGTTCGCCAGCACGAACGGGACCAGCTCGACCTCCCGGCCCTCGCGTTCGGTCCGGCGGTCCGAGAGGATCCGCGTCCACGGCACGTACCTGTCGACGAGGCTCCGGTCGGCGGCGCTCATCCACGGCCGCCCCTCCGACAGCAGCCCCATGGTCAGCTTGCTGTGCATGAACGTCGACGTCTGAGTGCCGACGAGCAGGCAGCCGTTGTCCAGCGCGGCCTGCACGTAGCTGGTGTCGAGGCCGGCGTCGAGCCAGTCCGGGATGGTGAAGTTACGCAGCCCGACCGGGTAGCGCAGGTGGGGTGGGCAGTCCCACGCCTCCGGCAGCTCCTCCGGCTCGAAGAACCGCGCGGTCAGGCCGTGGTTGTTGAGGTAGGCGGCCTCCAGCTGGAAGTAGCGGCTCCGCACGCCGTGCACCCGGGCGCTGCCGACGATGGCCACCCGCGGCGCCAGCGCCAGCTCGGCGCAGAGCGACCGGTACATCTCGGCGCGCACGGCGAACGGGTCCGGGGAGCTGAACGGGGTCCTACCCTCGGCGTCGGCGTGCAGCTTGCGCCACACCTCCAGGCGGCAGTGCGTCTCCACCACGCCGCCGAGGGCGCCGCTGACGTTGAACTCCAGGAACCGCGGCCCGCCCGGCCCGATGACGACGTCCGGCCGCACGACGCAGTCCGGGTAACGCTCCTCGACGAACGGGTCGCCCAGGAACAGCTGGTCCTCGCTCTGCGGCATGCGGTAGGCCGCCAGCCGGCCCCGGGTGGTGGGGGCCGTTTCGAGGGCGGTGCGGCGCAGCAGGTCGACCAGGGCGGCCGCCACCCGGAAGACCTCGGCGTACGACGCGCGCGGGATGGCCATCGGCGCCGCGGGCAGCAGCCGCTGGTAGGGCCAGCCCGTGTCCCGCAACTCGTGGCGGAGCATCTGGCGGATCGTCTCCGCCGGCGCGGCCGGCGGCAGGTGGTGACTGCCGAACCACGGATGCCCCGTCGGCCCCACGGTGCCGACACCCTCGCGCGCGGTCATCTGACGCTCCCTGGAGGCTGCACGTCGACCCGCCCGCGGGAGCCTGCCCGCCGCAGGCCGGTACGTCCGGACGGTGATCGACATAGACTAACATCGGGGTCCGACGTGGACCCGACCGTCGTGTCCACACCCGACCCGGGAGCGTCGTCGATGACACTGCGCCACGTGCAGGGCAACGAGTACCGCGAGGAGCACGGCGGCGACTACGAGGACTTCGAGCCCGGCATGGTGATCCGGCACTGGCCGGGCCGCACCATCTCCGAGACCGACAACACCTGGCTGACCCTGCTCACCATGAACCAGCACCCGCTGCACTTCGACGAGCACTACGGCCGGGGCAGCGAGTACGGCCGGGTGCTCGTCAACAGCGGGATCACCCTCTGCCTGGTCGGCGGCATGACGGTGCAGGCGCTGTCGGCGCGGGCGGTGGCGAACCTGGGCTGGGACCGGGTGCGCCTGCGGGAGCCGGTCTTCGTCGGGGACACGCTCTACGCCACCAGCCGGATCCTCGACAAGCGGCTGAGCCGCTCCCGGCCCGGGCAGGGCATCGTCACCGTGGAGACGACGGGCACGAAGTCCACCGGGGAGACGGTCATCGTCTTCGAGCGGTCCTTCATGGTCCGCTGCCGCGAGGGCGCCTGACGCTACCCGGGCACCGCCCGCTCGTACAGCGCCACCGCGGCGGCGGTGTCCTCGATGGCCATGCCGACCGTACGCAGCACCGACGTCCGCCCGCCGGCACGGACCTCGCCGGTGACCAGCGCGCCGAGCTCGCACAGGTCGTCCAGGCCGATCGTGCCGGCCGCCAGGGCGGCGCGCACCTCGCCCGCGCCCTCGCGCGCCGCCGACCGGTCCTCGACGACGGCAAGCGCGTCGCCCAGCAGGGCGGGATCGACCTCGATCGCGTCGGGGTGCGTCCCGCCGATCACGTTGACGTGCGCCCCGCGCGCCACCCAGTCGGCCTCGACCAGGGGCGTGTCGTCGCTGGTCGACGTCGCCGTGCAGATCACCGCCGCGTCGGCGACGGCGGCCTTCGCGCTGTCGCAGACGCTCGCGCGCACCGGGTGCGGCACGGCGTCGGAGACCCACTCGGCGAACCCCTCGGCCCTGCTCCGGGTGCGCGAGAACACCCGCACCGTGCGGATCGGCCGCACCGCGGCCACCGCGCGCACCAGGGCCCGCGCCTGCACCCCCGCGCCGATGACGGCCAGGTCCTCGGCGTCGGCGGCGGCGCACCAGCGGGTCGCCAGGGCGGCGACGGCGCCGGTGCGTACGGCGGTCAGCTCGGCGCCGTCCAGCAGGGCCGTGATCTGCCCGGTGGCGAGGTCCGTGAGCGCGACGATCCCGTGGATCAGCGGCAGCCCGCGCCCGGGGTTGTCCGGGGTGAGCGTGGTGATCTTGACGCTGCCCACCCCGCGCCGCTCCCAGACGGCGGGGCTGACCAGCAGGACCCGCTGGGGGCCGTGCTCGATGACGGTCCGTGCCGGGGAGGTGGTCCGGCCGGCGGCCAGGTCGGCGAACATCTCCCCCAGCGTGTCGATCACCCGCACCATCGCTGCGGTGCCCGCCATCTGCGCGGCGCCGACCGTCACCGGGCCGGTCACGCGGCGCCGCCGAAGCGGGCGGCCCAGGCGTCCTCGCGCGCAACCGTGGCGCCGGCCATCCGGGCGAACGGCGGGCCGACCATGTTCCCGTCCAGCACCGCGATCCCGCCGTTGGCGGCCCGGACGGCCTCCGCCACCCGGCGCGCCAGCCGCAGGTCGTCGGCGTGGGGGCGCAGCACGCGGTTGATCTCGTCGAGCTCGCCCGGGTGCACCGTCGCCTTGCCGTGGAAGCCTAGCGCCCGCACCCGGGCGGTCTCCCGCGCCAGCACGGCCGGCTCGGCGAGCCGGAAGTTGGCGGTGTCCACGCAGGCGGTGCCGTACCGGGCGCAGGCCAGCGCCATCGCCTGCCGGGCGGCGAGCATGGCCTCCCAGGTGATCTCGACACCTAGCGTGGCGGCCAGGTCGGCCGAGCCGAGGACCAGCCCGTCGCTGGCCGCCGCGATGGCGTCGATGGCCGTCACGGCCTCCACCGTCTCGACCGTCACGTAGATCTCCGGGTGGGCGCCCGCCGAGGCCAGGATCCGCCGCAGCAGCGCCACCTCGGCCGCCGACGTCACCATCGTCATCATCACGATTCCCGGCCGTACCGGGGACTCGGTGAGCATCAGCAGGTCCTGCACCGCCGCGACGCTGCCCAGCTCGTTGACGCGGACCGCCACGTTCCCGGGCCGCGGCGCCTTCTCCAGCGCGGCCCGGCACACGGTGCGCGCGGCGGGCTTCTCGGCCGCCGGCACGGAGTCCTCCAGGTCGATCAGGTGGACGTCCGCGTCGTACGACCAGGCCTTGACGACCCGGTCCAGCGACAACGCCGGGGTGTAGAGGATGCTGCGCGGGACGGCCCGCACGGCGCCGGTCACCGGGCCACCGGCTCGGGCCGGGCGGCGGCCGGGCGGGCGCCCGCCTCGACGAGCACCGAGCAGAGCCGGGTGATCTGCTCCTCGGTCTGGCCCGCGCGCAGCATCACCCGCAGGCCGGCGGTGCCGCGGGCGACGATCGGGAAGAACACCGGCGAGGTGTAGTAGCCGGCCGCGAAGACCCGCTGGGCCGCGTCGACGACCGTCTCGTCGCTCATCGGCACCACCCGGATCGGGTACGAGCTGCCGGAATGCTCGGTGGCGAGCAGCGAGTCGAAGAGCGCGATGTTGGCCCGCAGCCGCTCCTGCAACCGGGTGAGCTCCTCGGTGCGGTGGATCTCCGCCGAGGCCAGGGCGGCACCCACGGCGGCGGCGTTCATCTTCTGCGAGTAGCCCAGCGGCCCGGCGAAGCGTTCGATGATCCGCCGCGTCTGCTGCGGGAAGCCGTCGAGCAGGATCGCCGTGCCGCCCGCCCCGAAGCCCTTGCTCAGCGTCGCGACGGTGATGGTCCGGTCGTCCAGCACAGGGCAGTTCGAGCGGACGTAGCCGACGCCGCGCTCGCCGTACGCCGACAGCGAGTGCGAGTCGTCGTAGAAGACCAGGAGGTTGTACTTCTCCTGCAACTCGGCCAGTTCCTCGACGGGCGCGTAGCCGCCGAGGCTGTCCGAGCCGTCCACCACGTAGCAGACCCGCTCGTAGGTGCGGCACATGTCTGTCAGGTAGTCGAGGTCGTGGCGGCGGCAGGTGACGACCTCGGTCTCGTCGGCGCAGCTCGCCTTGGCGTTGGCCATCGACACGTGGGCGTTCTTGTCGAAGACCATCAGCGGCCGGGTGCCGTTGCCGAGGTGTCCCGAGGCGATCAGCGGCAGCAGGCCGGTGCTGGCCGCCGCCGTGGAGATCGCGCTGATCACCGTCGCGCCGAACAGCTCGCCCAGCGACTCCTCCAGCTCCAGCAGCACCGACGTCTGCACCCGGGTACGCGGGATGCAGTGGTCCAGCACCCCGAAGCGGCGCAGCGCGGCGACCGCGCCGTCGATGACCTTCGGGTGGGTGTCCAGGTCCAGGTAGGAGCAGACGGTGAAGTTGACGAACTCGTGCCCGTCGGCCATCCGGAACACGCCGTCGGAGAGGTCGCCGACGATGCCGGCCACCCCGTGCTCCTCGGACATGTTCCAGAAGGTGTTCCCCACGCCGATGAGCTTGTCGTTGTTGCGGTACCGGTGGGTGGGGGTGATGGTCTTGCGCTCGCTCATCAGGAGTTCACCTCGGTGGGCTTGTAGCTGTAGACACCCTTGACCCTCCGGTAGGCGTACGTGTAGAGCGCGACGCCGAGCGCGTGCGGCCTGCGGAGGATCTTCTTCGACTTCAGCCAGAAGTTGACGTTGATGTTCATCTCGTCCAGCGACTCGGCCTGATGCCACCAGCCGAGCGGCAGGTAGAGCATGTGGCCGGGTTCGAGGACGAAGTCGCGGCGTTGGGCGAGCTTCGGCGCCACCCTCGGATAGCGCGTCAGGTCCACGTTGTCGAGGTCGAAGACCTGGGACTTGTCGCCGAAGCCGCGCAGCACCGACCTCGGGTAGTACTCCCGGGAACCGGGTGGGGCGATGATGAACCGCTTGCGGCCCTCCAGCGCGATGTTGAAGTTCTCGAACTCGTCGAAGTGGTTCTTGGTGAACACCCCGCGGTGGCTGATCCAGAGGTTCGCCGCGTACAACGTGTTGCCGTAGCCGAAGAACCTCTCCGCGTCGAAGCCGATGACGGCGTTCACGTCGGCCGGGCTGTTGCGGATGTTCGACACCACCCGGTGCCAGGTGCCCGGGGTGGTCAGGTGGCGCTCGTCGGCGAAGAACTCGCGCAGCCGGATGTCGCGGGTCTCCCAGCGTCCCGGGTGGTTCTTGTCGCCCGGCTCGGTGAACAGGGTGACGGTCATGTCGGCCAGCCGGGACGCCACGCCCTCCCGGCCGAGCCCCCGCACGCTCTCCGGCAGCGTGATCACCACCGGCACGTCGGCCTTGAAGAGGCCGCCGGGGCCGACGGCCGTGAACTCGTCGAAGGTCATCCGGGCCACCGGGACCCCCGCCGAGCCGCCCGGCCCGGATACCGCGTCCGAAACTGCCATGTCGCCTTCCCTCACTGCTCAAGGGCGCGGTGCGCGCCGGTCACGCGGTGGCCCTGCGGGCGCCCAGCTCCGCCACCACGTCCACGATCAGGTCCTCCTGGCCGGCGATCGCCTGCCGCCTGCCGAGCTCGAAGAACACGTCGCGCGCGTCGACGCCGGCGCGGGCGGAGAGCTCGACCACCCGGTGCTTGAAGCCCGAGAACACCCCCGCGAGGCCGCTCACGATGGACATCGAGGCGGTCACCGGCGGCGCGGGCATGAGTTCGCGTTCGGCGAGGTCGGCGGCGTCGAGCAGCGCGTACAGGTCGATGCCGGTGGCGAACCCGCTGCGCTCCAGCACCGGCACGAGCACCTCGAGCTGGGTGTTGCCCGCCCCGGCGCCGAAGCCGCGCGCGCAGCCGTCGATGATCGTGGCGCCGGCCTGCGCGGCCGCCACGGAGTTGGCGACGGCCATGCCGAGGTTGTCGTGGCCGTGGAAGATCACCGGGACGTCCACCGCCGCGGCCATCGCCGCGATCCGTGCGGTGACGTCCGGGGGCAGGAAGTGGCCCGCGGAGTCCATGATGCCGACCGCCCGCGCGCCGTACCCGACGGCCCGCACGGCGTGCTCCGCCAGCTCCGCCGGGGACGCCATGTGACTCATCATGAGTACGCAGTGCGCCTCGGCGCCGGCCTCGCGCAGGACACCCAGGTGGCGCTCGGCGAGCGACGTCTCGGTGGCGTGCACGCCGATGCGTACGACGTCGGCGCCGTGGGCGATCGCCCGCCGCAGGTCGGCGGAGGTGCCCCAGCCGGGCAGCATGAAGACACCCATCCGGCTGTGCCGCAGCGCCTCGCGGACCGTCGACAGCATCTCGTCGTCGCTCACCGCGGCCTGCCCGACCTGCATGGAGGAGGCGCCCAGGCCGTTGCCGTGGCCGACCTCCACGACCGGGATGCGCGCCGCGTCCGCCGCCTCGGCGTAGCGGCGCAGGGCGGTGGCGCCGAGCTGGTGGCGGACGGCGTGCTGGCCGTCACGCAGCGTCGGGTCGTGGATCACGACGTTCCTCATCGGCCCGCCTCCGTCCGGGCGGTCCGGCCCAGCCGGGCCGCGTGCTGCTCGGCGACCATGATGGCGGCCGAGTTGATGATGTCGAGGTTGCCGGCGTAGCCGGGCAGGACGTCGCTGTGGGCGGTCACCTGCACGGCGACCGTCACCCGGTCGTCGACCACGGTGCAGGCGGTTACCGCGTAACCGGGGGCGAAGGAGCGCACCCGCTCGGCCACGCCGTCGACCACGGCCCGCACGGCGGCGACGTCGGCGCCGGGAATCCGCGCGTGCACCGCCGTGCGGAAGGTCGCCGGTGGCACCGCGGGGCTGATGTTGAGGATCGCCTTGACGTCGGGCACCTCGGAGAACGTCCTGACGGCGTGCTCGGTGGTCGCCACGTACTCGTCGAGGTTGAGCCTCGTGGCCCGGCCCGCCACCTCGCTGGCCACCGTCGAGACGACCTCGACGTACGACACCGCGAAGCGGGTCGCGAGGGCGTGCACGACCGGGACGGAGGCCTGGCCGCCGCAGCTGATCAGGTTGATGTTGCGCCCGGTGGCCGCCGCCACCCCGGTCACGGTCGGCACCACCATCTGCCCCACCCGGCTGGGCGTCAGGTCGACCACCAGCGCGCCCAGGGGCTCCAGCAGCCGCCAGTGCCGCAGGTGCGAGGCGGCGTTGGTGGCGTCGAAGACGACGTCGAGGGCGTCCCCCGCCGCCACGACGGCGTCGATTCCGGCGGCCGTGGCCGGATAGCCGAACCGCTCGGCGTGCCGCAGGCCCGCCGAGTCCGGGTTACGCCCGGCCACCAGCCGGCAGTCCAGCGCCCGGGAGCGGTGGATCTTGCTGATCAGGTCCTGGCCGATCGCCCCGGTGCCGATGACGGCGACGGCGGCGGGCACGACGTCGAGCCCGGTCTCGGCCGCGCTCGCCGCGAGGGTCACCGGGTGCCCCCGCCGCGGCGGAGCCGGCCGACGCGCGGCCGGCGGACGAGGGCTCGGTCGGCGCGGAGCGCGCGGCTCACGGCCGGCGGATCACAGGTTCTCATGTACGTCGTCCTCACCAAATCGATGTGCGCGCGGCGGCCGGTGGAGAGAGGTCCTGCCGGCGTCCGCCGGCAGTGCGGGTGCCCGGGAGCGCGCCCCGGGCCCGGCGCCGGGCCGTCCCGCGGCGTGGGCCGGGGCAGGCGCGCGTCGCGCCGCCTGCCCGGGCG
>NZ_JBAKHV010000064.1:0-30890 GCF_036906775.1 Micromonospora sp. CPCC 205561 | reverse complement strand
CCTCGCCGCGTCGTACCGGGGGCGCGGCGGCCGGGCCGGGGCCGCGGTGCGGCGGCGGGCCGGGCGGCGTCGAGGCACCCGGAGGCGGGGTCGGCTCCGCGCCGCCCGGCCCCAGCTCGGTCCGCTGCTGCTTGGCCGAGCGCAGGTCGTCGATCCAGCCGAACTCCTCGCCGCTGACCGGCTCCTCGGGCTCGGCCTCGGCCTTGCCCCGCCCCCAGCGGCGACCCTTGGCGCGGGAGTCGCGCCGCTCATCGGGGCCGTCCTCCGGTCGCTCCGAACCACGCGATCTCACTGCTGACCCTCTCCGGCGGCGTCACTGCCGCTCTCTCGCGCCGCGTCGTCGCCGCCCGTCTCCGTCTGCCGCCGGCCGTCGCCCACCGCGCCGCCCGTGGCCGGCGGGGCCGGCACCTCGGCCGGCGGGGCCGGTGCCGGCAGCCCCCGGACGATGCGGCGCAGCAGCGGCAGCCGGGTGGCCACCGCGCGTTCCGCGCCGTGCGGGGTCGGCCGGTAGTAGTCGGCGCCGACGAGGTCGTCGGGGGCGTACTGCTGGGTGACCACGCCACGCTGGTCGTCGTGCGGGTAGCGGTAGCCGGTCCCGTGCCCCAGCCCCTTGGCGCCCGCGTAGTGCGCGTCGCGCAGCCCGCGCGGCACCGGGCCGCCGCGGCCGGCCCGCACGTCCGCGACGGCCGCGCCGATGGCGGTGGTGGCCGAGTTGGACTTCGGCGCGGTGGCCAGGTGGATCACCGCCTGGGCGAGGTTGAGCTGCACCTCGGGCAGCCCGACGTACTCCACGGCGTGGGCGGTGGCGGTGGCCACGCCCAGCGCGGTCGGGTCGGCCATGCCGACGTCCTCGCTGGCGAAGATGACCAGGCGGCGGGCGATGAAGCGGGCGTCCTCGCCGGCCACCAGCATCCGGGCCAGCCAGTGCAGCGCGGCGTCCACGTCCGAGCCGCGCATGCTCTTGATGAAGGCGCTGGTCACGTCGTAGTGGGCGTCTCCGGCCCGGTCGTAGCGCACGGCCGCCACGTCGACCGCCTGCTCGGCGGTGGCGAGGTCGATCCGCCCGGCGCCCAGGGCCGTGGCGGACGCCGCCGCCGCCTCCAGCGCGGTGAGCGCCTTGCGTACGTCACCGGCCGCCAGGCGGACCAGATGGTCCTCGGCCTCGGTCTCCAGGGTGAGCGCGCCGCCGAGGCCGCGCTCGTCGGCGACCGCGCGGCGCAGCAGGCCGCGCACCGCCGCGTCGTCCAGGGGCTGGAGGGTGAGCAGCACGCACCGCGACAGCAGCGGCGAGATGACCGAGAAGTACGGGTTCTCGGTGGTCGCCGCGAGGAGCGTGACCGTACGGTCCTCGACGGCGGCGAGCAGCGAATCCTGCTGGGTCTTGCTGAACCGGTGCACCTCGTCGATGAAGAGCACGGTCTGCGGGCCGCCGGAGCGGCGCTGGCGGCGGGCGGTCTCGATCACCGCGCGGACGTCCTTGACGCCGGCGGTGAGCGCGGACATGGCGACGAAGCGGCGGTCGGTGGCCCGGGCCACCAGGTGCGCGATCGTCGTCTTGCCGCTGCCGGGCGGGCCCCAGAGGATGACCGACATCGGCGCGGTGGCCGAGACCAGCTGGCGCAGCGGGGCGCCCGGCGCGAGCAGGTGGTCCTGACCGACCAGCTCGTCGATGCTGCGCGGGCGCATCCGGACGGGCAGCGGCGAATCCTCCCCCACCGCCGTGAACCCGTCCACACCGAGGGAACCCGCGGGCGCGGAGGGCGCTCCGGCGGGCTCGCCGAGGGAGAAGAGGGCGTCGGACTCCATCGCGAGAACAGTACCGGGCCCGGCCCATGGCGCCGGAAGCGCGCCTCGGGCCGGGCCGTCGATGATCGGTTACGGTCAGCCGCGACCGGGACGCCGGCCCCGGTACCAGCGGCCGCCACCCCCGCCGCCCCCGCCGCGCGGGCCGCGACCGACCCCGGCCAGGTAGAGGGAGAGCAGCAGCAGACCCAGCATCAGCAGGGTGTGCACGTTGAACAGGTCGGGCGCGCCGAAGTTGGTGTCCAGCAGGTCGATCAGCAGGGCGAAGCCAAAGACGATCGCCGCGAGAATGGCGAGCATGTCGTTCCTCCGGTGGGGGTTCCCAGTGGGTCGGCCGGGATGTACCCAATCGGTCCGTTCGTCAATCTCCACCGTGGAACGGCCCGGCTCGGTCGATCCGGAGGCGGGCCCGCCTGCCGGAGCTCGTCCCGCGTTCTAGGCTCACGGCATGATCGTCACCGACCAGGTCCTGGAGGGGCGGGACGCCATCCTGGCGGCCACCGACCACCACCCGTACGTCCGGCACGCGCTCCCGCGCGGTGAGCAGCCGCGCGGCTGGCGACGGGGTGACGCGGTGGCCTGGCTGGCCCCGGTGGAGCACGGCCCCCCGGGCGGCGCGTTCGGCGCCCCCGCAGCGGCGGTCGGGATGTTCGCCGAGCTGGTCGGGCGGGGCGCCCTCGGGCCGGGTCACTGGCTGCACCTGCCGCGCCTCGGCCCGGCGGTGCTGACCGGCCGGCTGGCCGTGGCCCGGCACGACGAGTGGGACTTCCTCTGGACGACGGCCGCGCCGCCCCACCAGCCCGGGCAGGAGCGGGTCGTCCGGCTCACCGAGGCCGACCACCCGGCGTTGACCGCCCTGATCGACGCGGCGTTCCCGACCACCACCTCCCGCCCGGGCGACCCGCGGGTCGTCGACTGGTACGGCATCCGGGACGGGGACCGGATCGTCGCGTGCGGGGCGGACCGCAGCCGGGGCGACACCGGCTTCCTCGCCGGTCTGACCGTCGCCCCCGACCGGCGGGGCCGAGGGCTGGGCGCGGCGTTGACCGCCGCGATGACCCGGGCCCTGTTCGCCCGCCACGACACCGTGGCGCTGGGCGTCTACACCGCCAACGTCGGTGCGCTCCGGCTCTACCGGCGCCTGGGCTTCACGCGGAGCCTGGCCCGCAGTTCGGTGCGGCTGGCCTGATCCGCCGGCCGCCCCCGCTCGGCGGCGCGGCGTCGGGCCGGCGGCGGGTGGTCGGATCCGCCGGGGCGTCAGGCGCCGGGCACGCCGGCCGACGCCGGGGCCGTACCGACCTCCGCCCGCCGCTCCGGCGGGGCCTCGCCCGACGGGCCGCCGACGGGGTCCCCGCCGGGGGCGACCCCGGCACCGGGGCGCGGCGGCCCGCCCGCCAGGCCGGCAGGTAGAGCGGGGCGGCGAGGGCCAGCACGACGGCGCCGACCAGCATCGCGGCGCTGACGCTCACGGCGTCGGCG
Organism: Micromonospora sp. CPCC 205561; assembly: GCF_036906775.1. Classification (NCBI taxonomy): domain Bacteria; kingdom Bacillati; phylum Actinomycetota; class Actinomycetes; order Micromonosporales; family Micromonosporaceae; genus Micromonospora; species Micromonospora sp. CPCC 205561. The sequence goes on along the minus strand of NZ_JBAKHV010000064.1, from coordinate 27,608 downwards.
AGCGCGGTGAGCCCGACGGCGCCGAGGGCGAAGCCGGGCTGGCCCATCATCGAGTTCAGCGAGAGCACGCTCGTCCGGTACGGGCCGTCGACCTGCCGGTGCAGCAGCCCCATGTGCAGCGGGTTGGACGCGCCGTGCACCGTGTAGCAGGCGAGGTAGGCGACCAGCACCCCGACCGGGCCGGCCAGCAGTCCCATCCCGACGATGGTGACGCCCTGCACGATCCGCAGCAGGGCGGCGCTCGGCGCCGCACCCAGCCGGCGCAGCAGCAGCGGGGTGAGCGCCGCACCGGCCGCACCGGCGAGCCACGCCGCCGAGCTGGCCGGCCCCAGCAGCGCCGCCGCCCGGTCGGGGTCGCCGACCACCTCGGCGAGCCGGACCGGCAGCAGCGACTCGAAGGTGACCATCCCGAAGCCCCAGAACAGCTCCACGCAGACCAGGGCGAGCAGCACCCGCGAGCGGCGCAGCAGCCCGAACGCCTGCCCGACCATCCGGGGCGCCTCGGCGACCGACGCCCGCAGCGCGCCGGCTTCCCTGCCCGGGCGGGTCTCGACCAGCAGCACCAGCAGGGCGACCAGGGCCGCCGCCTGGAGCGCGATCGCGACCAGCACCGGCACGGTCAGCGCGCTGACCGGCCCGATCGGCCCCAGCGCGACCAGGCCGCCGCCGAGCAGGGCGCCCGCGCCCATGGCGACGCCGACGACCGTGCCGGCGTGACCGAGGCCCGACTCGTAGTGGGCGTCGGGGTCGGCGGCGAGGGTGGCGTCGACGTACCAGGCCTCCATCGGGCCGCTGTCGAGCGCCCGGAAGACGCCCTGCAGGGCCCAGACCAGGAAGAAGAACGCGAACGAGTCGGCCACGGCGAAGATGGCGAGCGAGGCGAGGTTGACCAGCCAGGCCACCACCAGGACCGGGCGACGCCCGAGGGCGTCGGCGAGGCCGCCGGTCGGCAGCTCCAGCGCCAGCACGACCAGGCCCTGGGCGACGATGACCAGCCCGATCTCGGACAGCGTCAGGCCGCGCTCCTGCATGAGCAGGATCATCACGGGGACCATCAGGCCGGTGGGCAGCCAGCGCAGCCCGTGCAGCACCAGGAAGCGGCGCCGGACCTGGCGTACGGAGAGCGTGCTCACCGCCCCTCCTCGAGCACGGGGAACGCGGCCAGGAAGACGAGCACGGACTTCGCTTCCGGCTCGTCCGGCACCGCATCGTCGCGGTAGCGGGCGAGCAGCTCCCACAGCTCCTCGTTGAGCGCGCGCAGGCGTGCCGGGCCGAGCGTCAGCAGGACGTCGCTCATGCCGGCGGCGTCCCGCCAGGCACGGGAGTGGTAGTGCTCGGCGGCCATCCAGCGCTCGGCCTGCTCGCCCAGCAGGCGCACCTGGTCGGCCTGGATCCACTGCACCGCCGCCCGGGCGTCCGGGTCGTCGTCGAAGTCGGTCGGCTCGAAGTTGCTGATGTCGTGCGCGGCCCGCCACCAGCGTTGCCGGCCACCGCCCCGCTCGGTGTCCTCGGCGACCAGCCCCACCTCGGCGAGCTGGCGCAGGTGGTAGCTGGTGGCGCCGGTGTTGGTGTGCAGCTTCTCGGCCAGCGCCGTCGCGGTGGCCGGGCCGTCCATCCGCAGGGCGCCGAGCAGTCGCATCCGCAGCGGGTGGGCGAGCGTACGCACCTGCCGGGCATCCAGGTGGACGGTACGCGGGGCGGGCGGCCCGTTCGGCTCCTCGTTCTCCATGCTGGCACAATACTTCTGCACACTTCCTGTGCACAATAGTTGTGCACAGGAAGTGTGCATCCGCATTCGGGGGTGGCCCGGGACGGGCGGCCCCGCGACGCCGGGCTGTCGGAGCGGTTCAGGCCGCCAGCAGCTCGCGGACGCCGCGCAGCCGGGTCGGCAGCAGGGCGGCGGCGCGGGAGGAGTCGAGGCGTACCACGGCGGGGCGGACCAGGCCCGACGACGCGACAGGGGCGGTCCGCAGGCCGGCCGGATCGAGGCCGAAGCGCGCCGCCACCAGCAGGCCCAGCTCCGCGCGGCTGACGCCGTCCGCGCCACCGGCGTTCAGCAGGCCGGCGTACTGGTTGCCGACCAGGTCCAGGACGGCGCCGGCCAGGTCGGCCACGTGCACCGGACAGCGGACCTCGTCGGTGTAGAGCGTGGCCCCGCCTGCGAGCGCGTCCAGGCAGAGGCGGATCTGCTTGCTCCGCTCGTCGCCCACGATCAGCGAGGTGCGTACCAGCGCGGCACCCGGGTCGATGGCGCGCACGGCCGTCTCCGCCGCCGCCTTGGCCGCACCGTACGCGAAGACGGGTTCCGGCGCCTCGTCGTCGCCGTACGGCTCGGGCCGGCCGGCGTGCACCGCGTCGCTGGAGAGGTGCACCAGCCGCGCCCCCGCCTCGGCCGCCGCGTACGCGACGTTGGCCGCCCCGTCGGCGGTCACCGCCCACTCGCCGTACCGGTAGGGGGTTCCCACCACCGCCTCCGGGCGGACCCGGGCGACCAGCTCGCCCACCGCGCGGCGGTCCGTCACGTCGAGCCGGCGCGCCTCGACGCCCGGTACGTCGATCCCGGCCGAGTGGTACGTCCCGACCACCCGGTGCCCGGCCGCCACGGCCTGCCGGCAGACCTCGCCGCCCAGGTACCCGCTGGCCCCCACCACGAGCAGCGTCACGTCGTTCTCCTCTCCCCCACCGGCCGACCGGCCCGCGTCATCATGACGCGGGCCGGTCGGATCGTGCGGGACCCGGAGCCGGGTCGGTCACGTCAGGTCGGGTCGGCCACCGGGGCGGCCGGGCCGGCCGTGCCGGTCCGCGGCGCGGCGGCCGACTTCGGCTTGGCGTCGATGCCGGCCTCGGTGCGCTGCTGCGCGGTGATCGGCGTCGGCGCGCCGGTCAGCGGGTCGAAGCCGCCCCGGGTCTTCGGGAACGCGATGACCTCGCGGATCGAGTCGGCGCCGGCGAGCAGCATGCAGACCCGGTCCCAGCCGAAGGCGATGCCGCCGTGCGGCGGGGCGCCGTACTTGAACGCCTCCAGCAGGAAGCCGAACTTGTCCTGCGCCTCCTCGGGCGTGATGCCGAGCAGGTCGAAGACCCGCTGCTGGACGTCGCCACGGTGGATACGGATCGAGCCGCCGCCGATCTCGTTGCCGTTGCAGACGATGTCGTACGCGTACGCCAGCGCCCGGTCCGGCGCCTCCTCGAACCGGTCCACCCACTCGGAGTTGGGCGAGGTGAACGGGTGGTGCACCGCCGTCCAGCCGCCCTCGTCCGTCTTCTCGAACATCGGCGCGTCGACCACCCAGCAGAACGCCCAGGCGCTCTCGTCGACCAGGCCGGCCCGCTTGGCGATCTCGATCCGGGCCGCGCCGAGCAGCTCCTGCGCCTCGCGGGTGTCGGTGCTGGCGGCGAAGAAGACCGCGTCGCCCGGCTTCGCGCCGACCGCGTCGGCCAGCCCGCCCAGGTGCTCGGCGGAGAGGTTCTTCGCCACCGGCCCGCGCGCCTCTCCCGTCTCGGCGTCGAGCACCACGTACGCCAGGCCGCGCGCGCCCCGCGCCTTCGCCCAGTCCTGCCAGCCGTCGAGCTCCTTGCGGCTCTGCGCCGCGCCGCCCGGCATGACCACCGCGCCGACGTAGCCGCCCGCGTCGATCGCGCCGGCGAAGACCCGGAACCCGGTGCCGCGCAGGTAGTCGGTCAGCTCGGTCAGCTCGACGCCGTAGCGCAGGTCGGGCTTGTCGGAGCCGTACCGGGCCATCGCGTCGTGCCAGGTGATGCGCGGGATCGGCCGGGAGATCTCGTGGCCGGCCAGGTCCTTCCAGAGCGCCGAGACGATCGCCTCGCCGAGGTCGATGACGTCGTCCTCGGTGACGAAGGACATCTCGATGTCGAGCTGGGTGAACTCCGGCTGCCGGTCGGCACGGAAGTCCTCGTCCCGGTAGCAGCGGGCGATCTGGTAGTACCGCTCCATGCCGCCCACCATCAGCAGCTGCTTGAACAGCTGCGGCGACTGCGGCAGCGCGTACCAGCTGCCGGGCTGCAGGCGCACCGGCACCAGGAAGTCGCGGGCACCCTCCGGGGTGGAGCGGGTCAGCGTCGGGGTCTCGATCTCCAGGAAGTCCCGCTCGTGCAGCACGGTGCGGGCGAGCTGGTTGGCCCGCGAGCGCAGCCGCATCGCCTTCGCCGGGCCGCTGCGGCGCAGGTCCAGGTAGCGGTAGCGCAGCCGGATGTCGTCGCCGGCCTCGACCTGGTCGTCCACCGGCAGGGGCAGCGGCGCCGCCTCGGAGAGCACCTCCAGCTCGGCGGCGGTCACCTCGATCTCGCCGGTAGGCAGCTCCGGGTTCTCGTTGCCCCCGGGGCGGCGGGTCACCTCGCCGGTCACCCGGACGCAGAACTCGTTGCGCAGCGCGTGCGCGTCCTCCTCGCGGAACACCACCTGGACCACGCCCGACCCGTCGCGCAGGTCGACGAAGATCACGCCGCCGTGGTCGCGCCGGCGGGCCACCCACCCGGCGAGCGTCACCGTGGTGCCGGCGTCCGTCGCGCGCAGGCTGCCGGCGTCATGGGTACGGATCACGACTCGCGTCTCCTCATCTGCGGTACACCGTTACCCCTGGCATTCTGTCAGCCCTCCCCCGCACCCCGTTGCGGGGTGAGGGGAGGTGGGGGTCCGGCCGGCGACGCGGGTCCGTTCCCGCCCCTACAGCGGAATGTCCCAGGCCTTCGCGGTCAGCACCACCGTGCCGTCGTCGTTGACGTCCGTCACCTGCACCAGGGCCATCTTCCAGGTGTCCCCGCGCTCCTGCGCCTCGTTGATGGAGGTCTTGACGCACAGCACCACGCCCTTGCGGGCGGGCACGTTGATGTCCTGGCCGATCGAGCCCTTCACGATCCGTTCGTTGCAGTCCGCGGCGCCGAGCGTCACGGCGTCCACCTGGGCTCCCGTCGCCCCCGCGGCCAGGTTGAAGTACGACGAGTCGCCGCCGCAACGGGCGGTGAACCGGAGCTCCTCGCCGTCGGTGACCCGCACCTCCGGCTTGTCCAGGTCGATGTCGAGGTCGCTGCCGCAGTTGGCCCGCAGCGTGAGGCGCTCGTCGACGTACTTCTCCTTGTACTGCGTCTGCGGGTTGAGCGACGGTTCCGCGCTCCCGTCGGGCGTCGGCCCGGAGGGCGGCTCCGCTCCACTGGGTTCGGACGCCGGCGCGGTGGGCGCTCCCGACGGCGCGTCGGTGCCGGGCGGCGGGGCGGCGGTGCGTCCCGCGCCGGCTGCCCGGGCGATGTCCCGGGCGTCGTTGGCCTGGTCGAGGGCCCGCAGCGACAGCACCGTGGCCAGCAGGCCGAGGACGACCGCCAGCGCGGCGGCCCCCACCGCCACCAGGGGCCACCGGCTGCCGCGTGCGGATTTCGGCGCTGCCGGCCCGATCGGGCCGGGGGGCGGCGGCACCGGGCGACCCTGCTGTTCCGAGGTCATCTCGTGGCTCCTCACGTCGGGGTGGCCGTTCGGCCGCCGCCCGGGCCTGATGCGCGGCGCACGCCGGGCACGGGGCGCATTTATCCCAGAAAGCCGGCAAGATCGCTGTCGGTAAACCGTCACCCGCCGAAAACCCCGCGTCACCGCCGAGTCGGGATAATGAACCGCCCCCATCGATCTTGTGCAGGTGAGCTCCCATGACCGAGCCGGTACCCGGCACGGATTCCCCCCGCCGCCGACGCGGGTTGACGCCCGGCGAGAAGACCGGCGCGGCGATCGGCCTCGCCAGCCTGCTCGTCGCCCTGCTCGCCTGGCAGTGGCCCCGGCAGGGTCAGGATCGGCAGCCCACGCCGCCCCCCACCCCGACCCGGGTGACGACGAGCACCAGCGCGCCCGGCACCACTCCCGCGACCCCCGGCCCCGGGCCCACCGGCCGCACGTACCTCGACGCGCTGACGCCCGAGGCCGGCAGTCCCTACCTGTTACCGCTGCCGCGCGCGCTGGCCGGTCGCGCCGACCTGCCGCATCCGGTCGTGCTCTCCTGCCCGACCAACGACGGCGAGGACCGCAGCCGCTCGGTCAGCTATCCGCTCAAGCGCCGCTACCTGGATTTCTCCACCACCTTCCGGGCCTGGTACCCGCCGGGCGAGGACCCGGAGTCCGTCGTGCGGATCAGCGCCGTGGTGACCGTCCGGGAGCCCGACGACACCCTGACCCGGCAACCCCGACCGGGCCGGACGACCACGATGTCCCGACCGGCGGAGTCGCTGTCCTTCTCCGTGGAGGGGGCCGACCTGCTCACGCTGACGGTGGAGTGCGACCTGGGCGGCGGGGTGGCCGTCCTGTCCGACGCCGGGCTCAGCCGCTGACGGCGGTGCCGGGCGGGTGGTCGCCCGCCGGGACCATCAGTCCCGCGGGTCGGCGGGCAGGAGGTGGTTCACCGCGATCTCGCCGACGGTGAGCGCCCGGGCGCGTTCCTCGATCCCCCGGTCGGCGCAGGTGAGCCGCCCGCCGTGCTGGCGCAGGTGCTCCTCCCAGGGGGGCACCTGGTAGACCTCGACGAAGCCGTCCTCCCGTTCGCCCGTGCGGAACAGCCCTCAGCGGATCGCCCCGGTACGCCGGCGCGACCGTCCCCACCAGCCGCATCGCCGCGACGAACTCCGCCTGCCGTTCCGGCGGCACGGTGTAGGAGACGGTCACCAGCACTGGTCCGCTGCGGGGGTCGGCCGGCAGCGTCAGGTGCTGCTCGGGCCACCAGATCGCCGGGTCGCGGTCCAGACCCCCGGTCTCGCGCAGCGGCCAGAGCGGCACGGTCGCCGCGCCGACCGCCATCACCCCGGCCGCCACGGCGAGCGCGACGACGAGGCTGGTCAGCTCGCCGAGCGCGCCCCAGGCGAGCGCGCCGAGCGCCTGCCCGCCGGCGAAGACCATCTGTTAGACCGAGAGGCCGCGGGCGCGCACCCAGCCGGGCAGGAAGAGCTGCATCGCGGCGTTGACGCTGGAGAGCACGGTCATCCAGGCCATGCCGGCCGGCACCAGGGCCAGGGCGACCGGCACGGGGCCCGGCGCCAGGGCGAGCACCACCAGCACGGCGGCGTAGAGCACAGCATGCTGGCGGTCTGCACCAGCGCCACCAGCGTCGAGGCGTTCGCCTCCCCCACCAGCAGCCACTGCGCGCCGACGGTCTGCATCCAGGTGCCCACGTTGCTGGCCAGCACCGCCAGCCAGAGGCTGCGGAACGCGGCGAGCCGCAGCGGGGCCCAGGCGGACGGCGAGGCGTCGGCGGGCGGGGTCACGGGGGCGCTCACCGGGCGCAACGTACCCCGACCGGCACCGTCCGGTCCCGCGAACGGGGCCGGACACGCGGCGGGCCGCCGGGTTCACCCGGCGGCCCGTTGCGGTGCGATGGATCAGAAGACGCTGACGCCGTAGCGGCTCAGCGCCTCACCGACCGGCTGGAAGTAGGTCGTGCCGCCGGTGCGGCAGTTGCCGCTGCCACCGGAGGTCAGGCCCAGGGCGATGGTGCCGCTGAACAGCGAGCCGCCGCTGTCGCCCGGCTCGGCGCAGACGTTGGTGCGGATCAGGCCGGAGACCGAGCCCTCGGCGTAGTTCACCGTGGCGTTGAGCGCGGTCACCGAGCCGCTGCGCAGGCCGGTGGTGCTGCCGGAGCGCTGCACCGACTGGCCGACGTACGCGTTGCCGGCGGCGGTGATGTCCCGGTAGCTGCCGTTGTAGAGGTAGACGTTACCGGCGGCGTTGGCGGAGTTGTTGTGCCGCACGATGCCGTAGTCGTTGCCGGGGAAGCTGCTGCCGGTGCGGCTGCCCAGCAGGTTGGTCTGGGCGGAGTTGCTGTACCAGCTGGCCGAGATGTTGGTGCAGTGCCCGGCGGTCAGGAAGTAGTAGGTGCTGCCGCTGCGGACGTTGAAGCCGAGCGAGCAGCGGCCGCCGCCACCGGCGTAGATGGCCTGGCCGCCGGAGATGCGGGTGCCGAGCACGCCGGCCTCGGCCTCGATCCGGATCGCGCCGTTCATCCGCTCGGCGGCGGCCTTGACGCGCTCCAGCTTGGCGCCGGTGACGGTGCTGTCGACGGAGACGACGACCTGGTTGGTGGCCGGGTCGGTCCACCACGCGGTGCCGGGGATCTTGGCGGAGCGGTCCAGCTCCGAGGTGGCCCGGGCCAGCTCGCTGGCGCCGCGCTCGACGATCTTCGGGGTGGCGCCGGCGGCGCTGACCTGACGGGCGGCGAGCGCGTCGGTCACGGTGACGACCATCTTGCCGTTGGCGTCGGCGTAGGTGCCGGCGGACCGGTCGCCGAGGCGCTCGGCCAGGCTGGCGGCGGCGTCGGGCGAAGCGAACGAGGGTGCAGCCTGGGCGGGCGCGCCGATCAGCGAGCCGGCGACCATGGCGCCGGCCGCAGCGACGACGGCGGCACGACGGAGCGAGGACCTCGTGGGTCGCATGTAACAACCTCCAGGGAGGGGGGTCTCGGGCCCTCGTCGGGGTGACAGGGGCCTGGATCAGCCCGTCCGGCCTGGGGGAACCAGCCGAGCTCACTGAAGTATTCACATACTTAAGTGAGTAGGCAAGACCCGACTTTGTCCTTTTCGCCCCGGCTGCGCCGGCCATCTGCCCGAAACATTGTGGACACTCAGACACATCTATACGCTCGGTCCACCGTCCCACCATCCGGTACCCCGCGATCCGGAGGTCACCATGAAGCCCGTCCGACGGCTGCTCGCATCCCTCGCCGCCCTCACCTCCCTCGTCCTGCTCGCCGGCACCCCGGCCGCCGCCGACCCCGGCCCCGCCCCCGACTCGATGGCCAGCCTCGGCGACTCGATCACCCGAGGCTTCAACGCCTGCGGCTGGTACGTCGACTGCACCTCGCGCTCCTTCAGCACCGGCGACAACTCCACCGTCGACAGCCATTACCTGCGCATCCGCGCCACCAACGCGGCCATCGGCGGACGCAACCACAACGACGCGCGCAGCGGCGCCAAGTCCGCCGACATGTACGCCCAGGCCGGCACCGCCGTCAGCCAGGGCGTGGACTACGTGACCATGCTGATCGGCGCCAACGACGCCTGCACGGGCACGGAGGCGGCGATGACGCCGGTGGCCACGTACCGCGCCAACATCGACGCCGCGCTCGGCCGCCTCAAGGCCGGGCTGCCCGCCGCCCGGGTCCAGCTGATCAGCGTGCCGGACATCCACCGGCTCTGGTCCGTCGGCAGGAGCAGCGGCAGCGCGCGTACCGCCTGGTCGCTGTTCAACGTCTGCCAGTCGATGCTCGCCAACCCGACCTCCACCGCCCAGGCGGACGTGGACCGGCGCGACCGGGTCCGCCAACGGGTGATCGACTACAACACGCAGCTCGCCCAGGCCTGCGCCGCGTACGGGCCGAACTGCGACTTCGACGACAACGCCGTGTTCGGCTACCCGTTCACCCTGGGGCAGCTCTCCACCTGGGACTACTTCCACCCGAACGCCTCGGGACAGCGCGTCCTGGCCAGCACCTCCTACGCCGCCGGCTTCGCCTGGTAACCCCCACCGCCCCGCCCGCGCCCGCCCGCCCCGCCCGCGCCCGCCCGCCCGCCGCGCGTCCAACCGTGCGCGATCTTGCACTTTCGGCCCTGCGCACGCCCGAGTTGCGGCTTTCGTAGGGGCGCGAAGTGCAAGATCGGCGGCGTGGGGCGGCGGCGTGAGGCGGGCGGCGGGCGGCGGGCGGCGTGAGGCGGGCGGCGGGCGGGGCGGCGTGGGCGGGGTCAGCGGGCGGCGAGGCGGGCGGCGCGGGCGTCGCGCTTCTCCTCGAAGCGGGAGGCGGCGCGCTCCAGGTCGTCGAGGTGGGCCGCGATCTCGTCGCGGGCGGCCTCCCCGTCGGCGTCGAGCCCGGCGACGTTGAAGACGTCCCACTGGCGCAGCACCGGGGCCACCACGTCGTCGCGGTGCTGGCGCAGGTCGTAGATGCCGGCGAGGGCGATCGCCACGGACTTGCGGGCGAAGCCGTCGATGCCGCTGCCCGGCATCTGGAAGTCGGCCAGCACGTCGGCGACGGCCCGCATCGTCTGCCCGGGCGCCACCTCGAAGGCCGCGCCCAGCAGGTTGCGGTAGAAGACCATGTGCAGGTTCTCGTCCGCCGCGACCCGGGCCAGCAGCGCCTCGCACACCGGGTCGCCGGCCGCTCGGCCGGTGTTGCGGTGCGAGATCCGGGTGGCCAGTTCCTGGAACGAGACGTACGCCAGCGAGTGCAGCATCTCCTCGTCGTGCGCGTTGCGGTAGCCGGCGGACATGTGCGTCATCCGGGCCCGCTCCAGCGCCACCGGGTCGACGGCCCGGGCGACGGTCAGGTAGTCGCGGATGGCCGTGCCGTGCCGCCCCTCCTCGGCCGTCCACCGGTGCACCCAGGTGCCCCAGGCGCCGTCCCGGCCGAACAGGGTGGCGATCTGGTGGTGGTACGAGGGCAGGTTGTCCTCGGTCAGCAGGTTCACGATCAGCGCCGTACGGGCCACGTCGGGGATGGTGGAGTCGCTCTCCGACCACGCCTCGCCGCCCAGCGGCCCGTCGAAGGTGCGCCCGTCGCTCCACGGCACGTACTCGTGCGGGAACCACTCCTTGGCGATGGACAGGTGCCGGTCGAGGTTCGTCTCGACGACGGGTTCCAGTTCGAGCAGCAACGCGGTCTGGCTGAGTGCGGTCACGACGGTCTCCCTACGGTGGCGTAGCTTACGCCACCGTAGGTCCGATCGCCCGTACGCGCCAGTAACGTCTCAGCTGACCAGCGGCCTGATGTCCGCCGCCGGCGGCGCCCACTCCCCCGCCGCCGCGGTGACCTGCTCGCCGGAGCGGATGTCCTTCACCTCGTCGGCCGCGCCGTCCGCGCCCGGGAACCAGACGTACGGGATGCCCCGCCGCTCGGCGTAGCGGATCTGCTTGCCGAACTTCGCCGCGCTCGGCGACACCTCCGTCGGTACGCCCCGCCCGCGCAGCGCCTCGGCCACCCGGTTGCTGTCGCCGCGCCGCTCCTCGTTGGTCACGGCGACCAGCACGCAGGTCGGCACGTCCCGCGACACCGACAGCGCGCCGGCGCCGAAGAGCAGCCCCAACAGCCGGGTCACCCCGATCGAGATGCCCACCCCCGGGAAGCGGGTGGCGCCGGAGCTGGCCAGGTTGTCGTACCGGCCGCCGGAGCAGATCGAGCCGAACCTCTCGTAGCCGAGCAGCTGGGTCTCGTAGACCGTGCCGGTGTAGTAGTCCAGGCCACGGGCGATGCGCAGGTCGGCCACGCAGAGCCCGGGCGAGTGGGCGGCGGCGGTCTCCACCACCCGGACCAGCTCCTCGATCCCCTCGTCGAGCAGCGGCTCGCTCACCCCCAGCGCGGCCACCGCGTCGGCGAAGGAGGCGTCCGGGGCGGAGATCTCGGCCAGCGCCAGACACGCCTTGGCCTGCGCCTCGCTCGCCCCGGCCGTCTCGGCGAGCAGCTCGGCCACCCTCGCCGGGCCGATCTTGTCGAGCTTGTCCACCGCGCGCAGCGCCGCCTCCGGGTCGGTCAGCCCGACACCCCGGTAGAAGCCCTCGCAGATCTTGCGGTTGTTGACCTGGATCCGCACCGGCGGGATCGGCAGCGAGCGCAGCGCGTCGCCGATCACCAGCGGCATCTCCGCCTCGTGGTGCGCGGCCAGCGTGTCCCGGTCGACGATGTCGATGTCGGCCTGGAGGAACTCGCGGTAGCGCCCCTCCTGCGGCCGCTCGCCCCGCCACACCTTCTGGATCTGGTAGCGGCGGAACGGGAACTGCAGCTTGCCGGCGTTCTCCAGCACGTAGCGGGCGAACGGCACGGTCAGGTCGAAGTGCAGGCCGAGCGAGTCGTCGCCGGCCGGGCCGTCGGCGTCGGCCTGCAACCGGCGGATCAGGTAGACCTCCTTGGAAGTCTCCCCCTTGCGCAGCAGCTGGTCCAGCGGCTCCACCGCGCGGGTCTCCAGCGGGGCGAAGCCGTACAGCTCGAAGGTGTCGCGGATCCGGTCCAGGACGTACTGCTCGATCATCCGCTGGGCGGGCGTCCACTCCGGGAAGCCGGAGATGGGCGTGGGCTTGCTCATGATGCTCCGTTCGCAGACCCGCGCGGTCCGCGCGGGCGAAGGCTCGGTGCGGCCGTCGCCGGCCGTGGGTCCGGGGCCCGGCGGCCGGTCAGAGGCCGCGGGCGGGGGTGGCCGGTCGCGCGCCGTCGCCGCCCGAGACCTCGATGAGGTACGGGTTGGTCGCGCGCTCGCGGCCGATGGTCGTCGCGGGGCCGTGGCCGGGCAGCACGACGGTGTCGTCCGCCAGCGGAAGCACCTTGTTCCGCAGGCTGGAGACCATCGCCGTCATGCTGCCGCCCGGCAGGTCGGTGCGGCCGATGGAGCCGGCGAACAGCACGTCGCCGGAGAGGCAGAGCTGCTCCGCCTCCCACAGCGAGCCGGCGGCCGGCAGCCGGAAGAGCACCGACCCGCCGGTATGGCCCGGGGCATGGTCGACCGTGATCTCCAGCCCGGCGAGGGCGAGCGTGGCTCCGTCGGTCAGCTCGGCGACATCTTCCGGCTCGGTGTACGTCAGCCGCCCGCCGAAGAGCGCCCTGAGATCCGCCGAGAGGCCCTTGGTCGGGTCGGCGAGCATCTCCCGGTCACCCGGGTGCACGTAGGCGGTGATCCCCCGGGCTCCGCAGACCGGCGCCACGGAGAACGTGTGGTCGAGGTGGCCATGGGTGAGCAGGACGGCGGCCGGGTGCAGCCGATGCTCGGCCAGCAGGGCGTCGAGCCGGTCGAGCACCCCGATGCCGGGGTCGACCACCACGCACTGTTCCCCCGGCGCGGCGGCGACCACGTAGCAGTTGGTGCCGAAGGCGTCCGCGGGAAAGCCGGCCACGAGCACGTCCGCTCCCCTTCCGTCGAGCTTGCTCCCTGCGGGCAGCCTATCGGGCGGCGCCACCCGGTTGTCCGCATCGCCCCACCGGCCCCGTGCGACGCAGTGACCCGTCCCGATAGCCGGAACCGACCTCGTACACCACTTTCCCAGCCGGTAGCCGTACACTCTGGCGGGCGTGTGGCGTGGCACACCTGCCGCCGTACGGGCGCGGGACGCCCGACCACCGGTGACGACCAGGGTAGAGGAAAGGGGAGCACGGGTGCCTTCCAGCAGGGACCGGCAGCGCAAACTGGCGCGGGCCAAGCTCGACCGGCAACTCGCCCGCCGGGCCGCCGCCGTACGGCGCCGCCGGCAGATCCAGGCCGGTGTCGGCGTCGCCGTCGTTCTCGTGCTGATCGTGGCCGGCTCGGCGTGGGCGCTGGGCGCCTTCGACCGGGACCCGAAGGAGAACACGGCCGCCGAGGACGTCTGCCTCTGGACGCCGCAGGACGCGACCGCGAACACCAACCTCAAGGACGTCGGCACGCCGGGCACCAAGGGCCTGCCGACCGAGGGCGTCCGCCCGATGACGATCACCACCAACCAGGGCGCGCCGATCACCGTCGAGCTCGACCTGGCCGGCGCCCCGTGCGCGGCGGCGAGCATCGCCCACCTCTCCAGCCGGTCGTTCTACGACAACACCAAGTGCCACGAGATCACCGCCGAGGGCGCCGTGCGCTGCGGCGACCCGAGCGGAACCGGGCTCGGCGGCCCCACGTACTCGTTCTACGACGAGAACGTCCCCACCGCCCCGTCGCCGTCGGCCAGCCCCGGCCCCGGTCAGCCCGCGACGTACCCGAAGGGCACGGTCGCGATGATCGCCAACCCGCCGGGCGCGAACGGCAGCCAGTTCCTGCTCTTCTTCAAGGATTTCACCACGGCGGAGCCGAAGTACCCGGTCATCGGACGGGTCACCGGCGGGATCGACGTGGTGACGAAGATCGGTGCCAAGCCGACGGTGGACAATGGGGCGGGGGCCAAGGTCAAGCCCAAGGACGACGACGTGGTCGTCCAGAGCCTGACCGTCGGTGAGCCCGCGGGGCAGGCGAACTCGACCCCGGCGCCCGCGCCGTCAGCGTCGGGCGCTCCCGCGGGCAGCGCCAGCGCCGGCTGACCCGGCCGCCCACCAAACTCAGCGGCACCGACCGCGCCCGAGACAGCCCAGGAGGATCCAGGCGTGACGTCCACCAGAGAGCGGCAGCGCGCGGCGGCGCGCGCAAGGCTCGAGAAGGAGATGGCCGAGCGCGGGGCCAGGGCCCGCAAGCGCCGGCAAACCCAGGCGATCGTCGGGGCCGCTTCGGTCCTGGTGCTCGTCGTCGCCGGCACGGTCTGGCTCGTCACCAGCCTCGGCGGCGACGACGAGACCGACACCGCCGGCCCGGCGGCCGGCAACGTGCAGTGTGCCTGGAACGAGGTCCCCGCCGACCAGCGGAGCAAGCAGATCAAGGACGTCGGGCTGCCGCCCGCCCAGCAGGCGAACAAGGGCACCCAGACGATGACGATCGACACCAACCTGGGCCCGATCACCGCCACGGTCGACCGCTCGCTGGTGCCCTGCACCGCGGGCAGCTTCACCCACCTGGCGGAGAAGAACTTCTTCGACAACAGCAAGTGCCACCGCCTGGTGACCGAGGGCATCAAGGTGCTCCAGTGCGGCGACCCGAGCGCGTCCGGCACGGGCTGGCGGCAGACCGACGGCACCGGCGGCCCGAGCTACCGGCTCGCCGAGGAGAACCTGCCCACCGACAAGCGGCCCCCGTACCCGGAGGGCGTGATCGCGATGGCCAACTCCGGGCAGCCGGGCAGCACGGGCAGCCAGTTCTTCATCGTCTACGGCGACTCGCCGCTGGACCCGAACTACACCGTCGTGGGCACCGTCACCGGCGGCATGGACATCGTCAAGCAGGTCGCGGCGGCCGGTGACGACAAGGCCTTCGCGAAGCAGGCCGGCGGCGGTCACCCGAAGAAGGAAGTCACCATCAAGAAGATCCTGATGAGCGCCCCCCAGGGCTGACCCTCCCCGTCGCACGAAGCAGCGCCCGCCGGTCTCCCCGGCGGGCGCTGCTGTCTCGCCCCACGCCCCACGCCCCACGCCCCACGCCCCACGCCCCACGCCCCACGCCCCACGCCCCAGCGATCTTGCACCTGTCGCCCCGGCGAAAGGGGCGATTCGCCTCTCCGGAGGGCCGAAAGTGCAAGATCGCGCGGGCGGGCGGGCGGGGGCGGGGTGGGCGGGCGGGGCGGGGCGGGGCGGCGGGGTGGGCGGGGCGGGTGGGGTTAGGCGCCGGAGGTTACGCGGTAGGCGTCGAAGACGCCGTCGACCTTGCGGACCGCAGCCAGCAGGTGGCCCAGGTGCTTCGGGTCGGCCATCTCGAAGCTGAACCGGCTCACCGCCACCCGGTCGCGGGTCGTGGTGACCGTCGCGGAGAGGATGTTGACCCGCTCGTCGGAGAGCACCCGGGTCACGTCGGCGAGCAGCTTGTGCCGGTCCAACGCCTCGACCTGGATCGCGACCAGGAACGTCGAGGCGGAGGTGAGCTTCCAGCTCACCTCGACCACCCGCTCGCTCTGGGCCCGCAGGTCCTCGGCGTTGGCGCAGTCGTCCCGGTGCACGCTCACCCCGCCGGAGCGGGTGACGAAGCCGAAGACCGAGTCCGGCGGTACGGGCGTGCAGCAGCGCGCCAGCTTGATCCATACGTCGCTGACCCCGCGCACCACGACACCGGGATCGGCGCTGCTCTGCCGGCTGCGCGGCGGCCGGGTGGCGACGGCGGTCTCGGCGATGTCCTCCGCCGCGCCCTCCTCGCCGCCGTACGCGGCCATCAGCTTCTGCACCACCGACTGGGCGGAGACCTGGCTGTCGCCCACCGCGGCGTAGAGCGAGGCCACGTCGGCCAGATGCAGGTCCCGGGCGATCGTCATCAGCGCGTCGGAGGTGAGCATCCGCTGCAACGGCATGCCCTGCTTGCGCATCGCCTTGACGATCGCGTCCTTGCCGGCCTCGATCGCCTCCTCGCGCCGCTCCTTGTTGAAGTACTGCCGGATCTTCGTACGCGCCCGCGGGCTCTTGACGAAACCCAGCCAGTCCTGCGTCGGCCCGGCCGTCTCCGACTTCGACGTGAAGATCTCGATCACGTCGCCGTTGGAGAGCGTCGACTCCAGCGGCACCAGCTTGCCGTTGACCCGCGCCCCGATGCACTTGTGCCCCACCTCGGTGTGCACCGCGTACGCGAAGTCCACCGGCGTCGAGCCGGTCGGCAGCGGGATGACGTCACCCTTCGGGGTGAAGACGTACACCTCCTGGCTGGACAGGTCGAAGCGCAGCGCGTCGAGGAACTCGCTCGGGTCGGCCGCCTCCCGCTGCCAGTCCAGCAGCTGGCGCAGCCAGGTCATCTCGTCGATGTGCGCCGGCGGGCCGACGATCTGGGTGCCCTTGTGTTCCTTGTACTTCCAGTGCGCGGCGATGCCGAACTCGGCGGTGCGGTGCATGGCGTACGTGCGGATCTGCATCTCCACCGGCTTGCCGGTGGGCCCGATGACCGTCGTGTGCAGCGACTGGTACATGTTGAACTTGGGCATCGCGATGTAGTCCTTGAACCGGCCCGGCACCGGCTGCCAGTTGGCGTGGATCACGCCCAGCGCCGCGTAGCAGTCCCGCACCGTGTCGACCAGGATCCGCACCCCGACCAGGTCGTAGATGTCGTTGAAGTCCCGTCCTCGCACGATCATCTTCTGGTAGATCGAGTAGAGGTGCTTCGGCCGCCCGGTGGTCTCCGCCTTGATCTTGGCGGCCTTCAGGTCGGTCTGCACCTTCTGGGTCACCTGGCGCAGCAGCGCCTCGCGCTGCGGCTGGTGCTCCCCGATCAGCCGGTTGATCTCCTCGTAGCGCTTCGGGAAGAGCGTGCCGAAGGCGAGATCCTCCAGCTCCCACTTGATCGTGTTCATGCCCAGCCGGTGGGCCAGCGGGGCCAGGATCTCCAGCGTCTCCTTCGCCTTCTGCTCCTGCTTGGGCCGGGGCAGGAAGGTGAGGGTACGCATGTTGTGCAGCCGGTCGGCCAGCTTGATCACCAGCACCCGCGGGTCCTTGGCCATCGCGACGACCATCTTGCGGATCGTCTCGGCCTTGGCCGCGTCGCCCAGCTTGACCTTGTCGAGCTTGGTCACGCCGTCGACCAGCAGCGCCACCTCGCCACCGAAGTCGGCGCGCATCTGGTCGAGGGCGTATTCCGTGTCCTCGATGGTGTCGTGCAGCAGCGCGGCGACCAGGGTGGTGGTGTCCATGCCCAGGTTGGCCAGGATCGTGGCGACCGCGAGCGGGTGGGTGATGTAGGGGTCGCCGGACTTGCGGTACTGCCCGGAGTGCCAGCGGGCCGCGGTGTCGAAGGCGCGCTGGAGCAGCCGCGCGTCGGCCTTCGGGTGGGCGTCGCGGTGGGTCGAGATCAGCGGCTCCAGCACCTCGCTGACCTGCGAGGACTGCCAGGGTGCGTTGAACCGGGCCAGCCGCGCCCGGACCCTGCGGCCGGTGGGCGCGGTGGAGAGCGCGAAGCCCGCGCTGGGCACGGCGTCGTCGGCGTCGTCGGTGGGGAACGGGAGCACGACCCCCTCGGCCGCCCCGCCCGTGCCGTCGGCCACGCCGGTGCTCACGCGAGGCAGGTCGGGGCGTACGGACTCGACCTGGCCGGCCGCGCCGGAGCCCTCGTCCCGGGCCGGGGCGTCACCGTTTCGTGCGGTCACCGAGCCGTCCGCGTCGCCTGTCGAGTGCACCGTGCCCTCCACCGGAGGGGCGACATCGTGGGACACCGGCCTCCTCACCGCTCGCCGGAATACACCGACCGTGCGCCGGCCGGTCTGGTCTCGCGCCGCCCGGACGGTACCGCCCGGTCAGCAAAGGGCAATGCTACCCGCACCCACCGTGCCCCGCCGCTCCGCCGGACGGTCCGCACCGGGTCCGTCCGACGGCCGGCGCGGTCAAACGGTCAACAGGGCATGGACCGGGCGCGGGGCGAGCCGCCGCCGGCCGCCGAGGAACCCGAGCTCCAGCAGGACGGTGAAGCCGGCCACGGTCCCGCCGGCCCGCTCCACCAGGTCCAGCGTCGCCTCCGCGGTGCCCCCGGTGGCCAGCACGTCGTCGACCACCAGCACCCGATGCCCGGCGGTGAAGGCGTCCTCGTGCACCTCCAGGGTGGCCTCGCCGTACTCCAGGGCGTAGGAGGCCGAGTACGCCGGGCGGGGCAGCTTGCCGGCCTTGCGCACCGGCACCACGCCGGCCCCGGTCGCGTACGCGATCGCCGCCGCGACCACGAATCCGCGCGCCTCGATGCCGACCACGACGTCGAACGCGTCCCGCCCGTGGTACGCGACTATGCCGTCGATCACCCGGCGGAACGTCTCACCGTCGGCGAAGAGCGGCATCAGGTCCTTGAACATGACGCCGGGCTTGGGGAAGTCGGGCACGTCGAGCACCCGGCTGGCCACCAGCGCGGCGGCGTCCGGGCCGCTGTCTCCCCGTACCCCGGTGCTGTGGGTCTCCGTCACGGCAGTTCCGCTCCCCTTCACGACGACGGCGTCCTGCATGCTGCTCGCACAGCATGAAGGACGCCGTCGCTCCGGTTCCTACCGGGTGGGCCGGCCCGGGTCAGCGCCGCTTGCCGCCCGGACGGTTGCCGCCGCCGCCGGCCGGTCGGCCGCCCCGGGCACCCGTGGGCCGCTTCCCGGCCGGTCGGGCACCCACCTTGGGCGAGGCGCCGGCCAGCGCGGCCGACTCCGGGTCGACCGGCTCGTCGGACGGGTCGGTGGAGCGGGGCGCGCCACCCCTCGGGGTGACCTCGCCGCGGGCGATCGCGCCCCGGCGGCCCAGCACCCGCCTGTTGTGCGCCTGGATCCGCGGGTCGTAGTTCTTGAGCAGCACCAGCAGCGGCGTGGCCAGCAGGATCGAGGTGAGGAAGGCCACCGCCATACCGACGAAGAGCACCAGGCCGAGGTCCTTCAGGGTGCCCGCGCCGAGCAGGCCGGCACCGATGAAGAGCAGGCCGCCGACGGGCAGCAGCGCGACCACGGAGGTGTTCAGCGACCGCATCAGGCTCTGGTTGATCGCCAGGTTGGCGGCCTCGCCGTACGTCTGGTTGTTGTTCGCGGTGATGCCGCGCGTGTTCTCCTGCACCTTGTCGAAGACCACCACCACGTCGTAGAGCGCGAAACCCAGGATCGTGAGGAAGCCGATGACCGTCGACGGGGTTACCTCGAAGCCGACCAGCGAGTAGATGCCGGCGGTCAGGATCAGGTTCATGACCAGCGAGCAGACGGCGGCGACCGCCATCCGCCACTCGAAGCGCAGGATCAGGTAGATCATCACCACCGCGATGAAGACGACCAGACCGAGCAGCGCCCGGGAGGTCACCTGACTGCCCCACGCCTCGCTGACCTGGTTGCCGCTGATGGTGGCGGCGTCGATGCCGAACTCCCGGGCGATCTCGTCCTTGACGGAGTTGGCCTGCTCGGTGTCGAGCTGGGTGGTGCGCACCTCGTAGAACTCGCCGCCGGTGCCGCCGACCTTCTGCGTGGTCACCACCTCGGCGTCGCCGCCGGCCGTGGCGAGGGCCTCCTCGACCTTCAGCTCGGTCTGCTCCAGCGTGCCGACGCTGGCCGGGATCTGGAACGAGTTGCCGCCGGCGAACTCGATGCCGAGGCTGAAGCCGCGCAGCCCGAAGCTGAGCGCCGACAGCAGGATCAGCGCGAGCGCGACGCCGAACCAGAGCTTGCGCCGGCCGATGATGTCGAGGCCGGCCTCACCGCGGTAGAGGCGGCTCGCGAGACCACTCTTTGCCATCTCAGGCCTCCTTGGCGCGCGGGTTGCGGGGGCCGACCGGCTCGGCCGTCCGGGGCGGCAGGGCCCGGCCGAGACCGCTGACCCGCGGGGACAGGAACGCGGAGGTGCGGGCGAACATCGTCATGATCGGGTGCCGGAAGAGGAAGACCACGACCAGGTCCAGCACCGTGGCCAGGCCGAGGGCGAAGGCGAAGCCCTTCACCGCGCCGACCGAGACCACGTAGAGGACCACCGCCGACATCAGCGTGATCGCGTTGGCCGAGATGATCGTCCGGCGGGCCCGGATCCAGGCACGCGGCACCGCGCTGCGCGGGCTGCGCCCCTCGCGGATCTCGTCCTTGAGCCGCTCGAAGTAGATGACGAACGAGTCCGCCGCCACACCGAGCGAGACGATCATGCCGGCGATGCCGGCGAGGGTGAGGGTGAAGCCGATCTGCCGGCCGAGCACCACCAGCGCGCCGAAGACCAGCAGCGCCGAGAGCACCAGGCTGAGGAAGATCACCGAGCCGAGCAGGCGGTAGTAGAAAAACGAGTAGATGATGACCAGCGCCATGCCGATGCCCGCCGCGAGGAGACCGGCCCGCAGGTGGCTGGCGCCCAGGGTGGCGGTGACGTTCTGCTGCTCCTGCGCCTCGAAGGTGACCGGCAGCGCGCCGTAGCGCAGCTGGCCGGCGAGGGCGCTGGAGTCGCGCTGGGTGAAGTTGCCGGTGATCTGCGAGTTGCCCATCAGTACGCCCTGGATCTCGGGCGAGGAGACGATCTCGTTGTCGAGCACGACGGCGACGCGGCACTTGCCGTCCTGGCCGAGGGCCGTGGCGTCACAGGCCTGGCCCTCGTTGGTGAACGCCTCGCGCGTCAGGTTGGTCCACTTGTCCTGGCCGGGGCCGGTGAAGTCGAGGCTGACCACCCACTGGCTGGTCTGGTCGAGCACCGCGTCGGCGTCCTCGACGTCGGTGCCGAGCACCTTCGCCTGGTCGAGCAGGTACTTCGCGGCGCCGCCCTCGCAGGCCACCACCTGCTGGTCGGCGGCGGAGATCGAGGCCGGCGGGCGCTTGTCGAGCTGGGCGCAGCTGATCTGCGGCACGTTGAACTGCATCTGCGTCGGCAGCACCGCGACCTCGCGCGGGTCGAGGCCCGCGAACGGCTTGAGCTTCTCCGCCAGCGACGGGTCGGCGGTCAGGTCGGCCGGGGCCTTCAGGCCGTTCGCCGCGGCCCAGGCGGCGGCGCCGACCTTCTTCTCGACGGCCTTGCGCTGCTCCTCGACGCTCTGCGGCACCGGCTCGCCGCTGGTGCTCGGCGTCGGGGTCGCGGCGGCGGCCGAGGCGGTGGCGCTCGGCGAGGCCGACGCGCTGGCGCTCGGGGCCGGGGCCATGCCGCCCTGGCCGCCGCTCGCCGACGGGCTCACCTTCGGCGCGGCGCTGCCCGACGGGGCGGCGCCGCCCGACGGCTTCGCGCTGCCGGAGGGGGCCGGAACGGCGCTGCCGGACGGGGCCGGGGTGGCCGCGGGCGCCGGGGCGGAGGCCGCGCCGCTGCCGTCGGCGGCCTTGAGCACCTTGCGGAAGCGCAGCTCGGCGGCGCTGCCGACCTCGGTCAGGTCGCGGTTCTCACCGGGCAGGGAGATCACGATGTTGCGGTTGCCCTCGGTGACCACCTCGGCCTCGGCCACGCCGAAGGCGTTGACCCGGCTCTCGATGATCTGGCGGGCCTCTTCGAGGTTCTCCGCCGTCGGGGCCTGGCCGCCGATGCTGTTGGTCGCCTCCAGCGTCAGCCGGGTGCCACCGACGAGGTCCAGGCCGAGCTTGGGCTCCAGCCGGTCCTTGAGGCCGCCGCTGGCGCCGCCCGCGAAGAACACCAAAAGATAGAGGACGACGAAGATGAGCCCGAGCACGGCCAGTTGCCGTCCGGGGCGCATCTGTCCCTGAGGTGGTGCCACGGCTGTCCTGTCTCCCTGTACGGTCGCGCCGCTGGTGCGGCGGGTGTCGGCCGGCCCGGCCGGCGGTTCTGACGGGCCGGCGTCGGAGACCGGCACCCGGCTCCGCGACCCGGCGCGGGGGCGCCGGGCGGAACGGGGCGGGCCGGGCTTCCGGCGTCGGACCCAACTATCCAGTTTTCGCGTCGCCTCCGCTGCCCCGTCGGGTGGCGCGGTCACCGGGACCCGGCGGCCGCCACCCGGACGGGGCGGGAACGCGCGTCACTCCTTGACGACGTCCGCGTCCTCGATGACCGGCTCGACCGGCTGCTCCGCCCGGGTTACCACCCGGGCGACGGCCGGGCGGGCGTACCGGGTCTGCACGCCGGGCGCGACCTCGAGCAGGACGGTGTCGTCGTCCACGCCGGTGACCGTGCCGTAGAGCCCGCCGATGGTGACCACCTCGTCGCCGGGAGCGAGGGCGGACTGCATGGCCTCCGCCTCCCGGCGGCGCTTCTGCTGGGGGCGGATCATCATGAAGTACATGACGCCGAAGAGCAGAGCGATCATGAGGATCGGCGTCAGGCTGCCGGCACCCCCGCCGCCCTCTGCTGCGTAAAGCACGGTGTAAGACCTTCCCATTGGCCACCGGCCCGGCGCGGGCGCGCCGGAGCGGAGGCGGATTCTCACGTCCTGTACAGACCGGCGCGAGTCTAATCCCTGCACCTGGGAACGCCGAATGCGGCACAGATCACGTTCACATCACGGCTGATCGACGTCCAGCGAGAACAGATCGGGCACGGGAGGGGTATCCGGGCCAAATGTACCATTCGGCGGAGTACGCCCCAGGTGGCGCCAGGCCGCCTCGGTGGCGACCCGGCCGCGCGGCGTCCGGGCCAGCAGACCGGCCCGCACCAGGAACGGCTCGCAGACCTCCTCGACCGTGTCCGGCTGCTCCCCCACCGCCACGGCGAGCGTGGAGAGGCCGACCGGCCCGCCCCGGAACGAGTCGACCAGGGCGGTCAGCACCGCCCGGTCGAGCCGGTCGAGGCCGAGGGCGTCGACGTCGTACACCTTGAGGGCGGCCCGGGCGGTCTCCAGGGTGACCACGCCGTCGGCCCGGACCTCGGCGAAGTCGCGGACCCGGCGCAGCAGCCGGTTGGCGATCCGGGGGGTGCCCCGGGAGCGGCCGGCGACCTCGGCAGCGCCCTCGTCGGTGATCGGCACGCCGAGGATCCGCGCGGAGCGGCGCAGCAGCACCTCCAGGTCGGACGGGGAGTAGAAGTCGAGGTGCGCCACGAAGCCGAACCGGTCGCGCATCGGCCCGGTGAGCAGGCCGGAACGCGTGGTCGCGCCGACCAGGGTGAAGGGCTCGACGTCCAGCGGGATCGCCGTCGCCCCCGGGCCCTTGCCGACGATCACGTCGACGCGGAAGTCCTCCATCGCGCTGTAGAGCAGTTCCTCGGCCGGCTTGGCGATCCGGTGGATCTCGTCGATGAAGAGCACGTCGCCCTCGGCGAGGCTGGTCAGGATCGCCGCCAGGTCGCCGGAGCGCTCGATGACCGGGCCGCTGGTCACCCGGATGCCCGAGCCCAGCTCGGCGGCGACGATGTTGGCCAGGGTCGTCTTGCCGAGGCCGGGCGGCCCGGACAGCAGGATGTGGTCGGGTGGGGCGCCGCGCCGCATCGCGCCCTGGAGCAGCAGGTCGAGCTGGTCGCGGACCCGGTGCTGGGCGATGAACTCCTCCAGCCGCTTGGGCCGGACGGTGGCCTCCGCGTCGAGGTCGGCGTCGTGCACGTAGGCGGAGACGAGCCCGCCGTCGGGCCCCGTCACCGGGTGCGGCCCAGCAGCCGGATGGCCTGCTTGAGCAGGACCGGCACCGGCGGGAGGTCACCGTCGACGGTCTCCGCCACCGCGGCCACCGCCTGGTCGGCCTGCCCGGCCGTCCAGCCGAGCCCGACCAGCGCCTGCCGGACCTGCTCGGGCCACGCGCCGCCGGTGACCCCGGCCGCGCCGTCGGCGCCGACCGGCACCGGGCCGACGCGGTCGCGCAGCTCCAGCACCAGGCGCTCGGCGCCCTTCTTGCCGATGCCGGGCACCCGGGTCAGCGCGGCGGTGTCGGCGTTGGCGATCGCCTTGCGTACGGCGTCGGGGGTGTGCACGGCGAGCACGGCCTGGGCCAGCCGGGGGCCGACCCCGCTGGCGGTCTGGAGCAGCTCGAAGAGCTGCTTGGCGTCGTCGTCGGCGAAGCCGTAGAGGGTGAGCGAGTCCTCCCGGACGACCAGGCTGGTGGCGAGCCGGGCGGGCTGGCCGATCCGCAGCTCGGCCAGGGTGCCGGGGGCGCACTGCACCGCCAGGCCGACCCCGCCGACCTCCACCACGGCGTGGTCCGGACCGGTCGCGGTCACCACCCCGCGCACGCTGGCGATCATCTGGCTCCTCCTCGTCGTACCCGGTCGGCCGCGGCGGCCAGCTTGGAGCGCGTCCCGCCGCGCCACACGTGACAGATGGCCAGGGCCAGGGCGTCGGCGGCGTCGGCCGGCCTCGGCGGCTCGGCCAGCCGCAGCAGCCGGGTGACCATGGCGGTCATCTGCGCCTTGTCGGCCTGACCGGAACCGGTCACGGCCGCCTTGACCTCGCTGGGGGTGTAGGTCTGCACGGGCAGCCCGGCGCGGGCGCCGGCAAGCACGGCGATCCCGCTGGCCTGGGCGGTGCCCATCACGGTGCGGACGTTGTGCTGGCTGAAGACCCGCTCGACGGCGACGCTGTCGGGCCGGTGCTCGGCGACCAGGTCGGTGAGCGAACGGTCCAGGTGCAGCAGGCGCAGCGCCAGCTCGTCGCCCGGATCGGTGTGGACGACGTAGTAGGCGACCAGCGTGCAGGGCCGCCCCGGCACGCCCTCGACCACGCCGACCCCGCACCGGGTCAGCCCCGGGTCGACGCCCAACACCCGCACGCCGCCTCCTCCCCCAACCGTCGGCAGTACGTGTGTTCGACACCCTACCGAGCCGGGCGACACCCCGCCGCCGGGGACACGCCGGGCGCGCCGACACGCCGCCCGGGGCGCGCGACGACCACACACTCCGGCCGTCGAGTATGTGTCGCCGGCCCATGTGCGCCCGGACACACAGCTCGTAACTTCATGCGCCATGACGGCAGAACCCGTGGCGGTCCCCCACGTCGTACACGTCGACCTCGCCGGTCGTACCGCCCTGGTGACCGGGGGCGGCGGCGGCATCGGCCGGGCCTGCGCCCTGCGGCTGGCGGCGGCCGGCGCCGAGGTGCTGGTGGTGGACCGCAACGTCGAGGCCGCCAAGGCGGTGGCGGCGGAGGCCGGCGGCCGGGCCGAGGGCGTGGACCTCGCCGACGCAGACGCCGTCGACCGCCTCGACGCCGCCGTGGACATCGTGGTGAACAACGCGGGCCTGCAACACGTGGCGCCGGTGCAGGAGTTCTCCCCCGAGCGCTTCTCGCACCTGCACCGGGTGATGGTGGAGGCGCCGTTCCTGATCATCCGGCGGGCGCTGCCGCACATGTACGCCCGGGGGTGGGGACGGGTCGTCAACATCTCCTCGGTGCACGGGCTGCGCGCCTCGCCCTTCAAGTCGGCGTACGTCTCGGCGAAGCACGCCCTGGAGGGGCTGTCGAAGGTGGTCGCCCTGGAGGGCGCCCCGCACGGGGTCACCGCCAACTGCATCAACCCGGCGTACGTCCGCACCGCGCTGGTGGAGAGCCAGATCGCCGACCAGGCGGCCAGCCACGGCATCCCGGAGGCCGAGGTGGTCGAGAAGATCATGCTCGCCCGGGCGGCGATCAAGCGGCTGATCGAGCCGGAGGAGGTGTCCGAGCTGGTGGCGTACCTCTGCTCCCCACCGGCGGCGTTCATCACGGGCGCCTCCATCGCGCTCGACGGGGGCTGGACGGCGAACTAGTGGTGAGCCGCACAATGTCGGTCATGTCGTCACCGGTGGAGTTCCTGGAGCTGCTCGCCCGCGAGGCCGCCGCGGTGGAGTTCGAGGGGCCGCTCGTCGCCGCCCGGGCCGCCGGGCTGCCCCCCGCGCGGCTCGCCGAGCTGGAGCAGGCCAAGACGGTGGCGCTGCGGGTCCGCGCGCTGCTGGAACGTCGCCGTCGCCGGGAGACCGAGCTCTCCGGCCTGTACGACACGGTCAGCGACCTGGCCGGGCTGCGCGACCTGGACGACGTGCTGCGCGCGATCGTGCACCGGGCGCGGCACCTGCTCGGCGCGGACGTCGCCTACATGACCCTCGACGACGACGAGCGCGGCGACACCTACATGCGGGTCACCGACGGCTCGGTCTCCGCCCGCTTCCAGCGGCTGCGGCTGCCGATGGGCGCCGGCCTCGGCGGGCTGGTGGCCCAGTCGGGCGCCCCGTACGTGACCGCGAACTATCCCGAGGACGAGCGCTTCCACCACACCGGCGAGATCGACGCCGGGGTCGGCGAGGAGGGGCTGGTGGCGATCCTCGGGGTGCCGCTGCGGCTCGGCTCGACCTCGATCGGGGTGCTCTACGCGGCCAACCGCTCGGCCCGGCCGTTCGTCCGCGAGGAGGTGGCGCTGCTGGTCTCCCTCGCCGCGCACGCGGCCGTGGCGATCGACACGGCGCGGCTGCTCGCGGAGACCCGGGCGGCGCTGGAGGAGCTGTCGGCGGCGAACACCACCATCCGCGCGCACAGCAGCTCGGTGGAGCGGGCCGCGGCGGCGCACGACCGGATGACGGCGCTGGTGCTGCGCGGCGGCGGGGTGGAGGACGTCGCCGCGGCGGTCACCGACGTGCTCGGCGGGGCGCTGCTGGCGCTCGACGCGGAGGGCCGGTTGCTGGCCCGGGTCGGCGAGATCGACGAGCCGGACCGGGCGGACATGGTGGAGGCGGTGGCCGCGTCGCGTACGGAGGGGCGCAGCGTGCGCCGGGGCCGGCTCTGGTACGCCGCGGTGGTCGCCGGGGCGGAGAACATGGGCGCGCTGGTGCTGCGCCCCGACGACGAGCTGGTCGACGCCGACCAGCGGATCCTGGAGCGGGCGTCGCTGGTGACGGCGCTGCTGCTGCTGTTCCGGCGCACCGTCGCCGAGGCGGAGGGTCGGGTCCGGGGCGAGCTGCTCGACGACCTGATCGCCCGGCCGCTGCGGGACACCGACGCGCTGCGCAGCCGGGCCCGCCGGCTGGGGGTGGACCTGGACGCCCCGCACGTGCTGGTGGCGATCGGCGACGACGCCATCGCCGCGACCGGCTCGGCCCGGCAGCGGGTGCTCTCCTGGGCGACCACGTACGCCTCGGCCCGCAGCGGGCTCGCGGCGGCCCGCGACGGGCGGGTGGTGCTGATGCTGCCCGGGCGGGACGCGGGCGGCAGCGCCCGGGCCGTGGCGCGGGACCTGTCGCGGGTGACGGGCCGACCGGTGACCGCCGGGGCGAGCGGCCCGTCGGCGGGGCCGGCGTCGCTGGCCGCGACCTTCGCCGAGGCGGAGCGCTGCCTGACCGCGCTGGGCGCGCTGGGCCGGTCGGGTCAGGGCGCCAGCACGGCCGAACTGGGCTTCGTCGGGCTGCTGCTGGGCGCCGTGGGCGACGGGGGCGACAAGGACGTGAACCGGTTCCTGACCGCCACCGTCGGGCCGGTCGTCGACTACGACGCCCGGCGGGGCACCGCGCTGGTGAAGACCCTGGAGGCGTACTTCGGGGTGGGCGGCAGCCTGGCCCGGGCCGCCGAGCAGCTGCACGTGCACGTCAACACGGTCACCCAGCGGCTGGAGCGGGTCGGGCAGCTGCTCGGCGCTGACTGGCAGAAGCCGGAGCGGGCGCTGGAGGTGCAGCTGGCGCTGCGCCTGCACCGCCTGCGCACGCCGGCCTCCTGACGTCTCGTACCACGATCTCGGCCCGTCGCCGGGTCGACCCGCTGCGGCGGTCGTCCGGTCTGGTGGCGGCTGTCCGGTTCGGCCCGGGGCGGGTGGGCTGACGGGGTACCGTCGT
>NZ_JBAKHV010000063.1:0-31532 GCF_036906775.1 Micromonospora sp. CPCC 205561 | reverse complement strand
TGCGGCACCCGCCCGCGGCCCCGGCGACCGCGCCCGGCCGGGGAGGCACCCGCGCCGGCCTGGGCGGCCGGCTGGCCCGCCTCCGCGTCGGGCGGCCCCTCCACCGGGTCGGCAGGGCCCCGCGCCGGGTCCGGCGTCCGGTCGCCCGACGGCAGGTCGTCCGTCTCCGGTTCCGGACCGTCGCCCTCCCCGCCGTGGAGATCGTGGTGGTCGTGCGGGTCGTCGGCCGGCTCGTCGAAGGGGTCGAGCGAGCCGTCGACGGCGTCCGACGGCAGCCCCCGGCCGGCCGCGTACGAGCCGAAGTCGGGCTCGAAGTCGTCGTCGAGCGGCCGGTCGTCCGGCCGGGCGGGTGCCTCGCCGGCCGGCACCGGCTCGGTCGCCTCGCCGTGCACGCGCTGCTCGGCCTCGGCGTCCTCCAGGGTGCTGGTCGTCATCGTCGGCCGGTTGCGCTGGAACCGGCTGCGCCCCCGGGACAGGTCGTGCCCCACGGCGACCGCCTCCAGCTCGTAGAGCGTGCGGTGGTTGCCGGCGTCGTCGGTCCAGTCGCGGGTGTACAGCCGGCCGCAGACCACCACCGGGTCGCCGACCATCACCGAGGCGGCCACCCCCTCGGCCAGCCTGCGCCAGCAGTTGACCCGGACGCGCAGGCTGTTGCCGTCGACCCAGCGGCCGCTCTCACGGTCGAGCCGACGGGCGGTCGAGGCGACCTTGAAGTTGGCCACCAGGGTGTTGCTCTGGGTGGTGCGGCGCCACTCCGGCGCGGTCAGCACGTTGCCCACGATCGTGACGTAGGTGTCGAACATCGTCCCTCCAGGGGGAGATCAGGCTTGCCGTCGCGAGTCGACTCGGTGTCGAGCCTGGGGGGTCGCAGTGCGGTCGTGCCGGTACCGCGCGCCGGCCTGTGGACGACGGGACCGGCTGTGGACGACGACCCGATCAAGCTCCCGTTGTGCTATGGCCGAGGGGCCCGGGGTACGCCCGCCCGCCGCGACGATCGGTGTGCCGGACGGATCACGTTCCGGACGGAGCGTGGCGGGGTATGGACCGATCAACGGCACCGCCGACAGCACGACGAACGAAAGGTCAGCGATCATGAAGATGACCAGCACCGCAACCGCCCCAGTCACCGGTGGGGTGCGGCGATGAGCGCCGTCGCGAACCCGGCCACCGTCGCGGAGTGCCTGCGGGTCGGCGCCGGATTCTCCCAGGGCGACCGGAACTGGATCGCGGAGCAGTTCGCCACGCTGGACGCCCGGCTGGCCGGGTTCCACGCCGACGCCACCGAGATCGAGGTGTCGGTGAAGGACCGGGAGGCCAAGGGCCAGAAGGTCACCCTGGAGTGCTGGATCGCCGGCCGGCAGAAGATCGTCACCACCTCCGCCGAGGAGGACCTGCACGCGGCGCTCAACGACGTCCGTGACGACCTGCGCCGGCGGCTCAACGACGCGAAGACCAAGCAGGAGCCGCGGCACAACAAGCACCTGCGCGAGGTCCCCCAGCCGGCCGCCGAGGTCGAGCCCGACACCGACCCGGCCCGCGCCGAGGCCGAGACCGTCTGAGGCGCGCCCCGGAACCCCGCCCGCCGCGAGCGGGCGGGCGGGGCCGGGCACCGCACGGGCTACCGTCCGGTAGCTTCCCGGCGTACCGTCGCGGTCGTGGAACCCGACGTGCTGGGCCCGCCGTACGAGCGGCAGACGATCGACCTGGGCACCGACGACGAGGGACCGGTGGTCGCCACCCTGGTCCGTCGCCGGGCCGACCGCCCGACCGGGCGGGCCGTGCTCTACACGCACGGCTTCACCGACTACTTCTTCCAGGGCCACCTCGGCGACTTCTTCGCCGAGCGGGGGTGGGACTTCTACGCCCTCGACCTGCGCAAGCACGGACGCAGCCTGCGGCCCCACCAGACGCCGAACTTCTGCCGCGACGTCAGCGAGTACTTCCCCGAGCTGGACGCCGCCGCGCGGATCGTCCGCGAGGACGACGGGCACGACACACTGCTCGCGATGGGCCACTCCACCGGCGGACTGATCATGCCGCTCTGGGCGCACGCCCGCCGCGACGCCGGGATCATCGACGGCCTCTTCCTGAACAGCCCCTTCTTCGACATCAACGCCCCGTGGCTGGTACGCCGCCCGCTCGCGGCCGCCGTCGGCCGGCTGGGCCGCCGGGCGCCGCGCCGGGTGCTGCCGTTCGGGCTCGGCACGGTCTACAGCGAGAGCATCCACGCCGAGCACCACGGCGAGTGGAACTACGACCTGACCTGGAAGCCGCTCGCCGGGTTCCCCGTCCGGGCCGGCTGGCTGAACGCCATCCGTACCGCCCAGCGGCAGCTCCGCGCCGGCCTGGACATCCAGGTGCCGGTGCTGCTCGCCTGCTCGACCCGCTCGTTCCGGGGCACGAAGTGGCACGAGTCGGCGGCCCTCGCCGACGCCGTCCTCGACGTCGAGCACATGGTCCGCTGGGCGCCCCGCCTCGGTCGGCACGTCACGCTGGCCCGCTTCGACGGCGGCATGCACGACCTCACGCTCTCCGGCCCCGCCGTACGGGAGAAGGTCTTCGAGGAGGTCGGGCGCTGGGCCGACGCGTTCTTCGACGCCGGGCCCACGGTCCGCGTCGGCGAGCGCCCGCCGACGGCCCGGCGCCCGGCGGACGAGACCGACCCGGCGGACGCCTCCGCGCAGGGCGGCTGAGCCGGGCGCCGCCCGCCTCAGCCGGCGCCCACGGCCTCCCGGATCCGGTCGAACGTGGCCAGCGGGTGGCCGCCGCCGCGGGCCGGCAGCACCAGGCCCAGGCAGCGCAGCCCCACCTCGCCGTCGCGGCCGGCCAGCACGCCGAACACCGGCGCGCCCGCGTAGCCCGCCGGCAGTTCGGCCGTGAGCCGGACGGCGTCGCCCACCCGCGCCACCCGCTCGATCGCCACCTCCAGCGGCCGGGCCCCACCCGCGCCGACCCCGTGGGCGAGCACGACCGCGGAGCCCGGCTCCGCGCCGATCCGGGCGATCACGTCCCGGTCGGCCGCGATCGAATCCGGCACCTGCTGGGTACGCCACCGCCAGCCCTCCCCGGCGGCATGCTCGTGCAGGCCGGCGGTGGGCAGGGCGGCGACGCCGAGTTCCCCGTGGTGCCGCCAGCCACCGGCGAGGCCCGCCAGGGCCACGGAGTCGGCCGCCGCGCCCGGTTCGGTCACGCTCGGCCGCAGCCCGATCCGCCCCGCCCCGACGCGGACCAGGGCGTCGGCGGTCAACAGGTGCTCCCGGCCCCGCGCGGCGAAGAGGAACGCGGTCCCCTCGCCCCGGTCGCCGTCCCCGGCCTCGGCGCCCGCGTCGGCGTCGGCGCCCGCGTCGGCGTCGGCGCCCCCGTCGGCGTCGGCGCGGCGGATCGGCAGGATGGCGCGGCCGAGGAGCTGGCACAGCTCGTAGGCGACGTCGTTCTCGGTGTCCGGGTCAAGCAGCACCAGCCGAGGGTACGACCCGCCGCTGCCCCGGCCGCGCGGACGGCGGAACCCGGATGACCGGCGCCGCGGAGGCGTGCGACCCTGGTCCGCGACGTGGAACGCGACCACCCGTTCCGCCGGTCACCCGATGGGCGGCGGTACCCTTCTCGCGCGACACGCACGCGCGCGCCCGTAGCTCAGCGGATAGAGCAGGGGACTTCTAATCCCAAGGCCGCAGGTTCGAATCCTGCCGGGCGCACCCTTACACAGCAGGCTTCACCTGCTGCTTGTTGCTCTTCTTGCGATCTTTTTTAGAGCCATCCTTCGATGGATTGACCCTATGTGAGCCCGAGGTGAGCCCGGAGGTGCCCCTTGGTGCCCCGACGAGGAACAAGCCGGTCGCCGCTCTCGGCGCGGCCTACTTCCTGGTACGCCCGCACCCGCGACCGGACGACATCTCCTACCACGTGCAGGACATCAACCGGTGGGGCGTCGACCAGATCGTCGCCGGCCTGCCCGAGGCCGGCGCACCGCAAGGACCGGGTCATCTCCTATCACCAGGCGGAGCTGCTGGCCGAGGCGTACGGCGCCGGGGCCCGTCTGGTCACCACCGAAGGGCTCGGTCACCACCGCATCATGTCCGCGCCGGAGGTGGTCCGCCAGGTGATTGATTTCGTGACCGGCGCCGATTCCGGACCGCGCTGATCGTACGTGGGAGACGGAGCGGCCGGCCGATCCCGGCCGGCCGCTCCGTCTCACCAGTTCACCAGGTGACCGGCAATTCGTAAACGCCGAAAAGGGCGCTCTCGTGTTTGTACGAAAGCTCCTCGAGCGGCACGGTGCAGCGCAGGTCGGGGAACCGCCGGAACAGGGTCTCGAAGACGATCTCCAGCTCCGCATTGGCGATGTTCTGGCCGATGCACTGGTGGGTGCCGTAGCCGTACGCCATGTGCCCGCGCGTCGAGCGATGAATGTCGAAGGTGTCCGGATTTTCGAAGAATTCCTTGTCGTGGTTGGCCGAGGCGGCGAGGAGATACAGACCCTCACCGGCCGCGATCCGTTGTCCCGCGATCTCGACGTCCTCCTTGGCGATCCGGGGCAGAACCAGATCGGCGACGCTGAGGTAGCGGAGCAACTCCTCGACAGCCTTGGGCCACAGGGCCGGGTCGGCTTTCAGTTCGGCGAGCGTACCGGGGTGTTCCAGCAGGACCAGCGTGCCGAGGGCGATCATGTTGGCGGTCGCCTCGTGCGATGCGTTCAGCACGCTCTGGGCCGCGCCGGCGAGCTCGGAATCCGCCAGCTCGAGTTCGGCCGGTGCGTGCGCGAGTTTGGTGAGGATGTCGTCGCCCGGGTTACGGCGTTTCTCCTCCAACAGGGCGAGCAGGTGGGTGCGCATCTCCATCACGGCGGTCCGGGCGTCGCTCATCGTGAGGCTGCGCTCGAGCAGGATATTCGCGCGGGTCTGGAAGAAGTGGTGCTCGGACTCCGGCACGCCGAGAAGTTCGCAGGTGAGCACCGACGGCACCCGTAGCGCCACCAGGTTCACGAGGTCGGCGGGCTGGCCACTGTCCCGCATGACGTCCAGCGCATCGTCCACCATCTGCTGGATCCGCGGGCGTAGGGTGCGGATCTTGCGCATCGTGAAGTTGGGCATCAGCAGTTTGCGGTATATGTCGTGCTCGGGCGGGTCCATCCGGACGAACGCCGAACGCCGTCCTTGCCGGTCCACCATGGAACCGCCGGCCACGGGAATGCCCGGGATGGTGCTGTCGCTGCTGATCCGGGGGTCGGTGAGCGCGGCCTGGACGTCGGCGTACCGCGAGACCAGCCAGACGATGCTGCCGTCGCGAAGCATGGCCCGGGACACCGGTTCCGTCGAGCGCAGCGTCTCGTACTCCGGGGGCGGGTTGAAGGGGCACCCGGAGCGGCGCATCGGGAAGGGCGGCGGACTGTCGGCCTTGCCGGCCGGCGCGGTGGGGCCCAACGTTGCCATGCTGACTCCTGTTCGCAGGTGACCGCGATGCGAGGTGATCTCGTCTATTGCCGCGCTGACGAACATACGATCCGCCGTGGAACAAGCCGGTAATCACCGGGTAAGCAAGTGGATCGGCGAATGCGGCCGCCACCGGCTTTCCCGATAGGGGTCCGTGAGGGGTGGGGCCCGTTCCCCCGATTGATCACCGTCGAATGTCAAGGCGCCGAGATCCTGTTTCCGGACGTCATTCGCGCCAGAACTGTCGAGGAGGGGCATGGCGATGGGTCATCTCGCGGACGACAGCCTCGTGGATGTTGTCCTGGAGGGCGGTCCGGCGGACCTTCCGCCCGAACGTCGCCTGCTCAAAGCCGTGGCTGCCGGCGAGAGGGTGAAGATCGAGCACTACGGCGGCTACGAGCATTTCGAACGCCAGACGGGCGCCGATCCCGCGGACGACGGCCCGATCGCCTTCCGCCGGACGATGCGTACCCGGATCGCCGAATAGCGACCGCGAGCATTTCCGACGTCGGGGTGAGGGCGGAAGTCATCGTGCGTTCGGACGAGTCCGGGGAAAAGACCGGCTGGCGGGTCGCCGTGGACCGGAACCGGTGTACCGGGTCGAGCATGTGCGAAAGTGCCGCAGCCGGGCACTTCGCCGTGGTGGACGGCGTCTCTCGGCCGCTGGCCGAGGTGATGGAGCCGAACCCCGAGATCCGCGAGGCCGCCGGATTCTGCCCGGTGGAGGCCATCACCCTCGTCGACACGGTGACCGGCGAGGAGATTCCCCCGGCGTTCTGATCCGGAGCGAAGGGCCGGCCGCGCGGCCGGCCCTTCGCTCCGTGCGGTCTATCGGGTCGGATGCGCGGGATCTTCCTTCCCGGCCCGGCGCAGGCTGCGCGGGCGCATGTCGGTCCAGACCCGCTCGATGTGTTCGAGGCACTCCTGCCGGCTGCCCGTCCGGCCGGCGTCGCGCCAGCCCGCCGGGACCTCGCCGCACGCGGCACACAGCGCAATCCAGAAGGTCCGCGCCGCGCGGTCGCGTGTGACATTGGAGCGGCACCCGAGTCGACGAGCCTGTCGGGAGGTTCTGCCATGACCGTGGCCGGTGGACGGGAAGCGGGCGTCGCGGTGGCCGGAGAGCCGGACTACGAGGCCGCGACGCAGGTGTTCAACCTGCACGCGCCGGCGCGTCCGGCGGCGGCCCTGACCGCGCACACCGTCCGGGACGTCCGGGCCGCGGTGCGCTTCGCCCGCGCCGAGCGGCTGGCGGTCCGCGTGCACAGCACCGGCCACGGCGCCGGCGCCGCCCGCGCCATGGATGACGCGGTGCTCGTCAGGACACAACTCGACGGCGGGGTCCGGGTGGACCCGGAGCGCCGGCTGGCCCGGGTGCCGGCCGGCACCCGGTGGGCCGAGGTGGTCGACGCCGCCGCCGCGTACGGGCTGGCCGCGCCGCACGGCACGTCGGCGGGCGTGGGTGTGGTGGGCTACTCGCTGCGCGGCGGGATCAGCGTCTACGGCCGGAAGGTGGGCCTGGCGGTCAACAGCGTGCGGGCGGTGGAGCTGGTCACCGCCGACGCCGAGCTGCGCCGGGTGGACCTGGCCGAGGACCCCGACCTGTTCTGGGCGGTACGCGGCGGCGGCGGTGGGTTCGGTGTGGTGACCGCGATCGAGATCGCCCTGTTCCCGGCCCGCCTGGTGTCCACCGGGGCGACCTACTGGTCGGGTACCCGGGCCGCCGAGGTGATGGACCGGTGGCGCGAGTGGACGGCTGCCGCGCCGCCGGAGGCGACCACCTCGCTCCAGGTGCTCAACCTGCCGGACCTGCCGGTGGTACCGGACGGTCTCCGGGCCCGCACCGTGATCGGTGTCGCCGGCACGGTCCTGGGTGGCGGATCGGATCCGCGGCTGGCCTGGCAGCAGGCGCAGGGCCTGTTGGGTCCGCTGCGGACGATCGGCGAACCGGTGCTGGACACGTGGCAGTTGTGTTCGCCCGGCGAGGCGGTGCACGCGCAGCTCGGTCCGAACGAGCCGGCACCGATGACGGGCGACCACATGCTCCTCGGCGACCTGGGCGACCGCGGCGCGGCCACCTTCCTGGACGTGACCGGGCCCGGCTCGGGTTCCCCGCTGATCAGCGCCGAACTGCGCCACCTCGGCGGCGCGTTCGCCGTCCCGGCCGACGACGGCGGCGCGTTCCGGCACCTGGACGCGGCCTACGCCTACCTCGGCTCGGCCGTCCCGTTCGGCCCGGACGGCGCCGCCGACATCGAGAAGCACTGCGCCGTGGTGCGTGCCGCGCTCGCGCCGTGGGACACCGGGCGCACCACGCCCACCTTCGTGGAGAGCGTCAGCCAGCCGCAGGCGCACCTGGATCCGGACGTGGTCGACGCGGTCGACCGGGTACGGCTGCGGGTCGACCCGGACGGGCTGTTCCGGGGCGACATCGTCCCCGGCTCCTCCCGCCTGCGGTGACGCGGCCCCGCGCGGCGCGGTGAGCGACCCGCGCCGGGATGTCCGCCGCACTGTCGTGCCGCCCGGCGATCCGGCCCGCGAGCGGCCGCGCCACCCTTCCGTCCACCATGGAACCCCCGGATGTCATCGTCCGCTGCCGTGACGCGGCCGACGTACGCACCGCGCTGCTGATCCCCCGGGCCGGCCGGCTACCGGGCGCGGGGCCGCCGGCGGCGGCGCAGACCCCACGGCCGTACGGTCCGGCGCCGTCCCCGGCGACAACCACCGGCGTCGGCGTGGGCCCGGGCGCACGAGACGGCCCGGTGGGTCGCGTCGCGGCAACCCACCGGGCCGTCTCGTGCGGTCAGCGCACCGGCGAGGGGTACGTGACGACCTGCCCACCGGCCTTGCTCGACCGCTTGGCCCGACTCTCGATCCACCAGTGCGCGATCAGCAGGTTCACCGTCCAGCCGAACCAGTTGGCGACCTCCACCAGCACGTCGACACTGACGGTCAGGCTCGGGAACGTGGTGAGGACGACCGAGATCACGCGACCCCAGGTGGTGCCCAGCGCCAGCGCGAAGCTGTAGATCATCCAGCGCCGGTGCTCGGCGTACCGGTGCTGGCGAGCCCTCCGCCACCCGACCGCAGTGGTGGCGACCCACAGCACGCCCATGGTTGCGAGGCCGATGCTGCCGGCCTGGGTCGGCCGCAGCGGGATGAGCGCGAACAGGGCCAGCCCGGTCGCGGGCAACACGCCGGCCAGGATGTAGACCCGCCCGCTGATCCGGTGCACCTTCGGGTGGTTGCGGCGCAACCACGGCCACAGCTGCAACAGAACCGTCACCATCGCCACGTTGCCGAAGACCACGTGCGCCACGAGGATCCCGAAGTGCGCGGACACCGACGGGTCGAGTCCGCTGCGCGACTGGCTCGGATCGAGGCTCAGGTAACTCGGCAACGCATAGATTAGGTTAAATGCGACAACGCCGAGGAGAAGCACCAGCCAGAGGTACCGCTGGCGCCACCACTCCCCCGGCCGATCGGGGGCGGTGGGCGGCGTCTGTCGCGGGACGGTGATTACGGGCGGGTCGGTCCGTTCGACGTGGGTTTTCTCCGCGTGCTTTGTCATGGCGGTTCCTCTGGTCGTGGGTGCGGCGATCCACAAAGCGATTCGACTCTCGCACTCCCCCGCCGTGACACTCATCTTTCAACGTGCGGCATCGCGCCGTCCGCGTACCTACCGGCTCGGCGGGATATTGACGTTCAACCGGAACAGGTTGTCCGGGTCGTATCGGCGCTTGACGTCGGCCAGCCGCCGGTACGTCGCCTCCGGGTACGCCTCGTGGACGCGCTCCGCGCCGTCGTCGTACAGGAAGTTGACGTACGCACCGCACTCGCCCTGCCGCATCGCCGCCATGAACTCGGTGGCCCACTGCCAGTGCACCGGCGTCTCGGCGACGTCCTGATACACCGCCGCGGCGACGACCATCATCTCGCGGTCGCGGTGCGCGAACGCGGTCGCGTCCGCCGGCACCCGCGCCATCGCCCCGCCCAGTACCCGCAGCTGCGCCACCGGCATCATCGCGGTCGACGAGCCCAGGAAATCCAGCACCCGCTCGGCCGCGGCCAGGTCGAAGTCGTCGATGAACAGGTTGCGGGCCACCGTGACCGGGTGGTAGTCCGGGTCCTCCGGCTCGTAGATGTCCAGCAGCGGCATCGCCTGCACCATGTCGGCAAGCGGCGTCGCCAGCTTCCGGAACGGCGCCACGGCCCGCTCCCCCGCCTCGACGTCGTCACCGCAGTACACCAGCGTCGCCATCACGACCGGCGTGCCGTGGACCTCCTCCGGCAGGAACGGCATCGGCGGCGCCGGCATCACGTTCACGATGCTGGACAGCTCGTCCGGCGCCGCCTTGGCCGCCTCCATGTAGGACGCGATCACCTCCGCGGTGGCGGGCAGGACCAGCGTGCCGCCGAAGATGTTGCCGACCGGGTGCAGCCGGAACTGGAGCCGGGTGACCACGCCGAAGTTGCCGCCGCCGCCCCGGATCGCCCAGAACAGGTCGGGGTGGTTGTCCGCGTCCGCGCGCACCAGCTCGCCGTCGGCGGTGACCACGTCGGCCGCGAGCAGGCTGTCGATGGTCAGCCCGTACCGGCGCACCAGGTAGCCCACGCCGCCGCCGAGAGTCAGCCCGCCCAGGCCCACCGAACCGGTGTCGCCGAACCCGGTGGACAGCCCGTGCTCGGCGGCGGCCCGGAGGTACTCCAGCGAGGTCAGCCCCGGCCCGGCCCAGGCGGTCCGCCCCTCGACGTCGATGTCCAGCTCCCGCAGCGCGGAGAGGTCGAGCACCAGCCCGTCGTCCCAGACGGCGTACGTGCTGTGCCCGCCGCTGCGTACCGAGAACGGCAGGCCCGTCTCCCGCGCGAACGCGATGACGCGGACCACGTCGGCGGAGTCGGCCGCGCGGACGATGACGGCCGGCCGCCGGTCGATGTTTCCGGCGAACACGGTACGAGCGCGCTCGTAGTCCGCGTCGTCTGGCGTGATCACCTGGCCGGTGACCTCCTTGCGCAGCCGCGACACCTTGGCCGCGAGCCCATCTGTCGGCGCTGCCGTCATGTCCCGCATGAAACACCCTTTCGCTCCCGCCCCCGGACCAGCCCGGGTGCGCACCTATACAAAGGTCGGAGTCGGGACCCGGATCTCGACATGCCCGGCCGGGCAAATCGCGGCACCGCCCGCCTGGTGGGACGCGACCGGGGCCCGGCGGTCGCCCGGGGCCCGGCCGTGCGCCGGTCGGGCTGGGGTCGAGGGCTGACGACGCCGCCCCGCCGCCCGAGACCGCGCAGGCCCGGCCCGCGCACGCCGAAGGCCCGCCCGGGCGTGCGCGGGCGGGCCTTCGGCGTGCGCGGGGTCGAACGCCTCTCGTCGTCGCTTATCCGGCGGGGACGGCTCCCGCCCGCCGGAGGTTCGGCGAGCGAAGACCGGTCGTCGGGCGCGGCGGACGCCGTCCGGCGTGTCGCCGACCCGGTGACCGTTCGTGGACCGCGCTCCGCGGAGCGGTCCTGGTGACCGTGCCGCCCACGGAACTGACCGTCGACGCGCTAGTTGGCCGGAGGCGACCCGGCGGCGATTTCGGGCCGGGTGTCCTCCGACCGGATCGGCGGAGGCAGCGGTTCCGGGTCCGCCGCCGGGTCCGGCCGGCGGCCGCCCGACGCGACCGGAGCCGCATCGGGTTCGCGCCGCCGCGGACTGGCCCACCTGCGCATCGCCGGTGCCTCCACGAGCCGGTACATGAGCCTGGCCAGCAGGATGCAGACGAGCAGCTCGCCGAGGAGGAACAGCAGCGCCACCGGGGTGCTCCACGACTGCCGCTGATAGGTGCCGATCGCGGCCCACTCGCCGCCCGTGGCGGCGTGCAGGTTGAACATCACGAACAGGTGCAGCAGGAAGAAGGCGTAGGAGAGATCGCCCAGCCAGACCATCGGGCGGCTGCTCAACCAGCTTCGGTGCCCCCGCACGTCCGCGGTC
This sequence comes from Micromonospora sp. CPCC 205561, assembly GCF_036906775.1. Classification (NCBI taxonomy): domain Bacteria; kingdom Bacillati; phylum Actinomycetota; class Actinomycetes; order Micromonosporales; family Micromonosporaceae; genus Micromonospora; species Micromonospora sp. CPCC 205561. Next base: position 20,132 of record NZ_JBAKHV010000063.1, on the reverse strand, counting down.
GCCGCGGCCGCGATCAGGAGGCTGAGCGGCAGCGGGTACAGCGACGCGAACCCGTAGATGGTCGGCAGTTGCAGGGAGACCACGTAGACCAGCCCGGCGAGCAGCACGGCCGGCGCGACACCCATGTTGATCCAACGGCCGCTCAGCACGATCCGTGCCATGACCATCCCGGCGAGGAATTCCAGCCCCCGGGCGAGCGGGAAGAAGTGCGTGAACCACATCTGCGGCCAGGACGTGTCCGGCGCGAACGGGCTCGGCGGCTGCCCGGGCAGGAGCGTGAGCGCCACCACCGGCACCAGCAGCGCGAGCGCCACCACCCCCGCGTACGAGAGCCACAGCCGGTTCTCCCTGATCTTGTTGATCAGCGGCAGCACCAGCGGGAACAGCAGGTAGCAGACGACCTCGACGGAGAGGGACCAGGTCACCCCGTTGATCGAGGTGGCGACGAAGTGGGGGTCGGGGATCCAGCTGTGCACCAGGAAGAGAGTGGCGAGCGCGGACCCGACCCGGATCGTCTCGCCGGCCGCCAGCAGGAGCACGAGGGCGATCACGTAGGCCACGACGTGGTTGGGGAGAACCTTGACGGCCCGCCGCCGCCAGAACCGCCGCAGTCTGTCACTCGGCCGGGCGGACCAGGTGAGGACGAAGCCGCTCAGCACGAAGAAGAACGAGACGCCCATCGCGCCCGCGTTGTCGACCACCGAGCTGTAGCCCTTTTGCACCGTGGTGTCGGCGAACACGGACAGCACCGTGCCGTGATAGACGAAGACCATAAGTGCCGCGATGAACCGCAGGCCGGTCAACGAATCAAGCCTGCCCGTTCTGGTCCCGCCGGAGACGCTGGATACGCTCATATATGTCCGATTCTCTATGTCTTTTCCTGTGGAGCAGGCTATTCGCTGCGACGAGCCGCCGAGTTCTTCGAGATTGCTCAGTTTGTTGTCCACCAGGTGCCAAAAACGGCCCCCCTTGCGTTATGGGGAACGCCCCGCGCAATCGCCGCGGCGACCGGCGCAACCATGAAGATGCATGCCACCAGCACCGCCGCAACCATTGGTGCGAGGGCTCGGTGGATCCGGTCCCAGCGCGAGAGGAGGGGCCATGGAGAGCCCGACGACCACTGGCGAGATGCCGGAGTCGGACGAGATCGCCGCGATGTTCGACGAGTCGACCGACATGTCGGACGCGTTCAACGACGGCCAGGTGCATCTGGCCTACTGGTACGACGACGAGGACCAGGCCCCGCTGATCGAGGCCTCGCAGCGGCTGACCCGCAAGGTGGCGGATTCGCTGCGGCTACGCGAGGGTGAGCGGGTCCTCGACGTCGGTTGCGGCCTCGGCGCCCCGGCGATCCAGCTCGCCGCCGAGTACGGGGTGCGGGTCACCGGCGTCAACATCAGCACCCGCCAGGTTGCCGAGGCGACCGCCCGGGCCCGGGCGGCCGGACTGGCCGACCAGGTCACCTTCCGCTCCGCCGACTACACCTCGCTGGACTTCCCAAACGGCAGCTTCGACGCGGTGGTCGCGATGGAGGCCCTCGTCTACGTCAGTGACCTCGGGCATGCGCTCAGGGGCCTGCACCGGGTCCTGCGCCCCGGTGGCCGGCTCTCCCTGACCGAGCCCACCCGGGAGGGGCTCGGCGTCGTGGCCGCCAGCCAGTTCGCCGCCAACTTCGGGGCGAAGTGGCTGCTGTCGGTGGCCGAGTGGCTGGACCCGTTGCGCGAGGCCGGCTTCGAGCTGGCGGAGTACCTGCAGTGCGGGCCACGGGTGTTCGGGATGGGCCCCAAGTACCTGCAGGCCGTGGACAGCCGGCGCGACGAGCTGGCCGCCCGGTTCGGCGAGGCGGCCGTCGACGAACTCCGACGGACGCTGGAGTCCTTCTTCACACCGGGGGCGAGCCAGATCGGCTACGCGGTCATCACCGTCCACAAGCCCTGGAACTGACCCGCCAGGACGGCCACCATCTGGGAAAGGACCCTCCATGACCGATTCCACCGTACGAGCGGGCGTCCGTGACCTGCTGGACGCGTTCACCAGCGCGCCGCCCGACCGCCGGGCGGCCGAGTTCCAACGGCTCACCGAGACGGTGTGGCGCGACGGCACGCTCACCGATCGCGCGGCGGCGGCCGTCGGCGACCTGCGGGCGGCGCTCGACCGGGCGCCGGCGGCGCAGCAGGGATACCTGCTGGTGTTGCTGGGTCTGCTGGCCGAGGCGGAGTATCCCGAGACCGGCGGCGAGGTCCACACCGCCGTACGCGCCGGGTTGGAGCGGTACCTCGAACTGGCCCGCGGCCTGACCGGCGACGAGCCGCTGACGTTCGCCCTGCTGTACCTGCTCGGGCACTTCCCCGCCGACCGCGACCGGATCCTGGCCGCGGTGACGGGGGTACGGCTGGCACCGGACGACCGGACCCGGCTGGACCGGTGCTTGCGCGAGCTCGACTACGACGACCCGGACATCGGCCGCTCCTGGCCCTCGCCGTGGGACTGGGGACTGACCGGGCAGGAACGCGACTTCGACCGGCAGTGGATCGCCGGCCTCAGCCGCGAGCAGATCACCCGGACCTGGCACTGGGACACCCGGTCGGTGTACGCGTACATGGGCGCCAAGGCGTACTGGGCGATCCAGCACGGGACGCCCACCGACAAGGCCGTGGGCGCTTCGCAGCCGGCCGTCGCGGCCGGCTCCCCGCAGGAGCTCCCGCCGGAGGCCTACACCCCGCATCTGGAGGCGCTGTGCTGCCCGGACTGCCGTGGCCCGCTCCGGCCCGCCGAGAACCGGCTCGCCTGCCAGGACTGCGGCGCCGGATACGCGGTCACGCGCGGGGTGCTGGACCTGTCCCAGCGGATGCGGCCCGGTACCGGTCGCAGCGACGCCCCGGAGGACGTCGAGAAGGACGTGCTGCAGAACGCCGCGGCGATGAGCGGGATCGGGTTCCACTACGAGAGTGGGATGCGTCCGTCCTTCCTGAGGGTGATGGGCATGAACTGGGACGGTGCCGTGACCCCCGCCGACGAGGACGCGTACCTCACCACGCGCTCCGGCAGTCCGGCCGGGACCGTGCTCGACCTGGCCGCCGGCGCGGGCCGCTGGACCTCGGTGCTGGCCGAGGCGGTCGGCCCGCGGCAGGTGCTGGCGCTGGACCTCAGTGAGGCGATGCTGCTGGACCTGCGTACCCGGCTGCCGCGGATCCCGGCGGTGCGCGCCAGCGCCCTGGAACTGCCGTTCGCCGACGCCAGCCTCGACGGCGTCAACTGCTGGAACGCGTTGCAGGCGATGCCGGATCCGGGACGGGTGATCGACGAGATCGGCCGGTGCCTGCGCCCGGGTGGACTCCTGACGATGATGACCTTCCTGCGGGCGCCCGACCCGGTCTACCGCCACTTCCAGCGGTCCCACCACTTTCCGGGGTGGCCGGACGGGTTCCCGCTGTTCGAGCTGGCGGAGATCCGGGCGTGGCTGGAGCGGGCCGGCCTCGTGGTCCGCCACCAGGCCGCTCCCGGGACGTTCCTGTTCGTCACCGCCGAGCGCCGGGCCTGAGCCCCGCCGGGGCGGCCGAGCGGGGCCGGGGCGCAGGCCCGGGCCCCGCGTCGGCGCTGGTTCCGCTCCCCCGCCGGCGGCGGCGTGGGGGCGCGTCGACCCGGAGAACGTGTTCCGGCGGCACCCCGACGTCCCGCCCGCACCTGCTGACGGCGAGCGGTGGCTGGGCGGGCCACCCGGTATGCTCCCGTGGAGATCGGCTACCCATCGTGTCGGTCCCGGGCGGCCGCAACCATGTCGGGGAGGTTCGGTGCGCACGCACGCGGGGGCGGACTCGCGGATGGTGGAGGTGCTGCGAGAGGCGGCGCCACAGGTGCTCGCGACCCTCCTGAGCCGTTACCGGCAGTTCGAGGCCTGTGAGGACGCCGTGCAGGAGGCCCTGCTCGCGGCCACCATCCAGTGGCCCGACCAGGGGCTTCCGGACAACCCGCGGGCCTGGCTCACCACGGTGGCGGCGCGCCGGCTCGCCGACCAGTGGCACAGCGACCAGGCGCGGCGGCGGCGCGAGGCCACCGCGGTGGCGCTCGGCACGCCTTCCGAGCTGGAGGCACCCGGCCCGGACGAGGGTCCTCCGGATCGGGACGACACACTGATGCTGTTGTTCCTGTGCTGCCACCCCGACCTGTCCCCGCCCTCGCAGATGGCACTGACCCTGCGCGCCTTCGGCGGACTGAGCACCGCCGAGATCGCCCGTGCGCTACTGACGCCGGAGTCGACTGTCGCCCAGCGGATCAGCCGGGCCAAGCAGCGGATCAGGTCCGCCGGCATCCAGTACCCGCTGTCGGGCGAGATGTACACCAGCCGGCTCCGGGTGGTGCTGCACATGCTCTATCTGATCTTCAACGAGGGGTACGCCAGCACCTCGGGGCCGGAGCTGTTGCGCGGCGAGCTGACCCGGGAGGCGATCCGGCTGGCCCGGACGCTGCACGGGCTGCTGCCGGACGACGGTGAGGTCACCGGGCTGCTGGCGCTGATGCTGCTCACCGACGCCCGCAGCCAGGCCCGGACCGCCCCGGACGGCACCCTCATCCCGCTCACCGAGCAGGACCGCAGTCGTTGGAGCCAGCACGGCATCCAGGAGGGCGTGGCGCTGATCACCCGTGCGCTGGGCTCCGGCGGGCCGATCGGCCAGTACCAGTTGCAAGCCGCGATCGCCGCCGTCCACGCGGAGGCGGCGCGGCCGCAGGACACCGACTGGCGCCAGATCCTGGCGCTGTACGAGCTGCTAGAGAAGACCTCACCCAACCCCATGGTCACGCTCAGCCGAGCCGTGGCGGTGGCGATGGTCCGCGGTCCCGAGGAGGGGTTGGCGCTGCTGGCGCCGCTCGACAAGGACAAGCGGATGCGGGATCACCACCGCTTCCACGCGGTGCGCGGGCACCTGCTGGAGATCGCCGGAGACCTCAACGCGGCCCGGGACTGCTACCAGGTGGCTGCGCGGCGTACCAACAGCGTGCCCGAGCAGCGCTACCTGGCCCGCCGCAGTGCCCGGCTCGACGGCTCCGCGTCTCGGTAGCGGCGACGACCCGCGCCCGGCTCGCGGTTGCCTGGGAGCCGACGCCCCCGCTTGCGGGCCCGCCCCCGGTGAGTCGTCGGATCCGACGGCGCCGGGGGGCGGGCCCGGCCGCTACCGGGTCGGCGCCGGCTGCGCACCCGCTCCGGCCTCGTCCGCGGCCTCCGTGGCGTCCGCTCCATTGGCACCGTCACCGCGGAACGTGACGATGAGGGCCAGGATCAGGGCCACCAGCACCACGGCGGCGATCACGGCCACGACGTTCAGCCCACTGGTGAACGCGTCGCGCGCCAGGGCGATCAGCCCCGGATCGCCGCCGACCGTGGCACCACCGATCGTCTCGCGGGCGCTCTCGGCCAGCTCCGGCGGGTAGGCGCCGAGGTCGGCGTCGGCCATCTGGCCGCGGTAGACGGCGGCCCCGGCGCTGCCCAGCAGTGCCAGACCCAGCGACGACCCGAAGAGGTTGCTGGTCTCGGACATCGACGCCGCGGCGCCGGCCCGCTCCGGCGGGGCGGAGCCGACCACGATCCCGGTGCCGAGCGCGAACAGCGGCCCGATGCCGAAGGCCACCACGGCGATCGACGCCACCACCCCGATCAGCCAGCCGCTGGTGCCCGCCTGGGTGAGCACCACCAACGCGATCGCGGAGCCGGTCACCCCCAGAATGATCACGGACCAGGGTCGCAGGCCGCGCACCATCACCGGCGCGAGCAGGCTGCCCGCCGCGATGCCCAGGCCGGTGAACGACATCCAGAGCCCCGACTCGCCGGGCGAACGGCCGGCGACGCTCTGGATGTACTGGGCGGTGAACATGCTCATCCCCGCGAACGCGCCGGAGCCGACGAGCATCGCGGGCAGTACCACCCGGATCTTCCGCTGGCGGAGCAGACGCAGGTCCAGCAGGGGGTTGGGCAGGCGGAGTTGCCGTCGGATGAAGAGGTACGCGATGGCCAGGCCGACCACGATGGCGCCCACCGCCACCGGTAGGTCGCCGTCGCTGGCGGCGAGGTTCTTGATGCCGTAGATGATCGGCAGAATGGCCGCCAGCGACAGCGCCACGCTCGTCAGGTCGATCCGACCGACCACGTCCGGGTTGCGGTACTCCGGCAGCAGCAACGGCCCGGCGACCAGCAGCACCGCCATCACCGGCACCGCCATCAGGAACACCGACCCCCACCACCAGTGGTCCAGCATGACCCCACCGATCACCGGCCCGGTCGCACCGCCACAGAACATGCAGGTCGCCCAGACGGAGATCGCCACGCCGCGCTGCCGGTCGTCCCGGAACATGTTGCTGATCAGCGCCAGGGTCGACGGCGACATGGTGGCCGCCGCGACACCGAGCAGGGCACGGGCGACGATCAGCATCTCCGGGCTGGTCGAGTACGCCGCGAAGACCGACGCGAGGGTGAACCCGCCGGCGCCGAGCAGCAGCAGCCGGCGGCGGCCGATCCGGTCGCCCAACGTCCCCATCGTTATCAGGAAACCGGCGAGCAGGAACAGGTAGATGTCGGTGATCCAGAGTTGCTGACTGCTGGTGGCCCCGAGGTCGGCGCTCAGATGCGGCAACGCCAGAAAGAGAACACCGATGTCGAATGCCACCAGCAGGGTGGCGACGGCCAGTACGGCCAGGCCGATCCACTCTCGGCGCCCGGCGCGTTGGTTCGGCGCGGCCGAAGTCGCGTTCTGCATACGAGTCTTTTCCTCTCCGCACGAGCCTCAGTTGGACGAGGCACTGCATCCGTATCCGTAGGTTGGTCGGAGCTGGCCTGGCATTTTCGACATGTGCCGAGGTGCGACGGCCGCGGAGCGGCCCGCGGTGCGCGTTGCCCGTGCACTGGGGCGCCCGTACAATTCGCACGACCTGTCCGGTATGTGGACCGCACCAGGGGAAGCCAAGGAGTCCAGATTGAAGTACATGCTGCTCATCTACAACGACCCCGCCGCTATGGAGCGACTCTCCAAGGACGAGCAGGAAAAGGTCATGGCGGAGGTCGGCGGGATCATGGAGGAGCTCAACGCCAACGGCGAACTGGTCGGTGGCGACGCCCTGGCGGATGCTTCCCAGACCCGGACGGTACGGGTCGTCGGCGGCGCGGTGGCGACGACCGACGGTCCGTTCGTGGAGGTGAAGGAGCACCTGGCGGGCTACATCATGGTCGACGTGGCCAGCATGGAGCGGGCGGTCGAGATCGCCACGCGGTGGCCGGACGCCCGTACCGGCGCGATGGAGGTACGCCCCGTACTCGACACGGTGGCCGCCGACGAGTAGCCGGTCTCCTCCCACGAGCGAGCCGTGAGCCGCGAGCCCGGGAGGAACACCGCGTTCGTCACCTCGTCCGGCTCAGGGAGCCTGCCTCGGATGTGGCCCTCCGCGGCGGCGGTGCCCGGGCCGGCACCGCCGCCGCGGGGCGGTCAGCCCGCCTGCTCCTCGCGAGCGGGCTGGTAGTGCAGGATGGCCACCCGTGAGTCGACCGTCCGGGCGTCCACCAGCCGAAGGTTGACGCGCTGCTCCGGCTCGCGGAACAGCGGGTTGCCGCCGCCGAGCACGACCGGCTGCACGGCGATGTGGTACTCGTCGATCAGGCCCAGCGCGGTCAGCGCGGCCGGCAGCCGGGAACCGCCGCTGAGCAGCATGTCCTTGCCGGGCTGCCGCTTGAGTGCGGCCACCTCCTCGGCCAGGTCGTCGCCGATCACCCGGGTGTTCCAGTCGGCCTTCTCCAGGGTCCGGGAGAACACCACCTTCGGGGTCTCGCGCCAGATCGGCGCGAACTTCAGGTCGTGCTCATCGTCCGACATGGACTCCGCCTGTGGCCAGTAGCCGGCCATCATCTCCCACACGCCCCGGCCGTACAGGAAGGTGTCGGCCCGTTCGTGCAGGCGGTCGCTGTACTCACTGAGCTGCGGGCCGACCGGCGCCCAGTCGAACTCCCCGTTCGGCCCGTCGACATATCCGTCCGCCGACGCCATCACCCACTGGATGATCTTCCGCATTGGCGTCATCCCTCCTCTGCTGTAGCTGGATCCGTCCGGGGACCGGACACCGCCAGTGCGGGCACTGCGGGCGGGCCCCCTTAGTAACTCGGAGCCGCCCGGGTTTTCTCGACATCCAGCAGTCAGCAGTCAGGAGGAATCGTCTCCGCACCCGCCCTCGTCAGGTGGGTGCGGCACGGCCGGAGGTGGGCCGCGGGCGCGCGGACCGCGTCCGGCGCGGTCAGTGGTGGTACTCGCCGCCGTTGACGTCGAGGCACTGCCCGGTGATGGCGCGGGCCAGGTCGGAGGCCAGGAACAGCACCGCGTTGGCCACCTCCGCCGCCTCCGGCAGCCGGCGCAGGTCCAGGTTCGCCGCGGTCTCCTGGTAGACCTGCTCGGTGGTCACGCCACGCTCGTTCGCCAGGTGGTCGTAGTACTGCCGCAGCGGCGCGGCCCAGATGTTGCCCGGCACCACGACGTTGACCCGGACACCCCGGGGACCCAGCTCGGTGGCGAGCGTCTGGGCCAGGGCGATCAGCGCGCTCTTGGTCATCTTGTACGCGCCGAAGCCGGGCCGGGACAGCCGGGCCGCCACGGAGCTGACCATGACGATCGAGCCACCGGTCGCGGCCAGGTGGTCGGCCGCGAGTTGGGTCAGCCGCAGCGCGCCGAAGACGTCGGTGTCCATCTCCGTGTGCACGGCGGCCGGGTCGACCTCGGCCAGCGGAACGAGCGGGGGCACCGCGAACGCGTTGTTCACCAGCACGTCCACCCGACCGAAGGTCTCCACCGCGGAACGCACGAGGTGGCTCGCCGCGGCCGGGTCGGTGATGTCCGTCGGCACCACGAGCGCCTTGCGGCCGGCCTGCTCCACCTCCGCGGCGACCTCTTCCAGGACGGCGTTGCTCCGGGCGGCGAGCACCACGTCGGCACCGGCCCGGGCCGAGCCCACCGCGACCGCGCGGCCGAGACCGGGCCCCACCCCGGAGACCACCACAATCTTGTCCTGCAGCATCGGCAACTCCTCGGCTCGTCTGCTCCCGGCTCGCGCCCTCGTTCGGCGCCTCGGCGACCCGACCCATCGTGGCAGCGCCGACGCGCCGGCACGTCTCTCAGGTTGCGCGACAGCGGTGGCGGCACCGGCCGCGCAGCCGGCACGCTGGAAGATGCGGCCGGTTCCGGCGGGTGTGAATCTCGGGTGGACCGCCTTGGGAGGACGTCATGATCGAAGAGCAGACGCACGGGCCACCGTTGGACGCCTCCACCGTCACACCCGCCGACCCCCGATACCAGGGCCTGGTGGAGGGATACAACCACCGGTTCACCGGCCGGCCGGAGTACGTCCGGCTCGCGGGTACCACCGCCGAGGTGGTGGAGGCGCTCGACGAGGCCGTCTCCACCGGCCGGCGGATCGCGGTGCGCAGCGGCGGCCACTGCTTCGAGGACTTCTCCGCCTCGCCCGACATCGCGGTGCTGCTGGACCTGTCGCCGATGACCGGCGTGCGGTACGACCGCCGGCTGCGCGCGGTCGAGGTGGAGGCCGGTGCCACGCTCGGCCGGGTCTACCCCGCGTTGTACGACGCCTGGGGCGTGACGATCCCGGGCGGTACCTGCTTCGAGGTGGGCATGGGCGGTCACGTGACCGGTGGCGGGTACGGCCACCTGTCCCGCCGGGACGGGCTGGTCGTCGACCACCTGTACGCGGTGGAGGTGGTGGTGGTCGGCCCGGCCGGCAGGGCCGAGGTGCTGGTGGCCACGCGTGAACCGGACGACCCCCACCGGGGGCTGTGGTGGGCGATGACCGGCGGCGGTGGCGGCAACTTCGGTGTGGTGACCCGGTTCTGGCTGCGCAGCCCGGACGCGGACGGCGCCGACCCGTCCCGGCTGCTGCCCCGGGCGCCGGAGCGCATCCGGCGCCGCGACGTGCTCTGGTCATGGGACGGGATGAGCGAGGCCGCACTCGCCCGGCTGATCGGAAACTACTGCGGCTGGCTGGAGCAGAACAGCGCGGTCGGATCGCCGGCCACGAACCTTTGGAGCAATCTCATCGTCATGCACCGCTCGGCCGGTACCGTCACCATGACGGCCGTGGTGGACGACGCGGCCCCCGACGCGGAGAAGCTCCTGGAGGGCCAGCTCCAGGCGATCGTCGACGGCACCGGCCTGACGACGTCGAGCGACGCGCAGGACGTGGTGCCCTGGATGGCCTCCTGGATGCCGTCCTACAGCTGGCCCAACGATCCGCAGGGGCGCTACAAGCACAAGGCGGCCTACCTGCGGCGGTGCCCCACCGACGGCCAGCTCGCCACGATCGCCCGCTACCTCGGCGACACGAGCTACGCCAACCCGATGGCGGCCGTGGTACTGACCGCGTTCGGCGGCCAGGTCAACGCGGTGCGCCCGGACGCCACCGCCAGCGCGCAGCGCGACAGCGTCGTCAAGGCCTCCTACAGCACGGGCGGTTGGCACTCCCCGGACGACGACGAGCGGCACATCGACTGGGTCCGCCGGTTCTACCGGGACGTGTACGCCGACACCGGCGGGGTGCCGGTGCCCGGCGCGGTCAGCGACGGGTCGTACATCAGCTACCCCGACGGGGACCTGGCCGATCCGGCGTGGAACACCTCCGGCGTGCCCTGGCACACGCTGTACTACAAGGACAACTACCCGCGCCTGCAACGGGTGAAGCAGCGGTACGACCCGCGCGACGTGTTCCGGCACCGGCTGTCGGTCCGGCCGCCGGCCTGACTGTCGCGTGACAGACGACCGTCCGGGAGAGCCCGTGGTGCGCTCTCCCGGACCGTCGTTCCCCGGGGCTGGCGGTGCGGGGTCGCGGCGTGTCGGGCGGCAGGCCGCGGGCCTGCGGGCCCTGGTGGTGGCACGGGGGCCGCGGGTCGACCCGTCGGCTACGCGATCCGCGCGGCACCGGCGCATCCCAGCATCACACCGGATCACCGTCCGGGCTTCTTCGGCGATGCGCCGTGACAGGGCAATCGTGGAGGTGCCGGGGCGCCCCCGCGGAGGGCAGATTGCGAAGAGATCCGTTCCACGTATCCGTTCCCTGTGACCGCGATTGCCGAGGTTCGCCATGAGACGTCGCTGCCCTGTCGTGATCGACCCGGCCGACCCGGACATCCACGCCCAGGACGCGAGCACCCCCGCGGGCGGGCCGGTCCGCGGGCTGGACACGCTGCCGGTGCCGCTCAGGGGGGAGCGGTGAGGGCCGCGGTGGTCGCCCACCCGGGCGCACCCTGGGAGATCCGCGACGTGCCGACCCCGCAGCCGGGTCCCGGTGAGGTGCTGATCCGGGTACGGGCCAGCGGGGTCTGCCACAACGACGTCTGGCTGACCAACGGCGTCTACCCGTTCCCGCCGATCGCCCCGATGATCACCGGGCACGAGCCGGCCGGCGAGGTCGTGGCGGTCGGCGCGGGCGTCACCAACCGGGCGGTCGGTGACCGGGTCGGCGCCACCTGGGTCCAGGACGGCTGCGGAGCGTGCGACTACTGCGCGCTGAAGCTGCCGGTCACCGGGCAGACGGCGATGTACTGCGCCGCCCCGGTGCTGACCGGGATGACCAGGCAGGGAGGTCACGCCGAGTTCGTGGCGGTCCGTGCGGACAGCACCGTACCGATCCCCGACGGGGTCTCCTACCAGCAGGCCGCTCCGATGCTCTGTGCCGGCTACACGGCGTTCAGTGCCCTGCGCGCGGCCGAGCCGCGCCCGGGCGACCGCGTCGCCGTGCTCGGCATCGGCGGCCTCGGGCATCTGGCGATCCAGCTCGCCCGTGCGCTCGGCCACGAGGTGGTCGCGATCACCCGGTCCCCGGACAAGCACGGGACCGCCCGCGCCCTCGGCGCGACCGCCGTGGTGCGCGACGGCGCCGAGCTACGCGCCGCCGGCGGCGCCGACGTCGTGCTGGTCACCGGGACGTCCTATCCGGCCGGGGCGGACGCGTTGCACGGCCTGCGGGTGAACGGGCGGCTGGTACTGGCCTCCATCGACCCGGCCGGCAGTTTCGCCATCAGCCCCGGGGCGCGGTTCTTCGCCAGCGGTCACCGGATCTCCGGGGCCGGCCACGACGGCCTGCACCACCTCGCGGAGGCGCTCGACCTGGTCGCGTCCGGCCAGGTCAACCCCGCGGTGGAAACCTTCGACCACGCCGACGTGGCCGAGGCCGTCGACCGGGTGGATCGGGGACAGGTCCGTTTCCGCGCGGTCGTCACCTTCTGAGGACGAGATGATGAGACAGCACAGCGACAGCCGGACCGTCGTCACCATGTGGATGCCGCACTATCCGGTGATGCCCTGGTTCATGCGCCGGGTGCGGGAGACGGCCACCGCCTTCGAGGCGGCCCACCCCGACTACCGGATCCAGGTCGAGGGGTACGACTGGCTCGAACTGCCCAACGCCGTGCACCGGGCGGCCGCGACGGACACGGCGCCGGCGATCGCCCAGTACTTCTACACCTCGACGCAGGAGGCGTACGACACCAGGAGAGCCGACGGGGCACCGCAGTTCACCTCGGTCGAGCGGGCGATCGCCGGGCGCACGGAGATTCTCGGTGAACCGGTCGTCCTCGCCGACCTGCTGCCCGCGGCCCGGGACTACTACGTCTACGACGGCGCGGTGGCCGCCATGCCGCCGCTCACCTCGACGACCCTGCTGTACGCCAACACCACCCTGCTCGCCGCCGCCGGGATCACCGAGGTTCCCCGGACCTGGCACGAGATCGAGGTGGCCTGCAAGGCGGTCGCGGGTCTGCCCGGCGGACCGGCGCACGCGATCACCTGGCCCAACCACGGCTGGCTGTTCCAGCAGTCCGTGGCCCAGCAGGGCGGCCTGCTCGCCGACCACGACAACGGCCGGGCCGGCCGCGCCCGGACCGTCGACCTGGCCTCCGACGAGATGATGGCGTACGTCCGCTGGTGGCAGCGGCTGCACCGGGACGGCCACTACCTCTACCAGTACGGCGAGAACGGGGCCGACTGGGCAGCCAACTACCAGGCGTTCGCCGAGCGACGGGTGGCCTTCGTCCTGAGCACGTCGGTCGAGGCGACGCGGATGGTCCAGGCGGGGCGCCAGGGCGGCTTCGAGGTCCGGGCCTGCCGCATGCCGTACAACGGTGAGGTGCCGTACGCCGGCAACGTGATCGGCGGCGACGCGTTGTGGCTCTCGGACGGCCTGGACCCGGTGACCCGGGACGGCGCGCTGGCGTTCATCCAGTTCCTGAGCAGTCCGGCGAACGCCGCCGCCCGCCACCGGGAGACCAACTTCGTCCCGGTGACCCGGGGAGCCGTCGAGCTGCTCGACGAGCAGGGCTGGTTCGCGGAGAACCCGCACCACTGGACCGCCGTGGAACAGCTGGCGGCCAACGACGGCACACCGGCCGGCCGCGGCGCGCTGCTCGGCGACTTCGCCGGCATCCAGACCGTGATGACCAGGGCCATGCACGACGTGCTGGCCGGCGGCGCGCCCGCCGACGCCCGGTTCCGGCAGGCCACCGGCGAAGCGCAGCGCCTGCTGGACGACTACGACGACTACTGCCGCGGCCGGCGGCCGCGCGGGCGCATCCAGATCCACTGAGCCACGCCACGGGCGGACGGCCGGGCCCCGGGCTGGCCAGCCGAAGCCCTCGACCGCTGCGGAGCTGGAACGATCGAGGGCTTCGGCGTGTCCGCCGGGCGTCGCGCCGTCGGCCCCCCTCGTCGCCGACGGCGCTGGGGCCCGGCCGGACCGAACGAAGCGGTCAGGCGTACGGGGCGCCTCGGCGCTCTGCCGGAGCGGTCACTTTCCGCCCGGCCCGTCCGTGTACACCCAGTCGCCGCAGTAGCTGTCCCCGCCGGGCGGTTCGCACACCCGCAGGGCGATCGCGTAGTACGGGGTCTTGGTCAGGTCCTTCTTCGCGCACCCGTTGTTGGCTCCGTCGCTGTCCCTGACGGTCCAGTAGGCGCCCGGTCCCGCGTTGCCGGCGAGGTACTGGGTGTAGGCGCTGATGCCGTCGTCCTCGCCGTCGCAGGCGACGATCGTGTCCTCGTTGACGCCGATGCTGCGGCCCCAGTTCTTGCCGTAGGTGGCCACCGCACTCGTCGCCTCCGCGGGCGACGCCACTCCGAAGGCGGCCGTGGCCGCCACGACGAACGACAGTGCCGCGGCCCTCCTCGGTCCGCTCATCGCCATTGTCCGCTTCGACACATGATCCTCCTCGCGGTGGTAGGTAAGCCGGCACCTGACCCGTGGCTGACGGCAGGGCCGCCGGGCACCGTCCACTCTGCGGTGGGATCCGGCGGGGGTCGAAGGATTCGAGCCGGCTCGAATCGAGCGCGACGACGTACGGTCGAAGCTGTGGTCCGGCTGGTTCTCGGGGTGCAGACGTCGAGCCGCACCCGGCTGTCGGTCTCGCCGGTCATGGAGGCGGTGGCGTGGCTGAGGCTGGCGGCGACCGGCCGGCGGCCCCGCGCGGTTCTGGCGCGAGACGCTGCGTGACGACTGGCCGTCGTCGGAGACGGTGCTGGACCGGGACATCGCCGAGCGGTCGAGGGTCCCGGCCGCAGGCGCTCGCTCGCCGACGTCCCGAGGGCCACGACGTCGAGTGCCCTCGCGGAGCTGTCCCACGACGAGGACCGTGCCGTCGCGCTCACCGCGACGTACGTCAGGAAGTTGCGCGACGCGCGATGACGGGCCCGCGTGCGGAGACCCGCCCGGTCACCGGCCGCTGGTCCGGGCCCCGGTCCGAACCGGTCATCCGAGCCGGACGTCGAGGGGCGGGAAGTCGTACCAGCTCAGCTCGAAGGAGGACCCGGCCACCGGCGCCACGGGGAAGACGCCCCAGCTGTCCACCCGCGCACCGGGCGGGATGCTGAAGGACTCACCGGCCCGCGTCGCGGCGCACCAGGTGGACTCGGGGCGCACCCGCCGACCGTCGGACAGGACGATTTGCGAGGAGGTCCGGTCGACCTCGACGGTCGGGCAGCTCACCGGCCACGGGAGCGTCGAGCCGTTGCGGTAGGTGAGGTTCAGCCGGAGCCCGCCGCCGGTGATCTCGGCGCTGACCAGCGTGACGGTCAACCTCGCCTGCTCGTAGACCAGCTCGTCCAGCCGGTAGGTGCGGGCCGCTGGCTGCTCCTTCGTCGGCGGCCGCGACGGGCCGGGGCCGGCGGCCGACGGACCCGTCGACGGGCCACCGGTGCCGCCGGCGGCCGTGGTGGTGGCGGCGGCCGGTCCGGACGTGCCCGGGTCCGTCGGCCCGGACGACCTGCGGTCGGCCAGGTACCAGCCGCCGAGGGTACCGATGACGGCGAGGCACGCCGTCGCAGCGATGACGGCCAGCAGGCCGGCGTACCTTCTCGTCACGGTGGGCTCCCGGCGGCGGTGAGACGGTGACGGCGCGAAGGTAGCACCACCTGTCCAGTTCCGGCGGTACGTCGTGGGTGCGGCGTAGCGTCGCAGGGCATGGACGTCGACTGGAACGGTGAGCTGCTCGACCAACTCGACTGGCACTGGCGCGAACAGGCCCGCCCGCGCCTCGACGGGCTGACCGACGCCGAATACCACTGGGAGCCCGTCGCCGATGCCTGGGGCGTCCGGCCGCGCGGGCGGAGCACCGCCCAGATGGCGGTCGGGCAGGGCGACCACGTGATCGAGTTCGCGATGCCGCAGCCCGAGCCCGCGCCCGTCACCACGATCGCCTGGCGGCTCGGGCACCTCGTCGTGGGGGTGTTCGGCGCCCGTGTCGCCGCCCACTTCGGCGGTCCCCCGGTCGACTACGGCTCCTTCGCGTACGCCGGCACCGCCGACGCGGCGCTGACGCAGCTCGACGAGGCGTACGCCCGCTGGGTCGACGGGGTGCGCGGCCTCGGCCCCGACGGTCTGGCGCGGCGGTGCGGCCCGGCGGAGGGCCCGTACGCGGACCGTTCGCTGGCGACGCTCGTGCTGCACATCAACCGGGAGGCCGTCCACCACCTCGCCGAGGTGGCGCTGCTGCGCGACCTGTACCTGCGGCTCGGCTGACCCGGAGGGCGGCGCCCGGAGCACCGGGCGGCTGCCGGCGGCGGCCCGACCGGGGAGGGCGGGGCTGACGTACGGCCGACACGGCGCGCACCGAGGGTGATCGCCGGGGTGCCCGTGTTATTCTCCGGCGTCAATCTCGCCGTGCGGACCCGGACCGGGTCGTTGTCGCAGAAGGACGCTTCCTCCCGATGCCGGCCGTCACCGCCCCGAGCACCCCCCCGTCCACGCTGGACACCCCGGCCGGCGGCGCGTTCGCCCTCATCTTCACCACGCTGCCGGCGTTGCTGCGGCTCACCTGCGGCCTGGTCGGCGCGGTGGTCGCCCTGTCGGTGCGTACGGTGCCCGTCGAGCCGGCGCTGCTGGTCCCGGCCGTCGCGGCGCTGACCGCCTGGTCGCTCTGGTACGCGTTCCGCGCGCTGCGCCACGGCGTCGGCCTGCCGCTGATGGCCGGCGACGTGCTGGGGACGGCCGCCGCCTGTGTGGCCATTCCCGTGCTGGTGGCGCCGGAGGTGCTCCCCGGCGAGGGGAGCTGGGTCGCGGTGCTGGCCAGCACCACGGTGATCAACGCGCAGGCCACCGCCCCGGCGCGCTGGTCGGTTCCGGCGGGGCTGCTGGTCACCGCCGCCTACGCGGTCGGCGCGCACTCCGCCGGCCAGCCGGACGAGGCGACCGCGCACGCCGCGACGCTACTGGTGCAGACCGCCTGCGCCGCGCTGATGACCGCCATCATGCGGCGGCGCATCGGCCGGGCCGACGGCGCCTTCGTCGCGCACCAGCGACTCACCCGCGAGGCGCTGGTCGCCCGGACCGCCCGGGAGGCGGAGCGGTTGCAGAACCGGGACCTGCACGACACCGTACTGGCGACCCTGACCATGGTCGGACTGGGCGCGGTCGCCGGCCCGTCCGCCGCGCTGCGCGAGCGGTGCGCCGCCGACCTGCGTACCCTCGTCGCGCTGGCCGACGCGCGGTCCGCGCCCGCCGACGGGCCGGTGCCGCTCGACGAGCGGCTGCGGGCGGTGCGCGCCCGCCTGCCGGAGCTGCCGGTCACCACCGACCTGGCGTCCTGCGCGGTGCCGGCGCCGGTGGCGGAGGCCCTCGCCGAGAGCGCCTACGCGGCGCTGTCCAACGTGGCCCGGCACGCGCCCGGCGCGACCGCCGCGCTGCGGTCGGCCCGGCTGGACGGCGCCGTCGTGGTCGAGGTCGCCGACGACGGTCCCGGCTTCGACCCGGCCACCGTCCCGGCGCACCGGTACGGGCTGCGCGAGTCGATACGCGGCCGGATGGCCACCGTCGGCGGGCGGGCCGAGATCCACGCCCGCCCCGGCGCCGGCACCCGGATCCGGTTGGAGTGGCCCGGTGTCGACTGAGACGACGACCGCGCCGGCGGGCGCGGTGCCGGCAGCCCGTACGCCCGACGCGGGCCGGCCCCCGGCGGACGCGGTGGCCGCCGTGGCCACCGCCTCCGACCGCGGCGCCCGGATCGTGGCGGTGGTCATCGCGCTGGCCTGGCACGCGGCGATCGCGCTGCCGGCGGCGCTCGGCGCGCGGGCGGAACTCGCCGCGCCGGCGGTGGTCCTCGCCGGCTGGCTGCTCGTGGCGGCGGTCGGGGCGCTGGCCGGCGTCCGGCTGCTGCGCGGCGCGCCGCTGCCGGCCTGGCCGGTGACCGTGCTGCTGCTGGTGGTCGACGCGGTGGTCTTCGCCGCGGCCGGCGACGGACAGCTCTTCACCGCCGCGAACTGGGTCTGGGGCACCCTCGGCTGGTTCTTCGTGGTGGCGCTCTGGGGGCGGGCGGCGGCCGGGCTGCTCGCCGTGCTGGGCGCGCACGCGCTTATCGCGCTGGCCGGGGTGCTCGGTCACGGCGCGACCGCCCCCGCCGACCTGGCCCGGTACGCGATGTACGTCTACGGCACCTCGACGCTGCCGGTGGCGGTCTTCGTGGGCAGCACGGCGATCGCGCGGCTGGCCAGGCAGCGGGCCGGCGCGGCGGCCGCGGCCCACGCCGTGCGGGCCGAGCGGGATGCCGCCGAACGGGCCCGGCGCGAGCGGAGCGCCCGCCTCACACTGGTCAGCGGCGCCGCCGAGGAGGTGCTCGCCGAGCTGGCCGACGGCCGGGCCGACCCGGCCGATCCGGACGTGCAGCGGCGGGCGGTGCTGGCCGCCGCCCGGCTGCGCCGGCTCATCGCCGAGTCCGACGACGTGCCCGACCCCCTGCTGCACGAGCTGCGGGCCGCCGTCGACGTGGCCGAGCGCAACGGGCTGCCCATCGACCTGGTGACGATCGGCAGCCCGCCGCCGCTCCCCGTCGAGGTGCGTCGCGGGCTGACCGACCCGCTCACCGCGACGCTGGCCGACGCCCGGGAGTGGGCCCGGCTGACGGTGGTCGCCGACCACGACGAGGTGGTGGTCGGCCTGGTCACGCCCGACCGGCCCGGCCCCGACACCGGCGGACCACCTGACGGGGACGGGCGGGTCGAGTACCTCTACGAGCGGGACGGGGAGATCAGATGGGCGCAGACCCGGTGGCGGCGTTGACCGGCGGGCGGCCGGTCGGCGTGGCGATCGTGGACGACCATCCGGTGGTCATCGAGGGGGTCCGGGCCTGGCTGTCCACCGAGCCGCGGCTGCGGGTGCTGGCGACCGGCGACGACCCGGACGTGGTGCTGCGGGCCGCCCCGGACGCCGACGTGGTCCTGCTCGACCTGCGGCTGCACGGGCGGATGGTGCTGGCCGAGCTCGCCGAGCTGAGCGCGGCCGGCCGGCGGGTGGTGGTCTACTCCGAGCACAGCGACCCGGCGACGATGCTCGCCGCCCTCGACGCCGGGGCGGTGGCGTTCCTCGCCAAGCACGAGGGACGGGAGCACTGCGTGGCCACCGTGCTGGCCGCCGCCAGCGACCGCCCGTACGTTCCGCCGGCGCTCGCCGGGGCGATCGTGGGCGACCGCCGGCCGGACCGGCCCGCCCTGTCCGACAAGGAACGCGAGGCGCTGCTGCTGTGGTTCCAGTCGATGTCGAAGGCCTCGGTGGCCCGCCGGATGCGGATCAGCGAGCACACCGTCAAGCAGTACGTCGACCGGGCGCGGATCAAGTACACCCGGGCGGGGCGACCGGCCGCCACGAAGGCGGCGCTGCTCGCCCGGGCGATCGAGGACGGCCTAGTCCGGCCGGAGGAGATCGGCATCTACCGGTCACAGGCCTCCGCCGACCGGCCGACCCCCTAACGGGCGTCATGACAGCTGGCCGGGGGGCGGCGAGGCTCGTACCAAGATGCCGTCTGCACCGGAGGTCATGACGATGCACGATGACGCGTCCCCCTTCTTCATCGCCCCGCACCGGTTCGATGCCGACGACGACGTGGCCCCCACGGTGGACCGTCGGCACGAACTGGTCCTTGAGGTCGAGGAGCGGGTGCTCTCCCGGCACCTGCTGCACGCCTCGGGTCACCTGCTCGGCCCGACGGAGTCGCGGCGGCGGTGGGCGCTGCCCGAGCCGGTCACGGTCACCGTCACCGACCGGCGGATCGCGTACGTCGGCGGCGGGCCGCAGCTCGCCCTGGTCGACGGGGCCGGCGACGGCGCGCGGCACCGCCGGGGCGTCCGGCTGCCGGGCCTGGTGACCGGTCAGATCCGCTGGCAGTGGCCGTCCCGGCTGGAACTGCTGCCAAGCGGGCCGGGTGAGCGCCCCCGCCTGCTGGTGGTCTGCGACGCGCTGCGCACCATCCAGCAGCCGGCCCTCGGCCTCACCGGCCCCGCCGAGGAGATCACCGAGCTGACCCGCCGGGTGCGCCGGGCGGTGGCCGGGTTCCGGCTGGCCCACCCGGAGCTGGTGGACCTCTCGCCGCCCGAGCGGGACGTGCTGGCGGTGCGGGCCGGGGCCGGGCCGGGCGCCGGCGAGGCCCGGATCACCCTGCCCGGGTCGCTGCCGGTCGAGTTCCACTCGCGGGACGACTACTACCGGCCGGGGCGCTTCGACCGCGGGTGGCACGGGCCCGCGGCCGGCGCGGCATCCGGGCACCGGTGAAGTCGAGGGCGCGGGCGGGCGCCCCCGGCGCCGGCCCGCGGCCCGTGGCCGCCGCGGCCCGTGGCCGCCAGGGCCGG
>NZ_JBAKHV010000062.1:0-32708 GCF_036906775.1 Micromonospora sp. CPCC 205561 | reverse complement strand
GGCAGCGCGGCGGCGGCCGGGACCCGGCGGGGCACGCGGCCGGGCCTGGCGCGGGCGGCGCTCGCCGCGACCAGCGCGGTGCCGGCGAGGGTACGCAGCGGCAGCGCGGCGTCGGCGCCGGTGACCTCCCGGCGGGAGAGCGCGGTGACCGTCCAGGTGTGCGCGGCGACGGTCACCGCCGCCGGTACCGCCCGGAGCGTCCGGCCGCCCGTCGCGCCGAGCAGCACGTCCAGCCCCCGGCAGGCGGCCATCACGGCCGGCCCGGCCGCCGTCGACTTCGCCGCGAGGTCGTACCCCCAGACGGCGGCGGCGAGCGGGACCGCGACGGTCGCGGCGCGCCGGCCCCCCGCTGCGGCGGCCAGCGCGACCCCGGCCGCGGTGAGGCCGGCGGCGAGCCCGAGCGCGGCCCCCGGGGCGACCCGGCCGCTGGGGATGGGCCGTTCGGGGCGCTCGACGGCGTCCAGCCGGCGGTCCGACCAGTCGTTGGCGGCCATCCCCGCCCAGTAGAGCAGGACGGACGCGGCGGCCAGTCCGGGCGTACGCCGGCCCAGCGCCCCGGCGGCGGCCGCCCCGGCGACGACGTCGCCGGGCACGGAGAGCGCGGCCGGCGCCCGGACCAGCTCGGCGAGGTCAGCGACGCGGGTCATCGGTGCCTCCCGCGTGCAGCCGGCCGGCGAAGCCGCAGAGCGTGCGCCACTGCTCGGCCAGCGAGTGGGTGGGCGCACCGATCGGGTCCTTGAAGAAGAAGGCGAGCTCGGTCAGGGGGCCGGCGTGCCCGGCGGCGTGCGCGGCGGCGGTGAGCCGGGCCAGGTCGAGCACGAGGGGCGCGGCCAGCGCGGAGTCGCAGCCGTGCCAGGTGAACTCCATCCGCATCCCGGTGCCGAGGAAGCCGGCGAAGGTGATCAGGTCCCACGCGGTCTTGAAGTCGCCCAGCGCCTCCACGTACTCGATCCGGGTGCCGCCCTGCGGCAGGTGGCCGAGCGTCTCGCCGAGCACCCGCTGCTTGCTCTCCACCTTGGCGGCGTTGGCGGCGGGGTCGGCGAGGGTGGCGCCGTCGCCGCCGCCGAGCAGGTTGAACCCGGACCAGGAGCGCACCGCCAGGTGCCGCATCGCGAACATCGGCGCGAGCACCGACTTGACGAGGGTCTCCCCCGTCTTGCCGTCGTGCCCGGCGTACGGGACGCCCCGCTCGGCGGCCAGCGCGGCCAGGGCCGGCAGCCGCAGCCCGGTGGACGGGGTGAAGTCGACGTAGGCGCAGCCGGCCCGCACCGCCGCGTACGCGTAGAGCGAGCTGGGCGGCAGCACCTCGTCGGGGCCGGCGAGGGCGGCCCGCAGCGCGGTCGGGTCGGCGTGCCCCGGGTGCGGCTGGGCGGCGGGTTCGGTGGCCGAGACGTTGACCACGACCACCCGGTCCAGTGCGTGCCGGCGGCGGAAGTCGGTGAGGTCGCGGGCGGTCGCGTCCGCTCGGTCCGCCTGGCGGCCGCCGGTGGGCGCCGGACGCAGGTCGCGCTCGACGGCGGCCAGCTCCTCGGCCAGGGCGGTGACGAGCCGGCCGGGCAGGACGCCGGCGGCGGCGAGAGCCTCGGCGCGCTTGGCCAGCGGGGTGGCCACGACGTCGTGCCCGCCGAAGACCAGATCGGCGAAGGAGGGCAGGGCGGGCCCGCGCAGCTCGGGCAGTTCGGTGACGCAGCCGGTCGGGCCGGTGAGCCCGGCCCGCAGGGCGAGCGCCCCCACGATGCTGGTGGTCGCGACCGAGCCGCGCGCTCCCACCAGCCAGACACCCGTACGCATGGTGCTCCTTCCCGATCAGGAGGAACCAGCCGTGCATTGAGTTACATGGATATCAGAAGTTTGTTCGGAAAGATATGGGTCTGTGCGGATGGGCCCCGCCCGCCGGCCGCCCCGGTCACCCGGGTCGGCGTCGACGTCGGCGGCGGCGACGCCGGCCCGGTTTCCGGTGCGGGCGCGGACGGACGGGGCTGGCAGGCAGGGCCGGTCGGCGTCTCGTCCCTGCCTCCCCCGCATCCGCCGGCCGGGACGTGGGCACGCTCCGGCCGGACGTCGTGGGGTGAAGCGGCCCGGCGGGGTCGCCGGGGTGGTGGGCGGTCCTCCGGCGCGACCGGGGAATCCCGGTCCGGCCGCACCGGACGACCGTCCTGCTCGTGCGTCACCGGGCCACGCCGGCCCGGCCACACGTCCTCCGGTCCCGACCTCGTCCCGGCCGCGGGGCGCAACCGCGGCCGGTCCCTCGCCGGTCGGGGCCGGAGGTGGCTCAGACGGCGACCGCCGCCAGCGCCGGCTCCACCTCAGTCCAGGAGGAGCCGAGTTCTGCCGACCGGGTCACCGCGTCCAGCACCAGCTGCACCTGCAACCCGTCGGCGAAGGAGGGGGCCGGGTCGACGCCGGTGGCGACCGCCTCGACGAAGTCCCGCGCCTGGTGGGTGAAGGAGTGTTCGTAGCCGATGAGGTGGCCCGGCGGCCACCAGGCGGACATGTACGGGTGCTCGCCCTCGGTCACCAGGATGCGGCTGAAGCCCTGCTCGGCGGCCGGTCGGGTCGCGTCGTAGAACTCCAGCTCGTTGAGGCGTTCCAGGTCGAAGGCCACCGTGCCCAGCGAGCCGTTGATCTCCACCCGGAGGGCGTTCTTGCGCCCGGTGGCGAAGCGGCTCGCCTCGTACGTGGCCAGCACGCCGCCGTCGAGGCGGGCCACGAAGACCGCCGCGTCGTCGACCGTCACCGTACCGGTGGCGCGGTGGTGGCCGTCGCCGTCGACCGTGGCGGCCAGCCCGCTCGAACCGCCCGGCAGCGGTCGCTCCTTGACGAAGGTCTCGGTGACGGCGCTGACGCCGGTGATCCGCCGGCCGGTGACGTACTGGGTCAGGTCGATGATGTGCGCCCCGATGTCGCCGAGCGCGCCGGAGCCCGCCCTGTCCCGCTGCAACCGCCAGACCAGGGGGAACTGCGGGTCCACGATCCAGTCCTGCAGGTAGGCCGCCCGGACGTGCCGGATCACCCCGATCCGCCCGTCGGCGATGAGCTGGCGCATCATCGCGACCGCGGGCACCCGCCGGTAGTTGAACCCGCACATCGAGCGCACCCCGGCGGCCTGCGCGGTCGCCGCCGCGGCGGCCATCGCCCGGGCCTCGGCGACCGTGTTGGCCAGCGGCTTCTCGCACAGCACGTGCTTGCCGGCGGCCAACGCGGCGAGGGCGATCTCGGCGTGGCTGTCCCCGGGTGTGCAGACGTCGACCACGTCGATGTCGTCCCGGGCGATCAGGTCGCGCCAGTCCGTCGTGTGCGCCTCCCAGCCGAGCCGGTCGGCGGCGTCGGCCACCTTTCCGGCGTCCCGGCCGCAGACCAGCGCCATCCGGACCCGCGCCGGCAGGTCGTACACCCGGTTCACGGTGCGCCACGCCTGTGAGTGCGCGGCGCCCATGAACGCGTAGCCGACCATGCCGACCCGCAGTTGCCTGTCTGTCGTGGACAAGGTGGGTCTCCCCCCGTGTGTCAGAACCCGAGCTTGAGGTAGTTGCCCGCGTTCTCCTTGGTGATCGTCTCGGAGGCGAGGATGATCTCCTTGGGCACCTGGAGTTCCACCAGGTCGGACATGCCCCGGCCCTGCCCGATCAGCCGGGCCAGGGAGATGGCCGAGGAGGCCATCGACGGGCTGTAGGTCACGGTCGCCTTGAGCACCGTGTTGTCGGCCTGGATGTCCTCCATCGCCTTCTTCGAGCCGGCGCCGCCGACCATGAAGAACTCCTTGCGGTTGGCCTGGCTGACGGCGGCCAGCACGCCGATGCCCTGGTCGTCGTCGTGGTTCCAGACCGCGTCGATCTTCGGCAGGGCCTGGAGCAGCTGCGCCGCCTCCTGCTGCCCGGAGTCGGCCGTGAACCGGGCCGCCCGGCGGTTGGCGACCTTGAAGCCGTTCGCCGTCAGGGTGTCGACGAAGCCCTTCGACCGCTCCTGGGTCAGCTCCAGCTCGTCCATGCCGGCGATCTCGCCGATCACCGGGTTGCTGACGCCCTTCGCCTTGAACTGCTCGATCATGTAGGTCGCGGCGGCGACGCCCATGCCGTAGTTGTCGCCCTTGATCTGCAACCGGTAGGCGCGCGCGTCCGGGAAGGCCCGGTCCAGGTTGACCACCGGGACGCCGGCCTTCATCGCCTCCAGCCCGAACGCGTTGAGCTCCTTGCCGTCGTGCGGCAGCAGCACGATCACGTCCGGCTTCTGCGAGATCAGCGTGGACAGCGCCGCCCGCTGGGCGGCCGCGTCGGCGCCCGCCTCGACGGCCTTGAACTCCACGTCGGAGTACGCCGCCGCCTGCGCCTTGGCGTTGTTGGTGATCGCGGCGATCCAGCCGTGGTCGGCCGCGGGGGCGGAGAAGCCGATGATCACCCGCTTGCCGGGCTCGGTGTTGCCGCCCGGCGCGGCAGCCGCCTTGGTCTGCGCCTCGGTCGGCTTGGCGTCGTTGCTGGTGCAGCCGGCGAGCAGCACGCCGGCGCCGGCGGCGGCCCCGCCGAAGAGCAGCCGGCGGCGCGACACGTCGCGACTGTGCTGGGTCATGACGACCTCCTGGTTTCACGGGTGGTGGAGGAGTAACTCGCGGTGCGGAACGGGATGTCGGGCGTACGTGGCCCGGCCACCGTCGTTCGAGTGGCCCGGCTACCGGGTGGTGCGGATCTGGTGGGACGGGTCAGGTGGTGAGCCGGTTACGGCCCAGGAACTGGGTGAGGCTGCGGAACTGGACCTGCTGGACCAGGACGGCGGCGACGATGATGCCGCCCTTGACCATGTTCTGGGCCTCGGTGGAGAGGCCGTTGATGGCGAAGAGGTTGGTGATGGTGGCGAAGATGACCACCCCGAGCAGGGAACCGATGATGGTGCCCCGCCCGCCGCTGAGCAGCGTGCCGCCGATGATCGCGGCGGCGATCGCGTCCAGCTCGTAGAGGTTCGCCATCGCCGCCTGCGCCGAGTTGGCCTGGGCGGTGAGCATGATGGCGGCGATCCCGCAGCAGAGGCCGGAGAGCGCGTAGAGCAGCACGGTGTGCCGCCGGACGTTGATGCCGGCGAGCCGGGCGGCCTCCGGGTTGCCGCCGACGGCGACCGTACGCCGGCCGAACGTGGTGCGGTTGAGCAGCACCCAGCCGGCCGCCACCACGGCGGCGAGGATGTAGACCAGCAGCGGGATGCCGAGCAGGTGGTTGCTGGCGAGACCGTTGATGAAGGTGTTGTCGGAGACCTGGGTCTGCTTGTCGGAGATCTCGGCGGCCAGCCCTCGGGCGGCCACCAGCATGGCCAGCGTGGCGATGAACGGCACCAGCCGGCCGTACGAGATGAGCAGCCCGTTGACCAGGCCCACCGCCACCCCGACGGTGAGCGCGCTGAAGATCATGCCGCCGGCGCCGTAGCTCTGGGTGGCCACCGTGGTGCACCAGACCCCGGCCAGGGCGACGATCGCGCCGACCGAGAGGTCGATGCCGCCGCCGATGATCACGAAGGTCATCCCGACGGTGACCACACCGACCACGGCGGCCAGCTTGAGGATGCTCAGCACGTTGTCCCAGACCCAGTCCGGATCGGAGTACAGGTCGGAGCGGGTGAGGGCGCCGATCACGATGAGCACCACCAGCACGCCGAGCAGGCCGAGGTTGCGTCGGACGCCCTCGCCGCCGTCCCCCCGCCACCAGGAGATCCGGCCCTGGGCCGCCACCTTGTGCACCGCCCCGGCGGTCTCCGCCGGATCCACCGGCGGCGACTGTGCCGGCAGTTGCGCGGCCCGCTCCGGCGCCGCGGTGGGAGTAGGACCCTCGGTCATGCCGGTGCGCCTTCCATCAGGGACCCCGCCATGACGAGGTCGAGCACGGTGTTCTCGTCGAGTTCGCCGGCCGGGGCCTCCCGGACGACCCGGCCCTCCCGCATCACCAGCACCCGGTCGGCCAGGCCGAGCACCTCGGGGACCTCGCTGGAGACCAGCAGCACCCCGACGCCGCCCGCGGCCAGGCCCCGGATCACCTGGTAGAGCTCCGCCCGGGCGCCGACGTCGACGCCGCGGGTCGGCTCGTCGAGCAGCAGCAGCCGGGTGTCGCCGAGCAGCCAGCGCCCGACCACCACCTTCTGCTGGTTGCCGCCGGAGAGGGTGCGCACCGGCCGGCGGACGTCGCGGGGGCGCAGCTCCAGGCTCTCGGCGATCCGGTCCGCCTCGGCCCGCTCCCGTCCGACGTCGGTGAACCCGGCGCGGGCGTAGCGGGCGAAGGTGGCCAGGGTGACGTTGCGGTAGATCGGCTCACCGAGCAGCAGCGCCTGGCTCTTGCGCTCCTCCGGGGCCATCCCCATGCCGGCCCGTACCGCCGCGCCGACGCTGCCGGGGCGCAGCGCCCGGCCGGCCATCCGCACCGAGCCGGCGTCGGGACGGCGCGCGCCGTACACGGTCTCCAGCAGCTCCGAGCGGCCCGAGCCGACCAGGCCGGCGATGCCGACGATCTCGCCGGCCCGCACCCGCAGCGAGACGTCGGCGAACTCGCCCGCCCGCGTCAGCCCCTCGACGGTGAGCAGCTCCGCGCCGTCGGCCGCGCCGCTCGGGCGGTCCGGGAAGACGTACTCGATGGTGCGCCCCGTCATCCGGCTGACCAGGTCGCGGGTCGGGGTGTCGCGGGCCGGCAGGTTGGCCGCGGTGGTCCGGCCGTCCTTGAGTACGGTGACCCGGTCGCCGATCTCGCGGATCTCCTCCAGCCGGTGCGAGATGTAGATGACGGCGATGCCCTGCGCGGTCAGCTCACGGATGATCCGGAACAGGTTGCCCACCTCGTCGTGGGCCAGCACGGCGCTCGGCTCGTCCATGATGATCAGTCGCGCCTCGTGGGAGAGCGCGCGGGCCATGCTGACGATCTGCTTGCCGGCGGCGGGCAGCGCGCGCACCATCCGTCCCGGCGGGATCTCGGCGTGGCCGAGCCGGCCGAGGATCTGCCGGGTACGCCGGGCCATGGTGCCCCGCCGGACGAAGCCGAACCGGCGCGGCTCGTGGCCGAGGAAGGCGTTCTCCCCCACCGAGAGATCCTCGACCAGGTCGAGTTCCTGGTAGATGGTGGCGATGCCCGCGCGCATGGCGGCCTGGGGGTTGGCGAAGGCGACCGGCTCGCCCCGCCACTCGACCCGCCCCGAGTCGGGCCGGTGCACCCCGGCCAGCACCTTGATCAGGGTCGACTTGCCGGCGCCGTTCTGCCCGAGCAGGCAGTGCACCTCACCCGCGCGCACCTCCAGCTGCACCCCGTCCAGGGCGCGTACGCCCGGGAAGGTCTTGACCACGTCGGTGAGGCGCAGGACCACCTCGCCCGCGACGGCGTCGTCCGGGGCCTCGACCAACGGGGCACCCCTGTCCTCGGCACTCATTCCGGCCTCCCGCTCCGTCGTCCGCCGCCGTGCGGCACGGCCGCGCCGTGCCGGTGCTCCATCCGCCGCCCGCTCATGACGCCTCCGCGAAGGCCACGTCGCTGGCCAGCACGGCGGCGCCGGCGACGCCGGCGCGCGGTCCCAGCTCGGACAGGACGACCGGCAGGTTGCCGGTGGCCAGCGGCAACGACCGGCGGTAGACCACGCTTCGGATCTCCGCCAGCAGGATGTGCCCGAGCTGGGCGAGCCCGCCCCCGATCACGATCATCGACGGATTGGTGAAGCTGACCAGCCCGGCCAGGACCCCACCGACCCGCCGACCCCCGTCGCGAATGAGCTGGATGCAGGTCACGTCCCCCTCGCCGGCGCCCTCGGCGACGTCGCGGGCCGTCACCGACGCCCGGGTCGAGAGCCGCTCGGCGAGCGCGGGCGAGGTGCCGGCGCGCGCCGCGGCGGTCGCGTCCTTGGCCAGCGCGGCCCCGCTGAAAAGGGCCTCCAGGCAGCCGACGTTGCCGCAGGAGCACATCGGCCCGTGGGCGTCGACCTGGATGTGGCCGATGTCCCCGGCGCAGCCGTCGGTGCCCCGGTAGACCTCGCCGCTGAGATAGATCCCGCACCCTATCCCGGTGCCGATCTTGACGAAGAGGAAGTCGTCCACGGAGTGGGCCACCCCGCCGTGCCGCTCCCCGATCGCCATGATGTTGACGTCGTTGTCGGCCACCGCCGGGCAGCCGTGCTCGCGGGTGAGCAGCTCGCGCACCGGGAACCGGTCCCAGCCCGGCATGATCGGCGGGGAGACCGGTACGCCGTCGCGGAAGCTGACCGGGCCGGGCACCCCGATGCCGACGGCGTCGAGCCGCTCGTAGGCACCATCCACCCTGGCCTTGTGCAGCAGGTCGTTCACCCGCTGGAGGATCACCTTCGGGCCGCTGCGGATGTCGGCCGGCTCGGCGTACGCGGCGACCGGCTCCAGCCGGCCGTTGACCACCTCGACGTCGATGGAACTCGCCCCCAGGTCGACGGCGGCGAAGCGCAGGGCCGGGCTCAACTCGACCAGGGTGGACCGACGGCCGCCCCGGGAGGCGGCCAGCCCGGCCTCGGCGACGTAGCCGAGGCCGACCAGCCGCTCCAGCTCCGCCAGCAGTCGGGGGCGGGGCATCTGCAACCGGTCGCCCAGCTCGGCCCGGGACACCGCACCCTCGTCGCGCAGCAGCCGCAACAGGCGTACGTGCAGGGGGTCGACCGTCCGCACCGGGTTCACCTCTTCGCGGGCTCATGCACATCGACGTGACGCCGAGGTGTCGTGCCCGACACAGTAGGAGTGTTCTGCGCCACGTGTCCAGAGCTTCGGCCGATCTGACGCAAACTTTCGTCCGTTCGAACAAAAGCTACCGACGCCTCAAGAAAACCCCCGCGTCCACGCGACCACGCGGGCGCGATCTTGCACTTTGCGCTCCGGCGAAGGGGGCATACCGGGCGGCGTTGGGGCCGAACGTGCAAGATCGCGGGAGCTCCGGAGCGCGGAGCGCGCGGGGAGGGGCGGGAGGGTGGGGAGGCGGGAGGGTGGGGAGGGGTGGGCGAGGGACGGGCCGGCGGGGACGCGAACCGCCCCGCCCCGCGGACGGGCGGGGGACGCGAACCGCCCCGCCCCGCGAACGGTGGCGGGGCGGGGCGGGGTAGCGGTCGGGTGCCGGGGGTCAGCGGCGGTTGGCGGCGTTGCGCTTCTTCTTGAGCTTGCGGTCGTCGCGCAGCTCGACGTACGGCTCGTCGTCCGGGGAGTGGCCCGCCTCGATGGCGCGGCTGCGCTCCAGCTCGGCGTCGAACTCGGCGCCCAGCAGGATCGCGATGTTGCTCAGCCACAGCCAGATCAGGAAGATGATCACACCGGCGAGCGCCCCGTACGTCTTGTTGTACGAGCCGAAGTTGCTCACGTAGAGGGCGAACAGGCCGGAGATCACCAGCCAGATCACCACCGCCAGCACCCCGCCGGGGCTGACCCAGCGAAAGCCGCCGTGCCGGGCGTTCGGCGAGGCCCAGTAGAGGATCGCGAACATGAGGCTGACCAGGAGCAGCAGCACCGGCCACTTGGCGATGTTCCACACGGTCACCGCCGTGGAGCCCAGCCCGATGGCGTCGCCCACCTGCTCGGCCAGGCTACCCGTGAAGACCACGATCACCGCGCTGGCCAGCAGCATCACGCCGATCACCGCGGTCACCCCGACGCGGATCGGCAGCGTCTTCCAGATCGGCCGCCCCTCCGGCACGTCGTAGATGGTGTTGGAGGCGCGCATGAACGCGGCGACGTAGCCCGACGCCGACCAGAAGGCGGCGAGCAGACCGAGGATCGCGGCGAAGCCGGCGAAACCGCCGCTCTGCTGCGCCTGGTTGATCGCTCCCTCGACGATCTGCCGGATGCTGTCCTGCGGGACGACCTCGTTGACCGTGTCCTTGACGCCCTGCGTGGCCCGCGGGCCGAGCAGGCCGAGGATCGAGATCAGCACCAGCAGGCCGGGGAAGATGGAGAGCACCCCGTAGTACGTCAGCGCCGCCGCCCAGTCGGTGAGGCTGTCGTCCTGGAACTCCCGCACCGTGCGGCGCAGCGCCGCCTTCCAGCCGGCGCCGGGCAGCTCGGCCGGGCTGTCGGGGCCCTCGTCCGGCCCGACCGGGCGGCTCCCGGGGTTGCGCCGCTCGGCGCGCGCGGAATCGGCCCTCCGGTCGGCGTGGCCCGCCCGCCCGGCGGCGGCCGCCCCGGACTCGTCGCGGTCGCGCCCGCTGCGGGCGGAGGACTCGGTGGAGGCCATCGCCCCTCCCTCGTGGTCGGTGTCAGTCCCCTCGACATGCCCCGGCAGCGGCGCTGGTTAACCACCTACTTGTAGAGCAGCCTGCCCATCCGGCGCGAGGCGACCAGCAGGCCCACCACCAGGGCCACGAGCAGATAGAGCACGTCGAGCACCCAGTGGCTGCCCGCCGTGCCCACCGAGACGCCGCGGATCAGGTGCACCGCGCGGTAGAGCGGGGTCGCCTCGATCACCCAGCGCAACGCGGTCGGGTAGTCCTGGGCGGGGACGAACGTGCCGGAGAAGAGGAAGAGGGCGAACTGGACCGAAGCCAGCAGGTCGAAGTCGTGCCAACTGCGCATGAAGGTGGAGATCGCCATGCCCAGCGCGCCGAAGGCGAAGCCGACCAGCACGGCCGCCGGGAAGGCGACCATTGCCCGCGCGACGGTGGTCAGCTCCATCGCCACCATCACCACGAGGAACCCGGCCGAGTAGGCGCTGCCCCGCAGCATGGCCCAGCCCAGCTCGCCGAGCGCGATCTCGAACGGCCGCACCGGGGTGGCGATCACCCCGTCGTACAGCTTCATGTGCTTCATCTTGCCGAAGAAGTTGAAGGTCGTCTCCGACAGCGCGCCCGACATCGCCGAGGACGCGAGCATGGCCGGCGCGACGAAGGCCGCGTACGTGACGACCGCGCCACCGGGCAGCGTGAGGTCGCCGATCAGCGCGCCCACCCCGACACCGATCGAGAACAGGTAGAGCAGCGGCTCCACGATGCCGGAGGCGAGCAGCAGCCAGTAGACGGGCTTCAGGGCCGCCACGTTGCGCTCGGCCACCGAGACCGAACGGCGGGACGCGCCGGCGATGTTGACCAACCGGGGCAGGACGAGGCCGACCACGGCACCTCCTAGACGACGAGCCTGCGGCGGAACGCGCGGCGGGCCAGCAACCAGCCGGCGACCGCCCAGGCCGCGAGGTAGAGCAGGTGGCCGACCGTCGACCACTGCGGAGCGACCCCGAGCGTCGCCGCCCGGCAGAGGTCGACGCCGTGCCACAGCGGCGTCAGGTATGCCAACCAGCGCAGCGCCAGGGGCAGCGACTCCACCGGGAAGAACACCCCGGCGAAGAGCGTCATCGGGATCACCGCGAAGCGGAGCAGCATCGCCAGCCAACTGTCGCTCGACACCGTCGCCGCGTACGCGAAGGTGGGCGCCGCCACGGCCAGGCCGAGCAGCACCACCACCGGCAGCGTGGCCACCGCCCAGGGCGAGCGCACCGCGCCGAAGAGGGCTGTCACCAGCAGGAACGCCGCCATGCTGGTGAGCACCCGGAACAGCACGAAGGCAAGGTGACCGGTGAGGAGGTCGCCCACCCGCAGCGGCGCCGCACTCTGCGCGAGGTAGGTCTTGACCCACTGGAAGTTGCTGAAGACGGGCCACGTCGACTCGCTGACCGCCACCTGCAACGCGGACGACGCGATCAGGCCGGGCACGATCCAGTCGAGGTAGCGCACCCCGTCGACGCCCTGGTCGACGTAGCCGCCGACACTGACGCCGAAACCCAGCACCGTCAGCACCGGCAGCAGGAACGAGGAGAAGACCCCGGCCCGCCAGGTGCGCCGGTAGGCGGCGAGATGGTAGGACAACACCGCCAGGGCGGGCACCCCCGGCGCCGACGGCGCCCGCCGCCGCACCGGCTGCGTCACGCTCACGCGGCCACCTCCGTTCCGCTCCGCGTCCACCACGGCCTTCCTACTGCACGGGTACGACAGGCGGCCGCACCGGCACCCGCCGTTCCGCCGCCCACCTGTGCCTCAGCGCTGGCGGGCCGCGCGGAGCAGCGCCAGCACCGCGTAGCCGAGCAGCAGCAGCCCGGTGCCGGTGCCGACGACGAGCCCCGCCGGCACCGCCGATACGAGCGCGGTGACCAGCCCGGCCAGGGCGACGGCGCACACGGCCGCCCCGAGCAGCCAGAGCAGCGGGTCGCGCAGCACCGGGACGAGAGGGAGGAAGTGCAGCCCCACCGCGGCACCGACCAGCACCGGGATGAACTCCGACCAGCCGGCGAGGGCCAGCACGACGGCGCCGAGCCCGGCGCCGGCGAACTCGGCGAGGACGATCAGGAGGTAACGGCGGTCGGCGGCGCGATCCCTGGCGGGCGTCCCGGCCCTCCGGGCACGGGCCACCACGACGGCCCCGATCACCGCCGTGACCAGTGCCGCCCCGCTCGCCACCACCAGCAGGGTGCGCAGCGGCGGGTCCGCGGCCGGCACGCTGAACCAGATCGTCGCGAAGACGCCGAGATAGAGCGCGGCCAGCCCGGCCTGGCTCCGGGACTGGAACTGCAGTGTCGACATGACGCTCCTGTGCTCGTCGCCCGGCGGTCGCGGCCCTCCGGCCGCCGATGCTACGTAACCTCGCCGCCGGTGGCGTGCCGCCCGGGGAAGGTGCCGCGTCGGCGGGGCACCGGGCCGCCGGTGGGTCAGTCGATCAGGGTGCGGCCGGTGAGGTGGAGGAAGACGTCCTCCAGGCTGCTGCGCCGGACCAGCACGTTGGCCGGGCGCAGTCCCAGCGCGCCGACCTCGGCGACCGCCGCGTCGCCGTCGGAGGCGTAGAGCAGGATCCGGTCGGGCAGCACCTCGATCCGCTCCCCCAGGCCGTCGAGCTTACCGGCGAACGCCTCCTGCGACTCGGCGGCGAACCGCAGTTCCACCACCTCACGGGTGGAGTGTCGCTCGATCAGCGCGCGGGGCGAGCCCTCCGCGACGATCTTCCCGGCGTCCATCACCACCAGCCGGTCGCAGAGTTGCTCCGCCTCGTCCATGTAGTGGGTGGTGAGGACCAGCGTGACGCCCTGCTGCTTGAGCCGGAACAGCCGTTCCCACACGAGGTGCCGGGCCTGCGGGTCGAGGCCGGTCGTCGGCTCGTCGAGCAGCACGATGTCGGGCTCGTTGACCAGCGCGCGGGCGATGGTCAACCGGCGCTTCATGCCCCCGGAGAGGGGCTCGACGAGGCTGTCGGCCCGCTCGGTGAGCTGGACGAAGTCGAGCAGCTCGGCGGCGCGCGCCCGGGCCACCCGGCGCGGGATGCCGAAGTAGCGCGCGTAGGTGGTGAGGTTCTCCCGCACCGTCAGGTCGGGGTCGAGATTGTCGAGCTGGGGACAGACGCCGAGACGGGCCCGGATCGCCGGGCCGTCGCGGACGGGGTCCATGCCGAGGATGCGCAGCTCGCCGCCGCTGGGCGGGGAGATGCACCCGACCATCCGCATGGTCGAGGACTTGCCGGCGCCGTTGGGCCCGAGGAAGCCGAACGCCTCGCCGGCGCGCACCTCGACGTCGATGCCGGCGACGGCGGTGAAGTCACCGAAACGCTTCACCAGCCCCCGGGCCCGGATGAGTGGTTGAGCCGTGGTCACCGCCCGACCCTAGCCGCCCAGCCCGACACCCTCGACCCGGTTCGGTCGGCCGCCGGCGCCGCGCGCCGGTCCGTCCGGGACGCGGACAGGGCTGCGGGTGGGGCGGCGACGGGGCAGGGACAACGGCCCTGGTCAGCGCGCATCCGACGACGGAGAGCGACGAAAACTACGCTGAGTAGCGACTTCGGAGCGGGCTCGCCCCGCTTCCCGGCGGCGGCGTTCGGACGGCCGAATTCGCGGGGCTATGGGACCAGAGTGGACGCAACGGATGCAATCCACCCTCGACAAAGCGCATTGTTGCCCGGCCGTAGCCTCTGGACCTGCGCGAACAGGGCCCAATTCCGGTATCTCTGCGTAGTCGATGGCCCTTTTTCATTACAGACGGCAATCATGATCAGCAATGTTCCATCAACTTTGTTGTTCGCGTATCGTGCCCCCTCGTGCCAGCAGTGCGTTCCTCCGGCGAGTCCGCCCCGCAGCCATCCACCGTGGGCCCGGCGTCCACCTCGGACGAGAACGGGGTCCCGTCACCGGCCGGGTCGGACGCTCGGAGCGGTCCCGACCCGTCGGCACCCGACCCGCGGGAGCTCGCCGCCCGGTTCGAGGACGAGAAGCCCGGCCGGGAGCTGTCCGGGCCGGTCGGCGTCCTGGTCACCGGCAGCACGCTGGCGATCGCGCTGCTCGCCCTCTGGCAGGTGTTCAGCCCGCTGCCGCAGGGCAGCAAGTTCTACCTGATCATCTTCCTGGCCGGCATCCTGCCGATGGTCTTCCTGGCGTACCCGGCGAACCTGCGGCTGCCCCGACCGGGGGGACGGACGGCCGTGAACCGCCCGGCCGAGACCGGGGCCGGGGCCGGGACCGAGGCCGAGGCCGGGGGGCGCCGCGGTCCGACCGTGCCGGACTGGGTCCTCGCCGTCGCCGCGCTGGTCAGCTGCCTCTACCCGGTGCTGCCCGTCGCCCTGGGCGCCGGCGGCGGCGGGTACGACGCCTTCCTCGACCGGCAGGGCCTGCTGGTCGGCGTCGACGTGGCGATGGGCACCGTGCTGCTGCTCCTGCTGCTGGAGGCGTGCCGCCGCACCACCGGATGGATCCTGCCGGCGGTCTGCGTGGTCTTCCTCGGCTACGGCTACTACGGCGGCCTGCTGCCCCAGTCCTGGCCGGTGGCGCACGCCGGTCTCGACTTCGGTCAGCTCGTCGACGCGCTCTACAACTCCGACAGCGGCTTCTACGGCACCCCGCTCGACGTCGCGGCGACGTACATCGTGCTGTTCACCATCTACGGCGCGGTGCTGGACCTCTCCGGGGCCGGCCGGTTCTTCGTGGAACTCTCCGCCGCCGCGTTCCGGCGCTCCCGCACGGCCGCCGGGCGCACGGCGGTCGCCTCCGGGTTCCTGCTCGGCACCGTCTCCGGCTCCGGCGCGGCGACGACGGTGAGCATCGGCGCGGTCACCTGGCCCGTCCTGCGCCGGGCCGGCTACCCGCCGGAGCGGGCGGGCGGCATGCTCGCCGCGGCCGGCGTCGGGGCGATCCTCTCCCCGCCCACCCTCGGCGCGGCGGCCTTCATCATCGCCGAGTACCTCGGGGTGTCGTACCTCCAGGTGCTCGGCTGGGCGACCGTCCCGACGGTGCTCTACTACCTCGGCATCCTGCTCGCGGTCGAGATCGACGCCCGGCGCTCGGGCGTGCGCCCGGTCGTGATCGAGACGGCCTCCGCCGGGCGGCTGCTGGCGCGCTTCGGCTACCACTTCCTCTCGCTCTTCGCGATCGTCGGGCTGCTGGCCGTCGGCTTCTCCGCGACGAAGGCCGTGGTGCTGGCCACCGTCCTGGCCGCCGTGCTCTCCTTCCTCGACCGCCGGCACCGGCTCACCCCGGCCCGCCTGCTCGCCGCGCTGAGCGCCGGGGTCCGCGGGGTGCTCGCGGTCAGCGCGGTCTGCGCGTCGGCGGGCATCATCACGGCCACCACCACCAAGACCGGCCTCGGCCCCCAGGCGGCGGCGCTGCTGGTCAGCGGCGCCCAGGCCGTCAGCTCCGAGCCG
Organism: Micromonospora sp. CPCC 205561; assembly: GCF_036906775.1. Classification (NCBI taxonomy): domain Bacteria; kingdom Bacillati; phylum Actinomycetota; class Actinomycetes; order Micromonosporales; family Micromonosporaceae; genus Micromonospora; species Micromonospora sp. CPCC 205561. Next base: position 17,095 of record NZ_JBAKHV010000062.1, on the reverse strand, counting down.
GCCGTGGTGCTGGCGCTCACCGCGCTGCTCGCCGCCGTCGCCCTCACCCTGCTCGGGCTGGCGGTGCCGGTCACCGCGTCGTTCGTGATCGGCTGGGTGATCATCGGCCCGGCCCTGCTGGACCTGGGCGTGACCGCGCCCGCCGCGGCGATGTTCGTCTTCTACTTCGCGGTCCTCTCCGAGGCTTCCCCGCCGACCGCGCTCGCCGCGGTGGCCGCCGCGGCGGTCACCGGCGGCCGGCTGGTGCCGACCATGTGGCAGACCCTGCGGTACGCCCTGCCGGCCTACCTCATCCCGCTCGCCTTCGTGGTCACCCCGACCGGCCTCGGGCTGCTCGGCATCGGGGGCGCGCAGCGGATCGCGGTCGCCGGTACGGTCGCCGCCCTCAGCGTCGCCGTGCTGGCGGTGGCGGCGGGCGGCTGGCTGCCCGGGGTCGGCCCGGCCGGCCCGCCGGAGCGGATCGTCGGCGCGCTCGCCGGGCTGACGCTGCTCTGGCTCGAACCCGTGCCCGTCACGATCGGCGCCGTCCTGGCGGCCGTCATGGTGGCGGGTGTGCTCGTCAGACGCGGATCCGCCGGCCGGACCGGCGGGCCGTCAGCAGGACCATCGGTGAACCATGGGGAGGAAAAACAGTGAGACGGATCAACGTGCGGTTCGCCGCGGGGGTTGGCGCGCTGGCCCTCGTCGCGGCGGGCACCGCCGGTTGCGGAGGCCGTCAGGACGGCGCTACCAAGGACGACGCCGCCAGTGAGATCACCTGCAAGGTCACCGAAAGCACCCGCGTCGGCATCGCCACCGGCAACGCCACCGGCGTCTACTACGTCGTCGGCAACGCCCTGGCCGGTCAGCTCTCCGGGGCGACCGAGGGCAAGCTGAGCGGCACCGCCGCCGAGACCGGCGCCTCGGTGCAGAACATCGAGCAGCTCGTCGCCGGCCAGTACGACGTCGCCTTCTCGCTCTTCGACACGGCGGTCAACGCGGTGCAGGGCAAGGGCAGCTTCACCGCCGCACAGCCGGTCGAGGCGCTCGCCCGGATCTACGACAACTACACGCAGGTCGTCGTCCGGGCCGACTCGGGGATCAACTCGGTCGCCGACATGAAGGGCAAGAAGATCTCCACGGGCTCGCCCAAGTCCGGCACGGAGGTCATCGCCAACCGGCTGCTGGAGGCCGCCGGCCTCGACCCCGCCAAGGACATCCAGGCGCAGCGGCTCGACCTGACCAAGACCGTCGAGGGCGTCAAGGACGGCAGCGTCGACGGCCTGTTCTGGTCGGGCGGGGTGCCCACGGGCGGCCTGACCGACCTGTTCACGACCGCCGGCGACAAGGTGAAGTTCATCGACATCACCCCGTTGCTGCCGAAGATGACCGCGATCAACCCGGCCTACCAGGCCGGGACCATCGGCGCGGACGTCTACAAGACCCCCGCGGACGCGCCGACCATCGTGGTGCCGAACGTGCTGCTGGTCCGCAAGGACCTGAACGCGAACGTGGCCTGCGCGATCGCCCGGACCGTCTTCGAGAAGAAGGACGCCCTGGTCCAGGCGAACCCCGCCGCCAAGGGCATCAGCCTGGAGAACGCCCGCAAGACCGACCCCGTACCGCTGCACCGCGGCGCGGCCAAGGCGTTGCAGGACCTCGGCGCCAGCTGATCCCCGGTGCCGGGTCCGGGCCGCCCGTCCGGACCCGGCACCTCCGACCCACCCCCGGAAGGCCCGAGTGTCCCTCCCCAGCCCCGGCCGCGTGCGCCGGCACCACCGGCCCGTCGACCACACGAACCGCCTGTGGTCGGTACGCACCCAGCTGCTCGCGCCCATCCTGGTGGCCACGGCGGGCCTGATGGTGCTGGGGTCCACCCAGAGCGCCATCGCCATGGCCGCCGCCGACGACGCGGAGCGCGCCCGGGTGCTGGCCGGCACCGCGACGGCCACCGTGCGCCTGGTGCACGAGCTGGAGCGGGAGCTGGGCGAGACGGCGGCCCTGCGCCAGCGCGGCGGCGCCGCCGGGCGCCCCCTCGTCGACGCCCAGCGGCGGCGGGTCGACGCCTCCGTCGAGCGCTACCGGGGCGCCAGCCGGGACGCCCGCCGGGCGGCGCCCGACCTGCGCCGGGTGCTCGACGGCGCCGACTCGCAGCTGGGCCAGCTCCAACCGGCCCGCGGTTCCGCGCTGGCCGGCGCCACCGTCGACCCGGCCTACCTGTCGCTGGTCGAGTCGCTGCTCGCCGTCGCCGACGCGCTGCCGGCCCAGGTCCGCGACCGGGAGTTGGCCAACAGGGCCCGGGAGGTGGCCGCCGTGGCCGCCCAGGAGCACCTCGCCGCCGTGGAACGCGACCTGCTGCGCACCGTCTTCGTGCGGGGCACGTTGGCAAACGGGGAACTGGTCCGCCTCGGCCAGCTGCGGGGCGCGCAGGAGCAGCGCCAGGCCGAGTTCTCCCGGATCGCCGGCCGGTCGTCGGTGGACGCGTACACCCGGCTGGTGGCCGGCACCGACGTCGCCACGGCCCGGCGGATGCGCGACAGCGCGCTCAACGCGGAGACCGAGCCCGCCGGGCTGAAGACCGACGGCGACGCCTGGTACGTGGCCCAGAGCGGCGCCATCCGGCGGTACAACCTGCTCGGCCGGGAACTCTCCGAGGAACTCGACCGCGAGGCCGCCGGGCTGACCCGGAACGCCCAGCTACGGGCCCTCATCACCGGCGGCACGACCATCACCGTCGCGCTGGCGTCGTTGACCGCCGCCGTGCTGCTCGCGGTGCGCACCAGCCGTCGGCTGCGCCGGCTGCGGGTGGCGGCGCTGACCATGGCGCACCGCGAGCTGCCGGAGCGGATCACCGCGATCGCGGCCGGCGACGGCACGCCGGCCGACGGCGCGGCCACCCGGCTGACCGCCGGCATCGGGCAGGGCCGCGACGAGATCGCCCAGGTCGCCCAGGCGTTCGACACGGTGAACCGGGCCGCCCTGCGCCTCGCCGGCGAACAGGCCGAGGTGCGGATGGACGTCACCCGGATGGCCGAGGCCCTGGCCCGGCGCATCCGTACCCTGAACACCCGGCAGCTGCGGCTGCTCGACGAGTTCGAACGCGAGGAGACCGACCCGGACGCGCTGGCCCGGCTCTTCGCGCTGGACCACCTCGCCGCCCGCATGCGGCGCAACGGGGAGAACCTCCTGGTCCTCGCGGGCGGGGAGCCCGGCCGTACGCACGACGGCGCCCATCTGCTCGCCGACGTCGTCCGGGCCGCCGCCGCGGAGATCGAGGACTACCCGCGGGTGGAGGTCGACGTGCCGACCGCCGCGGTGCACGGCGCCGCGGTGGGTAACCTGGTCCATCTCCTGGCCGAGCTGCTCGAGAACGCCACCGTCTACTCCCCGCCGAACGCCCCGGTGCACGTCGACGGGCGGCGCACGATCGACGGTCTCACGCTGCGGGTACACGACCAGGGCATCGGCATCAGCGACAGCCGGCTCGCCGCGATCAACGAGCGGCTGCTCGCTCCCGCCATGCTCTCCAGCGCCTCGGCCGGCAGCATGGGCCTGCACGTGGTGGCCCACCTGGCGGCCCGACACGGGGTGCGGGTGCGGCTGCACAGCAGCGGTGTCGGCACCGTCGCGCAGGTGGAGATCCCCGAGTCGGCGCTGACCCGGGTCGAGGCGGTGGCCCCGCGTTCCGCCCCGGCGGCGCCGGTCGGCGCGGAGGCACGCCCGGCGACGCCGCCCGTCCAGCGGGCGCGCCCGCCCGCGCCCGACACGCGCCCGCGACCGCTCGCGCAGCACGCGGACGCCGTCGCGCAGACCGCCTGGTTCCGGCCCCGCGCCGGCGCTCCCGCCGCCGTGCCCCACCCCGTCGGCGTCCAGCACGCGCCGACGGTCGCGCTCCCGGTGCTGGGCGCCCGCCCGACCGCGCCCGCCGCGCCCCCGCCCCAGCCGGTGTCGCCCCCGCTCACCGGGGCCGGATTGCCCCGACGCACCCGGGGCGGCCAGCTGCCGACCACGCTCCAGGAGGCCCCGCCGGCACGCCCGGCGGGCGACCTGCTCGACCCCGAGGTCGTACGGTCCCGGTTGTCCTCGCTCGCCGAGGGAGTGGCCGCCGCGACGCGACGTACCCAGACGACACCCACCAGGAGAATGCCATGACCCCATCCGTGAGCGCCGGCCTGGACTGGCTCCTGGCCAACTTCGCCGAACAGGTGCCGGACGTGTCGCACGCCCTCGCCGTCTCCGGTGACGGGTTGCGGCTGGCCGCCTCGCCGCACCTCGACCCCGACCAGGTCGACCAGCTCGCCGCCGTGATCAGCGGCCTGGCCAGCCTGACCGTCGGCGCCGCCCGGCTGATGTCGGCCGGGCGGGTGCGTCAGCAGATCGTCGACATGGACGGTGGGGTGATGCTGGTGATGGCGGTCGGCGAGCGCGCGCTCGTCGGGGTGCTCGCCGCGCCCGGCTGCGACCTCGGCCAGATCGGCTACGAGACCGCGATGCTGGTCCAGCGGGTGGCGGAGGCCCTGGAGCCGGCGGTCCGGGCGTGATCGGACGGCCCTCCCGGCTGCTGGCGACCCTGCTGGCGGCCGTGCTCGTCGCCGGCTGCGGCACCGCCGAGAGCGGGCCGCAGCCGTGGCACGGCGGGCGGATCTTCCTCGCCACCGGCAACACCACCGGCGTCTACTACCAGCTCGGCGGCGGCTACGCGGACGTGATCACCCGCCACCTGCCCGGCTACGAGGCGCGGGCCGAGCCGACCGGCGCCTCGGTGGAGAACATCAACCGACTGGCCAGCGGCGACATGGAGGTCGCGTTCAGCCTCGCCGACACCGCGGCGGACGCCGTGCAGGGGCGGGGCCCCTTCGAGGGCCAGCGCCAACCGGTCCGGGCGTTGGCCCGGATCTACAGCAACTACACCCACGTGATCGTGCGCGCCGGTACGAAGATCACCAAGCTGTCGGAGCTGCGCGGGAAGCGGGTCTCCACCGGCTCGCCGAAGTCCGGCACGGACATCATCGCCGGGCGCCTGCTGACCGCCGCCGGGCTCGACCCCGACCGGGACGTCCGCCGGGCGACGCTCTCCCTGCCGGAGACCGTGAAGCGGATGCGGGCCGGCACCCTCGACGCGATGTTCTTCTCCGGCGGCCTGCCCACGCCGGGCGTCGCCGACCTGCTCTCCAGCGCCCCGGGGACGTACTCGCTGCTGCCGATCGACGATCTGATCGAGCCGCTCACCGCGCGCCACGGGTCCGTCTACAAGACCGCGGAACTGCCGAAGGACGTCTACCGGACGAAGAGCGGCACGCCGACGGTCACGGTGGCGAACGTCATCCTGGTAAACGCCGACATGCCCGACCAGCTGGCGTACGACCTGACCCGACTGCTCTTCGACCACCAGGCGGACCTGGTCGGCGTCCACCCGGAGGGCGGCAACTTCACCCGGCAGAGCGCCTCCGGCACCGACCCGATCCCCCTGCACCCGGGAGCGGCCCGCTTCTACCAGGTCGGCTGACCGGCGCCGGTCAGCCGTCCACCGGGGCGGTGGCGGCCCGGGCGACGGCCACGAGGCGGTCGGTCTCGGCCAGCACCTCGGGGTCGTCGGGCGGGGTGCCCGGGTCGAGGCGCACCGTCCAGGTGAGGCCGTCCACGCCCGCCACCCGGCGCGCCGCCACCCGCGCGGCGCCGCCCGGCACCGGATGGTGCTGCGTGTACGCCACGGACCGGGTGACCCGCTCCCGCACCTGGTGCGGCAGCTCTCCCGGATCGAGCAGCAGGTGGCTCTCGGCCGGGCGGTCCGCCACCAGCAGGTAGCCGTCGCGCTCGGCGACGCGCTCGGCGGGCGTCACCGCGAGCTCCCGGCCCGACCAGACGGCCTTGTGGACGTCGTGCCAGCCCAGCCGGTCCGCCCGGCCGGGCAGCCACAGCCCCAGGTTGGTGGCCACCACCACGCCGCCGCCCGCGCCGTCGCCGACCGCGGCCCAGGCGAGCACCCGCTCGTCGGCCGACAGCGGCGGACGGTCGGCCGGGGGCAGCTTCGGCTTGCGGCGGAACAGTCCCATCTACAGCCCTCCCGCGGCCTGCTCGCGCAACGCCCTGGCGTGCTGCTCCAGCGACAGCAGCTCGCCGAAGGCGGCGAAGTACTCGTCCTTGTTGTTGACCGGGTTGATCCGCTGGATCCGGGACTTGAGGTCCCTGATCCGGGCGGTCACCGAGCCCCACTGCAACCGGGCCATGGTGATCGAGACGTAACGCGGGTCGGGCTCGCCGTCGATCCGCAGCGGCTCCACGGCCAGCTCGCCGACGAGCGCGCGCGCGGCGAGGTCCTCGCAGGCGTCGCGGACCGACTCGATCCAGACCGCGCCGCCGGTCGCCGTGGCGGCCCCGCCGGCCGACGCGACGGCCGCCCGCACCGCCGCGTGTACGGGGTGCCGGTACTCCGACGCCTCGACCGCGTCGAACATCGGCCCGGCCAGCACCGGCTCCTGGAGGGCGAGCTTCAGCGCCTCCCGCTCGACCATCGCCTGCGGGTTGTCGACGACCGGCTCGGCCGGGGCGGGACGGGGCGCCGGGGCCCTCTCCGTCGAGGGGGTGGCCGAGGCGGCGGCCAGCACGGCGCGCTGCACCGGCTCGATCTCCATGCCCAGGTCCCCGGCGAGCTTGCGGACGTACTCCGGGCGCTTCTCCCGGTCCTTGAGCTTGGCCACCAGCGGCGCGGCCCGGCGCATCGCCTCCACCCGGCCGTCGACGGTGTCGAGGTCGTACCTGTTGATCACGTGGCGGAGCGCGAAGTCGACCAGCGGCTCGCGGCGGGCGACCAGGTCGCGGACGGCCAGGTCGCCCTTGGCCAGGCGCAGGTCGCACGGGTCCATGTTGTCCGGACTGACCGCGATGAACGTCCGCCCGACGAAGCGCTGGTCGTCCTCGAAGGCGCGCAGCGCGGCCTTCTGGCCGGCGGCGTCCCCGTCGAAGGTGAAGATGATCTCGCCGGCCACGGCGTCGGTGTCCATCAGCAGCCGGCGCAGGACCCCGATGTGGTCCCCGCCGAACGCCGTGCCGCAGGTCGCCACGGCGGTCGGCACCCCGGCCAGGTGGCAGGCCATCACGTCGGTGTAGCCCTCGACGACCACGACCTTGCCCTGCTTGGCGATCTCCCGCTTGGCCTGGTCGATGCCGTAGAGGACGTGCGACTTCTTGTAGATGGGCGTCTCGGGGGTGTTGAGGTACTTCGGGCCGTCGTCGTCCTCGAAGAGCTTGCGGGCGCCGAAGCCGATCACGTCGCCGGCTAGGTCGCGGATGGGCCACATCAGCCGGCGGCGGAACCGGTCGATCAGCGTGCCGGAGCGGGACGGCCGGGAGAGCCCCGCGGTGACCAGCTCGTCGTGGGTGAAGGCCTGCCTGCGCAGGTGCTTGGTGAGCAGGTCCCAGGCCTCCGGGGCGAAGCCGCAGCCGTAGCGTTCGGCGGCCGCCCGGTCGAAGCCGCGCCGGGCCAGGAACTCCCGGGCGGGGCGCGCGCCGGCGGTACCGAGCTGGGCCCGGTAGAACTCGACGGCCGCGGCGTGCGCGGCGACGAGGCGCTGCCGCTGGCCCTGCTGCGGGCGCGCCCGCGGCGCGGCGGAGTCACCCTCGACGTAGCGCAGCTGGATGCCGGCCCGGTCGGCGAGCCGCTCGACCGACTCGACGAAGCTGAGGTGCTCGGCGTCCATCAGGAACTTGATCGCGTCGCCGCCGGCGCCGCAGCCGAAGCAGTACCAGACGTTGCGGGCGGGCGAGACGTTGAACGACGGGCTCTTCTCGTCGTGGAACGGGCACAGCCCCTTGAGGTTGCCGCCGCCGGCCGACCTCAGCGTCACCGTCTCGGAGATGACGTCGGCGATCGAGCTGCGCTCCCGGACCAGCGCGATGTCCTCGTCCCGGATCCGCCCAGCCATGTCCGCCACCCCCTCGGCGTACATCCTGCCCTGCCCCGCCGACGGCGTGCCGCCGGGGGACGCCGCGCGTGGCGGGCACCGCCGTCACCTCCGTGGCCGCGCCCGCGCCCGACCCGCCGAACGGCGGCCGGCTTCCGCTCGGGGCGGTGGCCGGCTTCCGCTGGCGGTCGTGGCCGGTCGGCGCGGCGGCGGTTGGCGTCGCCCGGAGCGGCGGCCGGTCAGGCCGGGACGGCGGCCGGTCAGGCCGGGACGGCGGCGGCCTCCTCGGCCTCCACCTGGCGGTTCCAGGCCGGCTTGGTGGCGCGCCAGCCCTCGTCGTCGAGGCCCCGGCGCCAGTAGCCGGAGATGGAGAGCCGCTCGCGGGCCACGCCGCGCTCGACGCGCAGCAGGCGGCGCAGCTCCTTGACGAAGGTGGCCTCGCCGTGCACGAAGGCGTGCACGTCGCCGGGCGGGAACTCCAGGTCGCGCACGGCCGCCACCAGGGCCTCGCCGACCGGGCGGTCGCCCCGGTGCAGCCAGGTCAGGCGCACCGCGCCCGGGCTGGTCAGCGGCTGCTCCTCCGCGGCGTCGGCGACCTCGACGAAGACGGTGGCGGGGGCCCCCGCGGGCAGCCGCTCCAGCGCGGCGGCGATCGACGGCAGCGCGCTCTCGTCGCCGACCAGCAGGTGCCAGTCGGCCTCCGGGCTGGGGGCGTACGCCCCGCCGGGGCCGACGAAGTGCACCGGATCGCCGGGGCGCAGCGCGGCCGCCCACGGCCCGCCCAGCCCCACGTCGCCGTGGTGCACGATGTCGACGGTCATCTCCCCGGCCGCCGCGTCCCACGCCCGCACCGTGTACGCCCGCAGCCGGGGCCACTGCTCCCGGGGCAGGTCGCGGCGGATCGTCTCGAGGAACATCGGGCTCGGGTAGTCGACCCCCGGCACCGGGAAGACGACCTTGATGTAGTGGTCGGTGAACTCGCCGACCGGCAGACCGACCAGCTCCTCACCCCCGAGCACCAGCCGGACCAGGTGGGGGGTGGGCCGCGCGGTGCGCAGCACCCGGGCGGTCGTGACCTTCGTGGGGCGCTCCGTCATACTGGTTAGGTTAGCCTAAGTTGTCCCCGTGGCCCATCCCCCACCCGTCGGGCCCCCGGACGCGACGCCGCGTACCAGCCGCGCGTGCCAGGCCACGGCCGCCGGGTCGGTGAGCGAGGCGACCTGGTCGATGACCACCCGGAGCCGGGCCGCGTCGTCCGGCGCGTCGCGCCAGAGCGGGGCGAAGACGGGATCCAGCCCGTCCGGCGCCCGCCCGGAGAGGGTGTGCACCAACTCGGCCAGGACCTCCCGCTGCCGGCGGTAGCGGTCCCCCGCGCCGGGGCGACGCATCACATAGCGCAGAGCGATGCCCTTGAGCAGCGCGCACCGCGCCCGCGTCCGGCGCGGCACGACCAGGTCGGCGGCGTACCGGCGGTGCGGCCCGGGACCGTACCGCTCCTGCGTCGCGGCCACCACGGTCGAGACGAACCGGCCGGTCAGCACGCTGGTGGTCTCCTTCAGCGCGACCTGCGCCCGGTGGCTGCCGTCGTACCCGGCCAGCGGCGCGAGCACCGGGTCGTCGAGCAGTTCGAGCAGCACCTCGCCGAGGTCGGCCGGGGACTCGCCGGAGTAGGTGGCGGCGACGTCGGCGCAGAGCGCGGCCCGCTCCTGCGCGTCGCGCAGCAGCGGGCGCAGCGCCACGTACCCACCGTGGATGCCGTCCTCGACGTCGTGCACCGAGTAGGCGACGTCGTCGGCCCAGTCCATCACCTGCGCCTCCAGGCAGCGCCGGGCCCCGCCGGGGACCGCCGCGTCTCCGTCCGGCGGCGCGCCGGCGCGCAGCCAGGAGAAGACGGGCAGGTCGTCGGCGTACGCCCCGAACTTCCGCACGCCCGGCCGGCGGGGCCAGGGGTACTTGCTCACCGCGTCGAGCGAGGCACGGGTGAGGTTGAGGCCGGCGGACGTCCCGTCCGGGGCGACCACCTTGGCCTCCAGCCGGGTCAGCACCCGAAGTGTCTGCGCATTGCCCTCGAAGCCGCCGCACCCGGCGGCGAGGCCGTCCAGGGCGTCCTCGCCGTTGTGCCCGAACGGCGGGTGCCCCAGGTCGTGGGCGAGCCCGGCGGTGTCCACCACGTCCGGGTCGCAGCCCAGCCTGGCCCCCATCTCACGGGCGATCTGCGCGACCTCCAGGGAGTGGGTCAGCCGGGTACGCAGGAAGTCGTCGGTGCCCGCCGTGTGCACCTGGGTCTTCGCGGCGAGCCGCCGGAACGCCGCCGAGTGCAGCACCCGGGCCCGGTCCCGCTCGTACGCCGACCGCCCGTACCCGGTGTCCTTCGGCGGTTCAGCGACCCAGCGGGCGGCGTCCGGATCGTCGGGCCCTCGACGCTCAGTCCGCACGCTGCCGCAGCACGCAGAACTCGTTGCCCTCCGGGTCGGCCAGCACGGTCCGGGCGACGTCGCCCTGCCCCACGTCGACGTGCCGCGCACCCATGTCGACCAGCCGCTCGACCTCGGCCTCCCGGTCGTCGGGGCGCAGGTCGATGTGCAGCCGGTTCTTGGTCTCCTTGTCGCCGCCGGCCGGCACGAAGACGATGCCGGGCAGCCGGTCGGCGGAACGCCGGATCTCCACCTCGTCCGGCTTCTCGGCGACCACCTGATAACCCAGTGCCTCGGCCCACCAGCGGGCGAGCCGGGCCGGGTCCCGGGCGTCGACGGTCAGGCTCTCCCAGGCGCTGCTCATGCCGATCAGGTTACGCCCGGCCGCCGCGGTCGGCTCGCCGCCGGCGCGCGCCTGACGGTTGCGCAACCTACGAACAGACGGGAGTTGTCGGCCGATCGCCGACGGTCACGGGATCGCGATCCCGGATGGCCGCCGGTAGCGTTCCCGGCGCGGAACGTGACCAGACTGGGGGGTCGGCGGTGGCAGAGACGCACGTGCACGAGGACACGACGGTGGGAACGGAGCTGCGGGCGCTGCGCCGGCGCCGTCCCGAGGTGGCCGGCACGGTGCTGGCCGGCACCGACGGCCTGCTGATCTCCAGCGACCTGCCGTCGACGGACGCCACCTACCTGGCGGCGCTCGCCGCGGCCAGCTTCGGCCTCGGCCACCGGGTGGCCGACACGGCCCGGCGGGGCGAGTTCCGGGAATCGGTGGTCCGCACCTCGGCCGGCGCCGTCGTCACCTATCCCGCCGGGCGCGACGCCCTGCTGACGCTGGTCGCCGGGGGTGGCGCCGACCTGGAGGAGCTGCACGCCGACGCGCGGGCGGTGGCCCGTCGCACCGGCTCGGTGCTGGACGCCCGGCCCCGGATCGGGGCGACGCCGGCGCCCGAGGCGCACGTCCCGTCCCTGGCCCGCACCTCCAGCGGCGCCCTGCCCCGGCGCGTCACCAACCACACGTGGCGGCGCCCGCCGCTCTGAGTCGCCCCGTCGTCGCCCCGCGCGGCGGCGGCGCGTCACGGCCGCCGACAGCGGTCGACCGCACGGCGGCGGCGGGCCCGCTCCCCCGGGCCCGCCGCCGGCCTGCCGTGTTCCCCGGCGTCAGCGGCTGTCGGAGCCGTCCGTGCGCACCGCCGCGCGGCCGGCCTCCAACCGGGCGACGGGCACCCGGAAGGGCGAGCAGGACACGTAGTCCAGGCCCACCTCGTGGAAGAAGTGCACCGACTCCGGGTCGCCGCCGTGCTCGCCGCAGACGCCGAGCTTCAGCTCGGGGCGGGCCGCCCGGCCCTCCTCCGCGGCGATCCGGACCAGCCGGCCCACGCCGTCGCGGTCGATCGACTCGAACGGCGAGATGCCGAAGATGCCCAGCTCCAGGTAGCGCCAGAAGAAGGCCCCCTCGACGTCGTCGCGGGAGAAGCCCCAGCCCATCTGGGTCAGGTCGTTGGTGCCGAAGGAGAAGAACTGCGCCGCCTCGGCGATCTGGCCGGCGGTCAGCGCCGCCCGGGGCACCTCGATCATCGTGCCGATCAGCACCTCGACGGGCTGCTCACGGGTCACGTCGGCGATGATCCGCTCGGCCTCGGCGCGTACCGTCTCCAGCTCCTGCACGGCACCGACCAGCGGCACCATGATCTCCGGACGGGGCGTGGCACCGCCCCTCGCGCACTCGACGGCGGCCTCGACGATCGCCCGCACCTGCATCGCGAAGAGGCCGGGAATGACCAGGCCGAGGCGCACGCCGCGCAGCCCCAGCATCGGGTTCTGCTCGTGCATCCGGCGGACCGCGGCCAGCAGCGCCTCCTCCTGGGCCACGTCCTCGCCGCGCTCCTGGGCGACCGCCACGTTGACCGCGAGCTGTTCCAGCGGGGGCAGGAACTCGTGCAGCGGCGGGTCGATCAGCCGGACCGTCACGGGCAGCCCGTCCATCTCCCGGAAGATCTCCATGAAGTCGGCCCGCTGCAACGGCAGCAGCGCGGCCAGCGCGGCCTCCCGCTCGGTGTTGTCGCGGGCCAGGATCAACCGCTCGACCAGCTCCCGCCGGTCGCCGAGGAACATGTGCTCGGTGCGGCAGAGCCCGATGCCCTCCGCGCCGAAGCGCCGCGCCCGGGCGGCGTCCGCGCCGGTGTCGGCGTTCGTGCGCACGTTCAGCCGCCGCTTGGCGTCCGCGTGCGACATGATCCGGTGTACGGCCCGGACCAGCGCGTTGTCGACGTGGGCGGGGTCGAGGCTGCCCTCGAAGTACTGCACCACCTCCGACGGCATGACGGGCACCTCGCCGAGGTACACCCTGCCGGTGGTGCCGTCGATGGAGACGACGTCGCCCTCGTTGACGGTCTGCCCGGCGACGACGAACCTGCGCTGCGGGACGTTGACGTCGATCTCGTCGGCGCCGGAGACGCAGGTCTTGCCCATACCGCGGGCCACCACGGCGGCGTGGCTGGTCTTGCCTCCGCGCGAGGTGAGGATGCCCTGCGCGGCGATCATGCCGTTCAGGTCGTCGGGGTTGGTCTCGCGCCGGACCAGGATCACCGACTCCCCCTCGGCGGCCAGTTCGACGGCGCGGGCCGAGGTGAAGACCACCTTGCCCGACGCCGCGCCCGGCGACGCCCCGATGCCCCTGGCGACCGGCTGGAACTCGTGGTCGAGCCGGAACCGGGGGAACATCAGCTGGGCGAGCTGCGCGCCGTTGACCCGGTGCAGCGCCTCGTCGAGGTCGATCAGACCCTCGTCCACGAGCTGGCCGGCGATGACGAACGCGGCGGCGGCGGTGCGCTTGCCGACCCGGGTCTGGAGCATCCAGAGCTTGCCGCGTTCGATGGTGAACTCGATGTCGCAGAGGTCCTTGTAGTGGCCCTCGAGCCGGGCCATGATGCCGAGCAGTTCGTCGTAGGACTTCTTGTCCAGCCGCTCCAGCTCCTGCAAAGGCACGGTGTTGCGGATGCCCGCGACCACGTCCTCGCCCTGGGCGTTGGCGAGGTAGTCGCCGTAGACGCCCTGGGCGCCGCTGGCCGGGTCGCGGGTGAACGCCACGCCGGTGCCGGAGTCGGGACCGAGGTTGCCGAAGACCATCGCCACCACGTTGACCGCGGTGCCGAGGTCGGTCGGGATGCGCTCCTGGCGGCGGTAGAGCACCGCCCGGTCGGCGTTCCACGACTGGAAGACCGCGCGGATGGCCAGGTCCAGCTGCTCGCGCGGCTCCTGCGGGAACTCCCGGCCGGTGTGCTTGACGAAGATCTTCTTGTACGCGTCGACCAGCCCCCGCAGGTCGTCGGCGTCCAGGTCGAGGTCGTCGCCGGTGCCCTTGGCCCGCTTGGCGTCGTCGAGCGCGTGCTCGAACTCCTCGCCCGGCACCTCGCACACCGTCTTGCCGAACATCTGGATCAGGCGCCGGTACGAGTCCCAGGCGAACCGGTCCGCGCCCCCGGAGGCGGCCGGGCCGTCGGAGCCGCCGGCCTGTCGCGCGAGCCCCTGCACGCTGCGGTCGTTGAGGCCGACGTTGAGGACGGTCTCCATCATGCCCGGCATGGAGAACTTGGCCCCGGAGCGGACGGAGACCAGCAGCGGGTCCTCCGGGTCGCCGAGGCGCTTGCCCATCGCCCCCTCCAGCGCCGCGAGGTGCGCCGCGATCTGGTCGGCCAGGCCGTCCGGCTCGGCACCCGTCGCGAGGTACGCCTTGCACGCCTCGGTGGTGATGGTGAAGCCCGGCGGCACCGGCAGGCCGAGATTGGTCATCTCGGCCAGGTTGGCCCCCTTGCCGCCGAGCAGGTCCTTCAGGTCCTTGTTGCCCTCGGCGAAGGCGTAGACGTACTTGTGTTCCGCCGTCTCTTGCGTTGCCACCAGAGCCCTCCCACGTGCGCCGGTCCGACACTTAACGAAGGTTCAGTTGCCCAGTACCCCGGGGTGGGCCACCGGTAATCCCCGGTGCCGAGCCGGCCGGTGGGCGAAGGCTAAGCGAACATCACGCCGCCTGGGACCGTTCGGTGACAATAGGCACAGCCATCACGACTATCCGCGTTCGTACCGGTTTTTGGGAACGCTTCCACGCGCATGATCACGCATTTCCGGCTCCGGCTACGTACGCTTGGCCCTGCGTTTTCCGGTGCCTCCACACCTTTGCCAGAACCACCGCGAATACACCCCCGGAGCCGTCGCCGTGCCACCCGTACCCACCGCCGCCCCCGAGCCGACCGACCCGTCCCGCCCCGGTGCGGGCGATCGGCCAGCCGGCCCCGTCGACCTGCTCAGCCCGCCGGCCCCGGCCCGCCTCGGCGACGTCGTGCCCGCCCCGGAGCGCGTCACGCCGAGGCCGGGCGCCGATTTCACGCTGACCGCCGAGGCGGTGATCCGGGTGAGCGCCGCCGACGCCGCCCGCGCCGTGGGCGGGCAGCTCGCCGCCCTGCTCCGGCCGGCCACCGGCTACCCGCTGCCGGTGACCGACGCCGCCCGGCCGGAGCCCGCCGGCGGCATCGCGCTGGCGCTGGTCGACGCCGAGGATCTGGGACCGGAGGGTTACCGCCTCGACGTCACCCCCGCCGGCGTCCGGATCGAGGCCGCCACCGCGGCCGGGCTGTTCCACGGCGTGCAGACGCTGCGGCAGCTGCTACCCCCGGCCGTCGAGAGCCGGAAGCCGGTCGCCGGACACTGGGTGCTGCCCGGCGGATCGGTCACCGACCGCCCCCGGTTCGCCTACCGGGGGACGATGCTCGACGTGGCCCGGCACTTCTTCGGCGTACCGGACGTGCTGCGGGTGATCGACCACATGGCCCGCTACAAGCTCAACCACCTGCACCTGCACCTCACCGACGACCAGGGCTGGCGGATCGCGGTCGACTCCTGGCCGCGGCTGGCCACGGTCGGCGGGGCGAGCGAGGTGGGCGGCGGCCCGGGCGGGCACTACACGCGCGACGACTACCAACGGATCGTGGCCTACGCCGCCGAGCGGCACGTCACGGTGGTGCCCGAGATCGACCTGCCGGGGCACACCCACGCGGCGCTGACCGCGTACGGCGAACTGGCGCCCGACGGGATCGCGCCGCCGCCCTACACCGGCACCGCGGTCGGCTTCAGCTACGTCGACCCGACAAGCGAGCGGACGTACGAGTTCGTCGCCGACGTGCTGGGCGAGGTCGCCGGGCTCACCCCCGGGCCGTGGCTGCACATCGGCGGTGACGAGGCGTTCAAGGTGCACCCCGAGGCGTACGCGGCCTTCGTCGAGCGGGCCCAGCGCCTCGTCGCCGGGACCGGCAAGACGGTGGTGGGGTGGCACCAGATCGCCCCCGCCGGGCACGCCGGGGGGCGGGTGCTCCAGTGGTGGGGAACCGATGGCGAGGACACGGTGACGGCGGACGCCGTCCGGCGGGGCGCGCGGCTCGTCCTCTCCCCCGCCAACCACGCCTACCTCGACATGAAGTACGCCCCGGACACCCCCATCGGGCACGACTGGGCCGGCCTGATCGACGTGCGCCGGGCGTACGACTGGGACCCGGGCGCCCATCTGGCCGGCGTACCCGCCGAGGCGGTGCTCGGGGTGGAGGCACCGCTGTGGACCGAGTCGGTCACGTCCCTGGCGGAGGTCGAGTTCATGCTCTTCCCGCGCCTGCCCGCCATCGCCGAACTGGGCTGGTCGCCTCGGGCGAAGCACGACTGGGCCGGGTTCCGCGAGCGGCTGGCCGGGCACGGCCCGCGCTGGACGACCGCCGGCATCGCCTTCCACCCTTCGCCGGAGATCCCCTGGCCCGCCGAGCCGCCGGCTCCCGCCGGGTCACCCACTCCCCGGGCGGCGGTGCCCGCCCAGCCCGGCTCCGGCCAGACCCAGGCGGCCACCCCCGCCACCCCGTCCGCCTGACAACCGCATGACAAAGGCCCGACAAGCCCACGCATGCCGGCGGGCAGGGGGCAGGCATCGGGGCGCCGCAGGCATCCGGGGCGGCGTACGACAGACACGCGAGCACGCGGGGACCCGACGCGGCGGGTATTGCTCCTCGCGCCCTTTAGAGCTGATGTCGTATCCGATTCAGCGATGCCACATCCCCGTCCCGCCCCTCCCGCCGGGTCTCGTTTCGTCCGGGTCGGTCGGGTTCGGGGCGTGGCGTGGCGTCGCGTGGCCAGCTCCTAGCGCGCCCAAGCCTTGGCGGGGCCCAGGTCGTGGCGGGCCCAGGTCGTGGCGAGCCCAGGTCGCGGCGGGCCCAGGTCGCGGCGGGCCCAGGTCGCGGCGAGCCCAAGCCGTAGCGGGGCGGGGCCACAGTCGAAAGCCGCACCAGGACCGAGCCCTCGGTCGGACAGTTGGAGCAGCCGGGGGCGTCCGCCGTGAGCCGGTGCGAATCGTTTACGACATCAGCTCTAAAGGGCGCTCGCCGCACCATGCTCACCCGCCGGCGGATGGCGGGGGCCTGTCGCGTTACGGGTCATATGTTCGTTTCGGAGTGCCGGTTCCAGGCCACGATGTCCGGTTCGTCCGGCGCCGTCCCGTGGTCAGGGCCACCCGGGCCGCGGAATCGTGGGCCGGTCGGGGTCGTTGAACATGGCATACCGACGGCGCCTCCCCCGCGCCGCGGTGGCCCGGACGCCGGCGGAATGGATGGCCGGTCCGGGTCGTTGAGATCCCCCGGACGCCCCGAGCAGGCTCCCCGCCGCCGGAGCGTTCCGTTCTGACTTCCCTCCCGTGACGCGCCCGATCCCCCTTGGTGTGCGCGCGGACCCCCGATCGGAAGGTGCAGACGAATCATGCGTACCGACATG
>NZ_JBAKHV010000061.1:0-33836 GCF_036906775.1 Micromonospora sp. CPCC 205561 | reverse complement strand
GGGCAGGGCGCGGCGACCAGTTCGGGAGCCGGCCGGGCCGGGCCGCCGAGGGCGCGCAGCGCCGCGGCGAGGGCGTCGGCCTCGGCGTCGGCGGCACCGGCCGCGGGCGTGGCGTAGCCGGCGCCGATCGGGCGGCAGCCGGTGTCGGCGGTCAACCGGACCCGGCCGTCGCCCTCGATCCCGCCGGCGACGGTGACGAACTCGCCCGCGTCCGCGCGCAGCCGGGGGCCGTCGGAGGTGACCCGGACCCCGGCCCGCCAGCCCGTCGGCAGCCGTTCGGCGACCTGCTCCAGCAGCTCCCGCTCCCCGCCCGCGGGCACGAAGACGTCGACGCCGCGCGACAGGGCGCCGCCGTCGGCGAACGGGGTGACCCGGCAGCCCTCGTCGAGTTCCGGCGGGGTCAGCACGGCGGTGTCACCGGCCGCCGCGACCAGTTCGCCGACCGCCCGGTCGACGACGGGGCCGGCGTCGGCGAGGCTGCGCTGCTCACGCACCGTCGGCGGATCGTCGCGCACCGAGGCCCAGGTGAGCCCCGCCAGCAGCACCCCCCACGCCACCGTGGCGACGAGCAGCCACCGCCGCCACCGCCGGGCGGACGTCGGCTGGTCGGGACCGGTCGGTGGTGGGGCCTGCCCCGCCTGGACGACACCGTTCACGGGGCCATCGTGTCACGGCCGCGATCCGCGCCCCGCGACGGTCGTGGCCCGCCTCCTCGGGGTGAGGGGCGGGCCACGGGCCGATCGGAGCGTGGGTCAGGAGGCGACCGTGACGGAGACCTCGTTGACCCCCCGGGCGGCGGTCACGGCGGTGTCGCCGTTGCCGTGCCGGGAGAGCGCCCGCAGGGTCCAGGCACCCGGCGCGGCGAAGAACCGGAACTGGCCGGTCGGGGAGGTCACCACCTCGGCGGTGAACTCGCCGGTCGAGTCGAGCAGCCGGACGTACGCGCCCGGCACGGCGTCGCCCGCGTCGGAGCGGACGACACCGGTGATCACGGTTTCCTTCTCCAGGTCCAGGCTCGCGGGCAGCGGAGCGGCCTGATCGGGTGCGGCGCAGCCGGCAGCGGTGGGTGCGGTCATGGCTCAGGCCTCCCCGGGCTCGTCGCCGAGCGCGACCGGCACGCCGACCAGCGAGCCGTACTCGGTCCAGGATCCGTCGTAGTTCTTCACGCCGCGGTGGCCGAGCAGCTCCTGGAGCACGAACCAGGTGTGCGAGGAGCGCTCCCCGATCCGGCAGTAGGCGATGGTCTCCCGGCCGTCGTCCAGCCCGGCGTCGGCGTAGATCTTGCGCAGCTCGTCGTCGGACTTGAAGGTGCCGTCCTCGTTGGCCGCCTTGGACCACGGCACACTGATCGCGGTGGGGATGTGCCCGGCCCGCTGCGCCTGCTCCTGCGGCAGGTGGGCGGGGGCCAGCAGCCGGCCGGCGAACTCGTCGGGGCTGCGCACGTCGACCAGGTTCTTGGTGCCGATGGCGGCCACGACCTCGTCGCGGAAGGCCCGGATCGAGGTGTCCGGCTCCTGCGCCACGTACCGCGTCGCGGGCCGGGTCACCGCGTCCCGCACCAGCGGACGCGCGTCCAGCTCCCACTTCTTGCGGCCGCCGTCGAGCAGCTTCACGTCGCCGTGGCCGTAGAGCTTGAAGTACCAGTACGCGTACGCGGCGAACCAGTTGTTGTTGCCGCCGTAGAGGACGACGGTGTCGTCGTTGCTGATGCCCCGCTCGGAGAGCAGCGCCTCGAACTGGCTCTTGTTGACGAAGTCCCGGCGCACCGGGTCCTGGAGGTCGGTCCGCCAGTCCAGCTTGATCGCGCCGGCGATGTGGCCGGTGTCGTAGGCCGACGTGTCCTCGTCGACCTCCACGAAGACGACGCCCGGGGCGTCGAGGTTCTTCTCGGCCCACTCGGCCGAGACGAGTGCGGTGTCGCGACTCATCAGATCACTCCCTGGTGAAGGATGAATGGTGAACCAGCACGAGGCATATCGAAAGTCGTAACTATCGCACCACGCGCGGGATCCACCGGTGTGGACGGATCTCGGGTTCGTGCGACGGCGCCGCTGCCGGGCGTTGGGAGAGCACGGGAGAAAAGAGGCTCCTGCGTGCCGAGGCCGCTAGGCGGCCGAGGTCAGCCCCGCCGTCAGATGACGGGGCGACACAGGCAGGTGGCCACGCGACACAGGTCGACCGCGCGCCGTTTGGTGAGGAGCGTCCCCATGAGCAGGGAGCCTACCAGCCATATGCGAGGAGGCCACGAGGCCGACCAGCATCCGGGACGCCCGCTCCGGGACGGCCGGCGTGCCGGCGACGCCCCGCCCGGGCCGGCTGACGGACGGCCGGAGCCGGCACGGACGGCCGATGGCGGGCCGGAGCCGGGGCGGGCACCCCCGCCGGACGGCGTCGGGTCAGCCGGCGGCGGAGTTGATCGGCACGTTCCTGGCGTCCGCCGTGACCGCCAGCCCCTCGGGCAGCGGCCGGACCTCCCGGACGGCGAGCTGGAACGGCAGCTCGGGCAGGGGCACGTCGATGGAGATGCTGCGGGCGTAGTTGTTCAGCAGCATCCGGGCCAGCGGCAGGTTCGGCAGGCCGGCGGCGTTCAGGTCGTCGAAGCGCAGCGAGACCTGGCCCTCCTTGCCGACCGTGATGTCGGCGGTGCCGGTCACCGTCAGCCGCTGGCCGAGGATGTCGACCGGAGCGGTGACGGCCAGCCGGCCGCCCTGCTCGGCGAGGGCCAGCCCCGGCCGGTCGAGCAGCTTGGCGAGGCTGTCGTAGCTGATGGTGCCGGTCCCGTTCACCGTCTCGGCGACCACGTCTCCCCGGCCGGAACGGAGGGTGTCCAGCGAGGCGCGTACGTTGCGGGCGTCCACGTCGAGCTTCGGCAGCGCGACCACGTCGCCCTGCACCGGGCCCTGCACGTCGCGCAGCGCGATGGAGATGCGCTCGTACCGGCCGTCGAGCACCTGGGTGAGGAACGGGACGCCGCCGACCTTCACCTGCGGCTCCGAGGACTGCGCGCCCTGCTTCGCGATCTCCTGCCGGACCTGGTCGGCGATGGCCCGCTCGGCCACCCCGACCGCCACCCGGTCGGCCACGACGATCAGACCGCCCAGCACCAGCAGCAGGACGAGGAGGGTGACGAGCACCTTGCGCCCGCGTCGCCGGGGCCGCTCCTCGTACGCGTCATCCTGCGCCACGCCGCCTCCTGTCGTCTGTGCCGGGGTGCCGCGGAGCGGCGCACCGGGTGGTACCCGAACGGGGAAAGCCTCAATCGCCGCCTCAGAGAACCAGCTTGCACATGGCGTACGCGGCCGGCGCGGCCAGCGCGAAGCCGCCGAGCGGTCCCTGCATGTGCCGGGCGACCCACATCGTCGGCGGCTCGCCCGCCATCAGCCGGCCCGCCTCGGCGTAGCCGACGGCGAGATCGGCCAGCACGGCGGCGACCGCCGCGACGAGCCCGATGATCGCGGCGCGGGTCGGGGTGAACGGCGTCACCAGGTAGCTGCCGAGGACCGCGCTGACCAGCGTGCCGGCCATCGCGCCGACGACCACCCCGGCCGCGCCCCGGGGCACCTGGGGGGCCAGCCGGGGCCAGGGCGCCACGGCGTCGGTGAGCCGGGCGACGGTGAGCGCGACCGCGCTGGCGGTGAGGCAGACCGTGATGGCCTGGGTGCCGGCCGGGACGCGGCTGAGCACGATCAGGGTGGCGAAGGCGACGACGCCGACCACGATCAGCAGGGTGGTGCCGAGGGAGTCGGTCACCCGCACGCGGTCGACCCGCCGGACGAGCTGACCGAGCACCCCGAGAGCGAAGCCGCCCGCCGCGACGTAGCCCAGCGGCGCGAGGCCGGCCACGTCCGTCTGCACCGCCGCGGCGTCGGCCGTCACCGCCGCCGCGACGCTGACCAGGGCGACCAGCAGCAACGCCGGTGGCCGCATGGCCATCGTCCAGGCCAGCACGAAGAGCAGCTGGACGCCGAAGACGACGAACGCGAACGGCAGCCGGTGCCCCGGGCCGGAGGTCTGCGCCCCGAGCACCAGGCCCACGCCGAGCAGGACGGCGAAGCCGGCGACGGAGAGGGCGAGCTGGCGGCGCACCTCGACCGGCTCGACCGGTTCCTCGTCCGGCTCGTCGTCCGGCTCGTCGTCGGGCCGTCGGGCCGGCTCGCCGGCGCGCCGGGCCCGGCGCGGTCCGCCGCGTTCCCGGCGCTCGCCGTCGTCTTCTGGGGCCGGCCCGGTACGCGGCGCCGGTGGCTGGCCACGGGTGGGGCCGGAGGGCCCCGGGCGGGGCCCGTCGGGCCACGGGTCGCGACCGGTCTCGGGCGAGCTGGAGGGAAACACGCCCCGATCGTGCCAGACCCGCGGGTCGGCGCGGGGGGCACGGTTTCGGCAACGTTAAAACCTGATGCTCGTTCACGGGCAAGCCGGGCAAACAGGAACAGACGCGAAGGCTCCGCCGGGGCGATCGGTTACGCTCAAGCCCGCTACCCGCCCGTCAGCGACGCCGGGACCCACGCAAGTTCATCAGCGCCACACCTCGTGGAGTGCGCTGGTCGCGCGCGGCCGACGGCCGCCGGGACGGAGGTGATCGTGGAGATCCTGCTGCTGGTGACCGCGCGCGCAGGCGAACCATCCGCAGTGCTGCCGGCACTCGACCTGCTGCCGCACTCGGTCCGCACCGCGCCCCGCGACGTCCGCACCCTGGTCGCCGGCCCCAGCCCGGACGCGGTGCTGGTCGACGCCCGCTCGGAGCTGAGCGAGGCCCGGGCCACCTGCCGGATGCTGCACGCCACCGGGCTCGGGGTGCCGCTGCTGGCGGTGGTCACCGAGGCGGGCCTGATCGCGCTCAACGCGGACTGGGGCGTCGACGACGTCATCCTCGCCGGCGCCGGCCCGGCGGAGGTGGAGGCCCGGCTGCGGCTCGCGGTCGGCCGGCTGAGCAACACCACCGCCGGGGCCGGCGGCTCGATCCGCGCCGGGGAGCTGACGATCGACCCGGACACCTACGCCGCGAAGCTCAAGGGCCGGCCGCTCGACCTGACCTACAAGGAGTTCGAGCTGCTGAAGTTCCTGGCCCAGCACCCGGGGCGGGTGTTCACCCGGGACCAGCTCCTGCGCGAGGTCTGGGGCTACGACTACTTCGGCGGCACCCGCACCGTGGACGTGCACGTGCGGCGGCTGCGCGCCAAGCTCGGCTCCGAGTACGAGTCGATGATCGGCACGGTGCGGCAGGTGGGCTACAAGTTCGTCGTACCGCCCGCCCGGTCGCTGCCCGAGAGCGAGCACGCTCCCCTGCCCGTCTGACCCACCTGCCCCATTCGAGCAGTATTCCGCATATGCCCTTTTTGCGAAGCTTGCCGGTCCTATTCTGACTGCCGGGTTTCCGAACGAGAGGGGGCGGCGGTGTGCGCATCGACCACGGGGGCGGCGGTTCCGCACGGACGGGACCGCTGATGCGGCACGCCCCGGCGGCGCGCGCCGTCGGCCTCGTCGCACTGGTGGTCGTCGTGCTGCTCGGCTCCGCGTACGCCCTGGGACGCAGCGTGGTCCCGGACCCGCCGCCCGCCCACTCCACCCTGACCACCGGCGGCACCGGGCCGCACTACGCCGACCAGCCGCCGGCGGAGGACCCGCCCCCGCACACGCCGGCCGGCGACGACCGGAGCACCGGCCCGGTGGAGACCGGGCAGGACGGCGGCGCCCACCCGGACGACACGCGGGAGCCGGGCCCGCACGACGGGCCGTTCGGGACGCAGACCACCAGCGGCACCTCCCTGGTCGCCCTGACCTTCGACGACGGGCCGGACCCGAACTACACCCCGCAGGTGCTCGCCCTGCTGCGGGAGCACCAGGTGCGGGCCACCTTCTGCGTGGTCGGCGAGAACGCGCAGCGCCACCCCGACCTGGTCCGGGCGATCGCCGCCGACGGGCACACCCTCTGCAACCACAGCTGGAACCACGACGTCACCCTCGGCCGGCGGTCGCCCGCCGCCATCCGGGCGGACCTGCTGCGCACCAGCGCCGCCATCCGGGCGGCGGTCCCCGACGCGCCGATCGCGTACTACCGGCAACCCGGCGGCGCCTGGACGGTGCAGGTGGTGACGGTGGCCCAGGAACTCGGCCTGACCCCGCTGCACTGGACCGTGGACCCGTCGGACTGGCAGGCGCCCGGCGCGGACCGGATCGCCGCCATGGTGGTCGCGGCCGTCGTCCCCGGCTCGGTCGTGCTGCTGCACGACGCGGGTGGTGACCGGCAGGGCACGGTGGACGCGCTGCACCGCATCCTGCCCGACCTGGCCGGCCGGTTCGAGGTGGAGGCGCTGCCCGACGGCCGGACGTGAGCGGCGGCGGCCGCGCCGCCGGAAAACCGGCCGAGGGCGGTGGCGCGCCCTGCCGTCCGACTACGGTGACCGGATGAGGAACCCCGAACCGAGCGACGGCCGGGTGACCCGGGCCGACCGCCTCAGCGCCACCGAGGTCGCCGACGTGACCGCCCTCGCCCGAGCCGCCGGCGACGCGGACGGGGCGGACCCGTTCGACGAGCACGTCCTGCTCCGGCTCCGCGACCCCGACGCGCCGGCCGTGCACCTGACCGCCCGGGCGGACGACGGCACGCTCGTCGGGTACGCGCACCTGGACACCACCGACAAGACCGCCGGGATCGGCGTGGAACTGGTGGTGCACCCGGCGTACCGGCGGCGCGGGACGGGCCGGGAGCTGGCCCGGGCCGTCCTGGCCGCCGCCGACGGCCCGCTGCGGGCCTGGGCCCACGGTGACCACCCCAGCGCCGCCGCGCTCGCCGTCGACCTGGGCCTGCACCGGGCCCGGGTGCTCTGGCAGCTGCGCCGGCCACTGACCGCCCCCGTCCCCGACCCCGTCCTGCCCGACGGCGTGACGCTGCGGGCGTACCGGCCGGGCACCGACGACGAGGAGTGGCTGGCGCTCAACGCGCGGGCCTTCGCCGAGCACCCCGAGCAGGGTCGCTGGTCGGCCGCCGACCTGCGGGTACGCCTCGACGAGCCGTGGTTCGACGCGGAGGGCTTCCTGCTCGCCGTCGACGGCTCCACCGGCCGGCTGCTCGGCTACCACTGGACGAAGGTCCACGAGCGACCCGGATCGGCCCGGATCGGCGAGGTCTACGTCCTCGGGGTGGACCCGTCGGCGCACCGCGGCGGCCTCGGTCGGGCGCTGACCGCGGCCGGCCTGGCGTACCTGCGGGACCGGAGGGGCCTGGACCGGGTCATGCTCTACGTCGACGAGTCCAACACCTCCGCCGTGGCGCTCTACGAACGACTCGGCTTCGCCCGCTGGTCGGCGCACGTCAACTACCAGTCGACCTGACCACCCCCACGGCCCCGGCCGCGGCAGCGCCGCGCGGCCGGGGCCGTGTCGCGCCGCCGTCGGGGACGTCCGGCGGGCACGGGCACGGCGTCGGCTTCCACGGGGACGAGCAGTGTGCCAGAAAATCGGCATACTTCCGACAGGCGCACCCCCGTTCACTTAACGGACAACTCACCCTCAGCGAGCGGCCACCTGTGCTGCCGCACCTGTTCACCCTCCGTTCACTCGCGACCGGCGAACCGGCTACCTGGCCCTCCTAGCTTTTGGGTCAGCCGGTCAGCGCCGGCACCCCGGGCCCCAATCCGGGTGCGAAGTCAGACGTGAAGGGAAACCCCTCAGGTGAAGCTCCAGCGGCACGGCACTCTCGCCTGCCTCGCTCTTACCGCGACGCTCGCTCTCAGTGCATGCGGCTCGGACAACAACGAGCCCGCGAGCAGCGCCGCCACCTCCGGGTCGGCCGCCGCCGACTGCGCCACCGGCACGCTGAACGCCCAGGGTTCGTCGGCGCAGAAGAACGCCATGGACGAGTGGATCAAGGCGTACCAGCAGAAGTGCTCCGGAGCTAAGATCAACTATGAGTCGTCCGGCTCGGGCGCCGGCATCCAGGCCTTCATCGCCGGCACGGCCGACTTCGCCGGCTCGGACTCCGCCCTCAAGGAGGAGGAGCAGCCGCAGGCCGACGCCAAGTGCGTGGGCGGCGCCGCGGTCAACCTGCCGATGGTGATCGGCCCGGTCGCCATCGCGTACAACGTCAGCGGCGTGGACAACCTCCAGCTCAAGCCGGCCACCCTGGCGAAGATCTTCGCCGGCAAGGTGACCAAGTGGGACGACCCGGCGATCAAGGCCGACAACCCGGACGCCAAGCTGCCGTCGACCGCCATCAACGCGGTACACCGCTCGGACTCCTCGGGCACCACCGACAACTTCACCGACTTCCTGACCAAGACCGCCGCGTCCGACTGGACCTTCGGCAAGGCCAAGGAGTGGAAGGCCCCGGGCGGCACCGGCGCGTCGAAGTCCGACGGCGTGGCCAGCGCGATCAAGGGTCAGGACGGCACCATCGGCTACGTCGAGTGGTCGTACGCCGAGAACGGCGGCCTGAAGACCGCCAAGGTCGGCAACGGCGCGGGCGAGTTCGCCGAGCTGACCGCCGAATCCGCCGGCAAGACCATCGCCGGCGCCGAGGTGGTCGGCAAGGGCGACGACCTGAAGATGAAGATCGACTACAACACCAAGGAGGCCGGGGCCTACCCGATCGTCCTGGT
Source organism: Micromonospora sp. CPCC 205561 (assembly GCF_036906775.1). Lineage (NCBI taxonomy): Bacteria > Bacillati > Actinomycetota > Actinomycetes > Micromonosporales > Micromonosporaceae > Micromonospora > Micromonospora sp. CPCC 205561. Next base: position 25,242 of record NZ_JBAKHV010000061.1, on the reverse strand, counting down.
GACCTACGAGATCGTCTGCTCCAAGGGCCTCGCCGCCGACAAGCTGCCGCTGGTCAAGGGCTTCCTCGGCCACGCCGCGAGCACCGCGGGCCAGGCCGACCTGACCGAGCTGGGCTACGCCCCGCTGCCCGAGACGGTCCGCGCCAAGGTCGAGGCCGCGGTCAAGAACCTCGCCTGAGCCGTCCGCACCGACACCGTCACCACCACCTCAACTCGAAGCGAGCGAGCAGATGGGTGAAACCCCTCACCGCTCGGCCCACGCCGGCACCGGCGGGACCAGCGTGACCGAAGGTCACGACCGGCCCGCCGGTGCCTCGGCGCGTGTGGCCGAGGCACCAGTCAGCACCCGTACCCCGGGCGGAGCCGGGCTGGGCGGCGGCGGCGCGCTGCCCCGGGCCCGCGCGTTCGGCGCCGAACGGGCCTTCCGCGGTCTGACCCTGGCCGCCGGCACCGCCGTCCTGGTCATCATCGCCGCGATCGCGGTCTTCCTGGTCGCCAAGGCGGTGCCGGCGCTGCGGGCCAACACCGAGAGCTTCTGGACCTTCGAGGGCTGGTTCCCGAACGACGCGGCACCGAAGTTCGGCATCGGCGCACTCGCCTTCGGCACCGTGCTCAGTTCCGCGCTGGCCCTGCTGATCGCGGTGCCGGTGGCGCTGGGCATCGCGCTCTACCTGTCCCACTACGCGCCGCGCCGGCTCGGCACCACGCTGGGCTTCCTGATCGACCTGCTGGCCGCGGTGCCGAGCGTGGTCTTCGGGCTCTGGGGCCGCGACGTCTTCATCAACCCCGTGCGGGACTTCTCCGCCTGGCTGAACACGTACTTCGGCTGGATCCCGATCTTCGGGGGCGACGGCCCGTTCGGGAAGTCGATCATGCTGGGCGCGCTGGTCCTGGCGATCATGGTGCTGCCGATCATCACCTCGCTCTCCCGCGAGGTGTTCACGCAGACCCCGACCGCCAACGAGGAGGCGGCGCTCGCCCTTGGCGCCACCCGCTGGGAGATGATCCGCACCGCGGTGCTGCCGTACGGCCGCCCCGGCATCGTCGCCGCGGTGATGCTCGGCCTGGGCCGGGCGCTCGGCGAGACCATCGCCCTGGCGATGACCCTCGGCATCACCTTCAACATCTCGTTCAACCTCATCGAGAGCGGCGGCAACACCATCGCCGCCAACATCGCCAACACGTTCGGCGAGGCGAACGACACGGGTCGGGGCGCGCTGATCGCCTCGGGCCTGGTGCTCTTCGCCATCACGCTGATCGTCAACATCACGGCGCGGGCGATCATCCACCGCCGCCGGGAGTTCACGGAGTCGGCCGCATGACCACCACCGTCACCTCGCACCGCACCCGCCCACCGGCGCAGCCGCCCACCCTCAAGGCCCGGCGGCTGCCGAGGTACGCCGCGCCGGCCATCGCGGTAGCCGCCCTGCTGGTCGCCGCCGCGTTCGTGTACGGCACCGGCACCGGCGGCCCGGTGCTGGTCGTGGTCCTCGGCGCGCTGCTCTACCTGGCCGGGCTCTTCGCCGTCGCGAACCGGGTCGAGGGGCGGCGGTCGGCCCGCAACCGCACCTGGAGCGCGCTGATCCACTCCGCGTTCGTACTGGCCGTCCTGCCGCTGGCCTCGGTGGTCTGGACGCTGTTCAGCAAGGGTGCCGAGCGGCTGGACGCCGACTTCTTCCTCACCTCGATGAACAACATCGGCGCGCGGGACCCGAACGGCGGCGCGTACCACGCCATCGTCGGCACGCTCCAGCAGGTCGGCATCGCCGCCCTGATCACCGTCCCGCTCGGCATCCTCTGCGCGATCTACATCGTCGAGTACGGCCGGGGCCGGTTCGCCTTCACGATCCGGTTCTTCGTGGACGTGATGACGGGCATCCCGTCGATCGTCGCCGGCCTCTTCGTGCTGGCGTTCTGGGTGCTGATCGTCTCGCCCTGGTTCAACGACGGGCGGCCCAGCTTCTCCGGCTTCGCCGCCGCGCTCGCGCTGAGCGTGCTGATGCTGCCCACCGTGGTCCGCTCCACCGAGGAGATGCTGCGTCTCGTCCCGGCGCCGCTGCGCGAGGGGGCGTACGCCCTCGGCGTGCCGAAGTGGAAGACCATCCTGCGGGTCGTGCTGCCGACCGCCCTGCCGGGCATCGTCACCGGGGTCATGCTCGCCATCGCCCGCGCGGCCGGCGAGACCGCCCCGGTGCTCCTCGTCGCCGGCGGCGGCGCGGCGATCAACTTCAACCCGTTCGAGAACAACCAGTCGTCGCTGGCCCTCTACGTCTACCAGCAGGCCGGCGACGCGTCCCGGTACGCGCCGGCGCGGGCGTGGACCGCGGCGCTCACCCTGGTCGCCCTCGTGCTGATCCTGACCGTCGCGGCGAAGCTGCTGGCCCGTCGCAACCGGCTCGGCCGATGAACCCCGGAGGTACCACCACCATGGCCAAGCGCATCGAAGCCTCGAACGTCACCGCCTACTACGGCGCCTTCAAGGCGATCGAGAACATCAACCTGACGGTCGAGCCGAAGACGGTGACCGCCCTGATCGGCCCGTCCGGCTGCGGCAAGTCCACCTTTCTGCGGTCGATCAACCGGATGCACGAGGTGCTCCCCGGCGCCCGGGTCGAGGGCAGCCTCACCATCGACGACCAGGACATCTACGACCGGGACGTGGACGTCACCGCCGTCCGGCGCATGATCGGCATGGTCTTCCAGCGGCCGAACCCGTTCCCCACCATGAGCATCTTGGAGAACGTGGTGGCCGGGCTGCGGCTCAACGGGGTCCGCCGCAAGTCGATCCTGGACGAGGCGGCCGAGAAGGCGCTCCGCTCGGCCAACCTCTGGGACGAGGTGAAGGACCGGCTCGGCAAGCCCGGCGCCGGCCTCTCCGGCGGTCAGCAGCAGCGGCTCTGCATCGCCCGGACGATCGCGGTGGAGCCGCAGGTGGTGCTGATGGACGAGCCCTGCTCGGCGCTCGACCCCATCTCCACGCTGGCCATCGAGGACCTGATGTTCCAGCTCAAGGACAAGTTCACCATCATCATCGTCACGCACAACATGCAGCAGGCCGCCCGCGTCTCGGACCGCACCGCCTTCTTCTCCATCGAGAAGACCGGCGACCCGGGCCGGCTCATCGAGTACGACAACACGCAGAAGATCTTCAGCAACCCCGGCGTGAAGAAGACCGAGGACTACATCACCGGCCGCTTCGGCTGAGCTGCGAGGCGGTGGCCCCTTCTCTCGCTTCCCCTGCGGGGAAGGGGCCTTCCCTTCCTCCTGCCCACGCTCGGCGAACCCGGCAGCGCCCCGGGATCTGCTCTAGGGTCGGGAAACGCCCACGATCGACGCGGAGGACGGGCATGCCTGAATATCCCCGGTTGCTGCACACCGTGCTCGACAGCACGAACCCCCGTGAGCTTGCCGAGTTCTACCGGCAGTTGCTCGGGCTGCGGTACCGACCCGGTGACGAACCACCGACGGACGGGACGGCCGACGACCCGGACTGGCTCGTGCTCAGAGACTCCGACGGGGCCGCCCAGCTCGCCTTCCAGCTCGTCGATCGCCTGCCCCGGACCACCTGGCCCCGGCACGACGTGCCGATGCAGTTGCACCTCGACTTCACGGTTCCGAACGCGTCCGAGCTGGAGCGGCAGCGTGAGCGGGCGGAGGCCCTGGGCGCGGAACTCCTGCTCGACCGGACCGACGACCCCGACGAGCCGTTGTACGTGTTCGCCGACCGGTCCGGTCACCCGTTCTGCATCTTCGTGGCCTAGCCTCGCCGACCCGCGCGCCCCGAAGCGACCGCGGTCAGCCCAGCACGAACCGGGGCTCGCCGGTCTCGGGCACGTCGAGGCGGGGGGTGACCGGGGTGGCCGCGTCCCGGTTCGCCGCCGCCCGGGCGACGCCGGCCAGGTCGCCGCCGGCCGCCACCTGGGCCAGGTTCACCAGCGTCGGCGGCAGCATGGTCAGCTCGCCCGCCTCCGCCCGGGCCAGGGCGTCCGCCGGGCGGGCCCAGAGCGTGTGGTCGGCCTCGCCGGAGACGTCCCGGGTCCGCTGCCCCTGCGGCAGCAGGGCCACGAAGAAGTACGTGTCGAAGCGGCGCGGCTCGAACTCCGGCGTGATCCACCGGCTCCACGGCAGCAGCAGGTCCGACCGGAGGGTGAGCCCGCGCCGGGCGAGCAGGTCGGCGAAGCCGCCCCGGCGCTGCTCCAGCGCCGCCCGGTCGGCCTCCCAGTCGTCGCCGCTGACGTCGCCCACCACGGTCCGCGCGTCGGGGCCGGCGAGCAGGACCCCGGCCTCCTCGAAGACCTCGCGGGCCGCGGCGCAGACGACCGCCTGGGCGGCCCGCGGGGTCAGGCCCAGGCGCTCGCCCCAGCCGGCCGGGGTCGGGCCGGCCCAGTCCAGGTGCGCCTGCGAATCCGACGGGTCGACGCCGCCGCCGGGGAATGCGTACATCCCGCCGAAGGCCATCGCGGCGACCCGCCGGATCAGGTACACCTCGAAGTCGTCGCCGGCGGGGCGGAGCAGCAGGACGGTCGCCGCGACCCGGGGCGCCGCCGGGGTGCCGCCCTCGGCGCGGAAGCGGCGGGCGTGCTCCACGAGCGCCGGGGGTGCGGGGAAGCCGTCGGCGTCGATCGTCATGCGCCGAGCCTAGTTCCCGACGGTTGGGTCTCCCGCGCCGCCGCCCGCTGATCTTCGCTAGCGTGGCCGCCATGACTCGTTGGGGCATCCTGGCCACCGGCCACATCGCCGCCCGCTTCGCCGAGGACCTCCGGCTGGTGCCGGGCGCCGAACTGGCGGCGGTCGGCTCACGTACCGCCGAGAGCGCACAGCGGTTCGCGGCCCGGCACGGCGTGCCGCGGGCGTACGCCTCCTGGGCGGAACTCGCCGCGGACGACGACCTCGACGTCGTCTACGTCGCCACCCCGCACGCCGCGCACCACGAGGCGGCCATGACCTGCCTCGCGGCCGGCCGGGCGGTGCTGGTGGAGAAGCCGTTCACGCTCGACCTGGCGACCGGCGTCGAACTGGTGGAGACCGCCCGCGCGGCCGGGGTCTTCCTGATGGAGGCCATGTGGATGCGGACGAACCCGCTCGTCCGCCGGATCTGCGCCCTGGTCGCGGACGGCGCGATCGGCACGGTGACCGGCGTCCGGGCCGACTTCGGGGCGGCCGGGCCGTTCCCGCCGGAGCACCGGATGCGGGCCCGTACGCTCGGCGGCGGCGCCCTGCTCGACCTCGGCGTCTACCCGGTCAGTTTGGCCCACCTGCTGCTCGGCGTGCCCGACCACGTGCGGTCCTGGGCGAAGCTGAGCCCGGAGGGGGTCGACGAGAACACCGGGATCGTCCTCGGCTACGACTCGGGCGCGGTCGCCACGCTGAGCTGCGGCATGGTCGGGGCGTCGCCGCTGGTCGCCTCCGTCACCGGCACCACCGGGCGGATCGACCTGCCCGAACCGTTCTTCCGCCCGGGCTCGGTGACCCTGCACCGGGCCGGCGCCCAGCCCGAGACGTTCACCGACGAACTGGTCGGCGGCGGCTACCAGCACGAGGCCGCCGAGGTCCAGCGCTGCCTCGCCGAGGGCCTGCCGGAGAGCCCCCTGGTGCCGCACGCCGCCACGCTGGAGGTGATGGCGCTGCTCGACTCCATCCGCGCCCAGATCGGCGTCGACTACTCCTGACGGGTGACGGGCGAAGGGCCCCTCGCCGACGCGTCGTGCGTCGCCGAGGGGCCCTTTCCGCGTCCTCAGCTGAACAGGGGACGGACCAGGAAGTACATCAGGGCGCCGATCGAGCCGGCGGCCGGGAAGGTGAGGATCCACGCGCCGACGATGTTGCCGGCCACGCCCCACCGGACGGCGGAGAGCCGCTTGGTGGCACCGACGCCCATGATCGCGGAGGTGATCGTGTGGGTCGTCGAGATCGGCGCGCCGAGGACCAGGGCGTTGAAGTAGAGCACGCCGCTGGCCACGGTCTCGGCGGCGAAGCCCTCCGGCGGTCGCAGGTCGATGATCTTGCGACCCAGGGTCCGGATGATCCGCCAACCGCCGGCGTACGTGCCGGCGGCCAGCACGGCGGCCGACGTCCAGAAGGCCCACTCGGGGATGAAACTGGGGTCGTCCTGGTAGCCGCCGACGTAGAGGGCGAGCACCACGATGCCGATGGTCTTGGCGGCGTCCTGCATGCCGTGACCGACCGACATGGCGGCGGCGGACGCGGTCTGCGCCCAGCGGAAGCCCCGGTTGAGCTTGCCCGGGTGACCGTTCCGGAAGATCCACTGCACCGCGATCATGACGATGTAGCCGAGCAGGAAGCCCACCATGGGCGAGAGGATCATCGGGATGATCACGCTCTCCCCGATGCCGGTCCAGAGCACCGTGCCGGACGCGGCGACGGTCGAGCCGACCAGGCCGCCGATCAGCGCGTGCGACGAGGACGACGGCAGGCCGAAGTACCAGGTGACCAGGTTCCACACGATCGCGCCGATGACGCCGGCGAAGACGATGCCGAGGCTCGACGTGCCGGTGGGCAGTTTCACCAGGCCGCTGCCGACGGTCTTGGCCACCTCGGCGCCGAAGTGCGCGCCGATGAAGTTGCCGACCGCCGCCATGGCCAGGGCCACCCGGGGTGTGAGCGCCCGGGTGGAGATGCTGGTCGCGATCGCGTTGGCGGCGTCGTGGAAGCCGTTGGTGTAGTCGAACACCAGCGCCACCGCGATCACCGCCAGCACGGCGATGAGTTCGGGACTCACAGGATCAGGACTCCTTGACCGCGATGGTCTCGACGGTGTTCGCCACGTGCTCGAAGGCGTCGCAGGCGGCCTCCAACTCGTCGGCGACCTCCTTCATCTTCAGCACCGTCAGCGCGTCGTACTCGCCGGAGAAGAGGCGGACCAGGAGCATCCGGTACACCTGGTCACCGTCGTTCTCCAGTCGGTTGCACTCGATCCAGTAGTCCTCGAGATCCTTCATCGACCTCAGGCGCGGCATCGCGTCGGCGGTCAGCTTCGCCTGCGCGTCCAGGACGTTGACCATCTCGTGCATCTCGCGGGGCAGCGAGGGGAGCTTGGTCAGGCCGTAGAGGTAGAGCAGGTTGCCGACCGCCTCGAGGTGGTCCATCACGTCGTCGAGCAGCGAACCGAGCCGGTAGATGTCCTCCCGGTCGAACGGCGTGATGAAGGTGGAGTTGATCTTCTTGTAGAGCTCGTGGGTGATCTGGTCGCTGTCGTGCTCCACCTCGGTGAGCCGCTCGCTGACCGACTGCACCTCCACCCCGGGAAGGGCCAGCTCGTTGAGCAGCGCGGTGCCCTTCACCAGGTTATGCGCGGCCCTGGTGAAGAGCTCGTAGAAGGCGCCCTCGTTCGGGCGGAAGGAAAACTTCACAGCACGGACCTCGTCGTGTCGGTGGAAGGGTGACGGCCGCCCGGAGGGTGCCCGCCTGGGAATGCTAGAAAACGGCGGAACCGGGAAATCGGCGGCCTCCCCCTGGCCAGGTGGCATTCACCGGTCGTTCACCTGCCGTTCATCTGTCGCGTTCCCTCGGATCCCAGCAGCCGCTCCCGTTCGCGCCGGACGTCGAAGCCGGCAGGCGGATACCCGAGATCGAGGGTGTCGAACGTCTCCCGCAGCAGCTGCGCGACGGCCCAGTCGCGGTACCACTTGCGGTCCGCCGGCACCACGTGCCAGGGCGCGGCCTCCGTGCCGCACCGGCTCAGGGCCTCGGCGTACGCGGCCTGGTAGTCGTCCCAGCGGGCGCGGGCGTCCACGTCCGAGGGGTCGTACTTCCAGTGCTTGCGCGGCTCGTCGAGCCGTTCCAACAGCCGCCGGCCCTGCTCGGCGTACGAGATGTGCAGCATCACCTTCACCAGTGTCACGCCGGCGTCGGCCTGCTCCCGTTCGAATGCGTTGATCTCGTCGTAGCGGGCCCGCCAGACCGGCTCGGGCACCAGCGCGCCGACGCGCGCCGCGAGCACGTCCTCGTAGTGCGACCGGTTGAAGACGCCGACGTACCCGGGCGGCGGGAGCGCCCGCCGGACCCGCCACAGGAAGTCGTGCCGCAGTTCCTCCGCGGTGGGCGGACCGAAGGAGCGGACGTGCAGGCCGAGCGGGTTCATCGCGCCCGCGACGCGCTTGACCGTGCCGTCCTTGCCGCCGCAGTCCATCGCCTGGAGCACCAGCAGCACCCGGCGACCGGCGGCGACCCGCCCAGCCGCGCCGGCCGGGCGGCCGGGCCGCCCCGCCGCCCGGGCCTTCGCGTCGGCGAAGAGCATCTCCTGCTGCCGGCCCAGCTCCGCGCCGAGCAGCACGACCTGACCGCGGGCCCACGCCTTGCGGTCCGGGCCGGTCACCTCCGGCCCGGGCAGGCCGGGGGTCGAGCGGGGGTCGACGGACCGCAGGTCCACCGCCGCGCCGGGCGCCACCCGCAGCAGCTCCCGCATCGCCCCGGTCGGCCGCACCGCACCGTCGGCCCGCTCCGCGGCGGCGGACACGTCCGGCTCATCAGTCGCTCGCATACTCCGGATCATCACCCACCCGGCCCTCGTCCGCCCGCCGGGCACGCCCCGGCCGCCCGCGTCGGGCCTGGGGGCGGCGCCGGCGCGGGCGGCGGGAGAATGGTGCTCCGGGAAGTGGCGGAGGGGGCGGCCGGTGCGGGACATGGCGACGGAGTTCGAGGCCGAGCGCGGGCGGCTGCTGGCGGTTGCCCAGCGGATGCTCGGCAGCCGCAGCGAGGCGGAGGACGCCGTACAGGAGACCTGGCTGCGCTACGCGGCAGCGCTCGCCGACCCGGTGGCCCGCGCCGAGATCCGGCACCTCGGCGCCTGGCTCACCACCACCTGCGCCCGGATCTGCCTGGACGTGCTCCGCTCGGCCCGGGTGCGGCGGGAGGCGTACCCCGGCCAGTGGCTGCCGGAACCCGTGGTCACCCCGCTCGACCAGGGCCCCCGCAGCGACGGCTTCGCGCCCGACCCCGCCGAGCGGGCGGTCCGCACCGACCAGGTCGGCACGGCGCTGATGGTGGTGCTGGAGCGCCTCGCACCGGAGCAGCGGGTCGCATTCGTGCTGCACGACGTCTTCGCCGTGCCGTTCTCCCGGATCGCCGAGGTGCTCGGCACCACCGACGTGGCCGCCCGCCAGCTCGCCTCCCGGGCCCGCCGTGCGGTGCACGCGCCCGAGGCGCCCCGGCACACCGCCGACCCGGACGAGCAGCGCCGGGTGCTCGCCGCGTTCGTGGCCGCCGTCGAGTCGGGCGAGCTGGACGCCCTGGTACGGGTGCTCGCTCCCGACGTGGTCCTCGTCGGCGACAGCGGCGGCCACTTCCCGGCGGCCCGGCGTCCGGTGACCGGGGCCAATCCGGTGGCCCGCTTCCTGCTGGGCCTGTTCGGCCCGGCCGGCCGCTACGGCGGCACGCTGCGCGCCCGCCCGGTGCTCGTCGACGGCGTGCTCGGCCTGCAACTGGAGACGGCGCACGCCGACGGCCGGCCGCTGCGGGTCGTGGCCGCGCTCGCCGTGGACGACGGGCGGGTGACCGGGGTCTTCCACCAGCTCAACCCGGAGAAGCTGGGCGACCTGCCGGCGCTGACGGCCGAGGACGTCTGGCCGCCGCGCTGGTGACGCCCGCCGGGTCAGACGACCAGGGCCAGCCACTTCCGGTACGACGTGGCGAACGGCTCGGTGCCGTCGCCCAGCGCGCCGAGGAGCCACCGGGCCGCCGCCTCGGCCTGCGCCACCACGTCGTCGGGGTAGCCGTAGCGGACCCGGTGCTCGGCGAACTCGTCCTCGTCGCGCAGTTCCACCGCGCCGGTCGCCCGGCGGCGCACCACGTCCAGGTCGAGGTCGACGAGGTGGACGGTGTCCTCGCCCTCCCACCGGGCGGGGCTGGCGATGTCGCAGTAGACCTCGCTGGTCCGCGGCGGCGGGTTGAACATGCCGGTCCACCAGGCCTGGTGCGGCACCAACAGGACGAACGGGATCTGCTCTACCGACGGCCGTCCGTGGTAGACGGACTTCGTCCCCTCGGTCACGCCGAGCCAGACGCCGAGGTCGTCCTCGGCGAGGCGCCGGGCCGGGTAGTCACGGTGGGCGCTGCCGTCGTACTTGCGGTAGATCACGCGGACCACGTCGCTCGGCATGAGTCGCACCCTAACCGATACCGCCCACCGGCCGCCGTACGGAAGTAACCGCGCGCGGTCGCGGGGATGCCGTACCGTGACGACGCCACGCCCGGATCCGCGCGACCGCTGTCGGGGCCGACGGGTACCGTCGCACGGTGACTCCGCGCCTCGCCACCGGCTCCGCCGCCCCCTCTCCCCGCGCCGGAGGCCGGCGGCGGGGCTCCCGGCCGAGCGGGGCCGAGCTGCTCGCCGCCGCGGTCGGCGCGGTGCCGGGCGGGGCGGCCCGCCCCGGGCAGCAGCAGATGGCGACGGCCATCGAGGAGTGCGTGCGGGACCGCGAGCACCTGCTCGTGCAGGCCGGCACCGGCACCGGCAAGTCGTTGGCCTACCTGACGCCCGCGCTGACCGTCGACGGCCCGGTGGTGGTCTCCACGGCCACCCTGGCGTTGCAGTCCCAACTGGTCGACCACGACCTGCCCCGGCTCGCCGACGCCGTGGAGCCCGTTCTCGGGCGCCGGCCGACCTTCGCGGTGCTGAAGGGGCGGCACCACTACCTCTGCCTGGCCCGGCTGGACAACTCCACCGAGGACGAACCGGAGGACACCCTCTTCGACGCCCCGGCGGCGCGTCCCGGCGGCGCGACGCGGTGGCTGGGCGAGGCGGGTCGGCTCGGCAAGCAGGTCCAGCGGCTGCGCGACTGGGCGGAGAAGACCGACACCGGCGACCGCGACGAGCTGGATCCGGGCGTCGACGACCAGGCCTGGCGGCTGGTCTCCATGCCGGCCCGGGAGTGCGTCGGGGCGACCCGCTGCCCGTTCGGCGCGGAGTGCTTCGCCGAGGCCTCCCGGGCGCGCGCCCGGGAGGCCGACATCGTGGTCACCAACCACAGCCTGCTCGCGGTGGACATGCTCGCCGGCCGGCACATCGTGCCGCCGCACAAGCTGCTCATCGTCGACGAGGCGCACGAGCTGGCCGACCGGGTCTCCTCGGCGGCCCAGGCCGAGCTGGTGCCCGAGCTGATCGACCGCGCCGCGAAGCGGGCCCGTCCGCTGCTGCGGCCGGAGACCGCCGACTCGCTCGCCGCGGCGGGCGACGCCCTCGCGGTCGGGTTGGCCGAGGCGCCGGCCGGGCGGATCACCTCCGGGCTGCCGTCCGCGCTGCGCCAGGCGTGCACCCTGCTCGACGCGGCCACCCGGGCCGCGCTCGACGCGATCGGCGACGTCAAGTCCGACGACCCCGACCCGGTACGCAAGCAGCAGGCCAAGGCGGTGCTCGACGAGCTCTCCAGCACCGCGCAGCGGCTGCTCGACGAGGCCGACCACGACGTGGCCTGGGTGGAGAAGAACGACAACACCGGCCGCCGGGCGCTGGTGGTCGCGCCGCTCTCCGTGGCCGGCACCCTCGCCACCCACCTGTACGACGAGCGCACCGTCGTCGCCACCTCGGCGACCCTGACGTTGGGCGGCCGGTTCGACACGGTGGCCCGGGCGCTCGGGCTGGAGGCGCCCGAGGCCGACCCGCCGTCACCGGCCGCCGCCGCGCTGGCGGCCCGGACCGCGTCGGGGCGTTCCGGCGGGCGGGGCGAGGGCGGGTCGGCCGGGCGTGGGCACCCGCAGGGCGTCGGCCCGGCCGGAGGGGACGGCACGGCGGGGGGTCCGGCCACGTCCGGGCCCGGCTGGCGCTCCCTCGACGTCGGCTCGCCGTTCGACTACGCGCGCCAGGGCATCCTGTACGTCGCCGCGCACCTGCCCCGCCCCAGCGTCTCCGGGCTCCCCGACGCGGCCGGCGAGGAGCTGATCACGCTGGTCACCGCGCTCGGCGGGCGTACGCTCGGCCTCTTCTCCTCCCGACGGGCCGCGCAGCAGGCGGCGGAGCTGCTGCGCGCGCGCACCGACCTGCCCGTGCTGCTCCAGGGCGAGGAGGCGCTGCCGCTGCTGGTCCGCCGGTTCCGGGAGGAGAAGTCCAGTTGCCTGTTCGGGGTGATGTCGCTCTGGCAGGGCGTCGACGTGCCGGGCGACGCCTGCCAGCTGGTGGTCATCGACCGGCTGCCGTTCCCCCGGCCCGACGAGCCGCTGGCGGCGGCCCGGGCGGCGGCGGTGGACGCGGGCGGCGGGTCGGGCTTCGCCGCGGTCAGCGTGCCGATCGCGGCGGTCCGGCTGGCCCAGGGCGTGGGCCGGCTGATCCGCTCGACCGGCGACAGGGGCGTGGTGGCGGTGCTCGACTCGCGGCTGGAGTCCGCCCGGGGCTACGGGCCGTTCCTGCGTCGCTCCCTGCCGCCGTTCTGGTACACCACCCGGCCGGAGGTCGCCCGGGGTGCCCTCGAACGCCTCGCCGGGGCCTGAGCTCTCCGCGACCGCGTCCCGCACGCGCGGAACCGGGGGCCTCGCCCTCGGCGGGCCCCCGGTTCCGGGAGGGTCACGCGCGGCCCGGTGCGGGACGCGTGGGTGCGGACGGGTGCGGTCAGGGGGCCTGGGAGGCCACGACGACGGCGTCGGGCGGGGTGTCCGGCACGGTTCGGGCGGCGAGCCGGCGGACGGCCGTGTTGAGCACGGCGATCAGCGGCACCGAGACCAGCGCGCCGGTGATCCCGGCGAGGACCACGCCGGCCGCGATCCCGATGATCACCGCGAGCGGGTGGATGGCCACCGCCCGGCCCATGATCAGCGGCTGGAGGAGGTGCCCCTCCACCTGCTGCACCCCGATCACCGCGCCGAGGATGATCAGCGCGGTCACCGGGCCGCTGTCGACCAGCGCGACCAGGACCGCGACGACGCCCGAGAGCGTCGCACCGACGATCGGGATGAACGCGCCCAGGAAGACCAGCGCGGCGAGCGGGAAAGCGAACGGGATGTCGAAGATGACCAGGAAGACGCCGATGCCGACCGCGTCGATGAAGGCGACCAGCACGGTCGCCCGGACGTAGGCCACCAGGGTCGCCCAGGACGCCCGCCCGGCGTCGTCGACCTTCCAGCGGGCGGCCACCGGGAGCAGGCGGACCACGAAGCGCCAGATCCTGGTGCCGTCACGCAGGAAGAAGAAGGTCGCGAAGAGCACCAGCAGCGTGCCGGTCAACACCTCGGCCAGCGTGGCGGCCGTGGAGAGGGCACCGCTGGTAAACCTCTCGGTGTTGTTGTTGATCCAGTCCTGGCCCTCCTCGATGTAGTTGTCGAGTTGGCCGTCCGAGAGGTGCAGCGGGCCGGTCTTGAGCCAGTCCTGGATCTGCCGGACGCCCTCGGAGGACTTCTTGCTCAGCTCCGGCACGCCCTGGATGAACTCGTTCACCACCAGCGTCAGCGTGCCGATCACCCCGGCCAGGCCGCCGACCAGCACGACCGCCGTCGCCAGCGACCGGGGCAGGCGGGCCCGCAGCAGCCAGCCGACCGCCGGCGCGAGCAGCGCCGAGAGGAGCAGCGCGATCGCCAGCGGGATGACCACGATCCGGATGGTGCCGACGATCTTCAGCAGGGCCCAGGCCACGACGCCGACCACGATGAGCCGCCAGGACCAGGCCGCGGCGATCCGCAGCGCGTGCGGCACGTCCGCGTCGTCCCGGCTGGAGGTGGAGGTGTGCGTGGCGCCGGGCGACGCCGCGCCGAGCACGGTCGCGGAGGGCCCCGCCGCCGGCCCGGGGGACGTCGGCGAGGCCACGCCGGCCGGTTCGGGAACGTCGGCCGGCTCCGTACGGCGTGCCCGCGCGGACTCCCGGCCCGACTCGTACGCGTGACGGAGCCGTCCGCGTATCCGCTCGAAGCGGCTCAAGCGCACCTCCTGGCAAGAGAACCGGCCCGGCCCACGCCGGTGGGCGGACAGGATACGTCCGACGACGCCACCGTAGGGCAGGTCTGCCACACAATGCCCCAGCCCCCCGGTGCGTAACCGCCCACGACCGGCCGACCGGGACACGGTAGCGTTTCCGGCGTGACCGCCGACCAGAATCTCGACTCCGGGCTGCCGATCCGCCTGCTGCACGACCGCGTGCTGGTGCGGATGGAGGGGAGCGAGGGTGAGCGACGCTCGACCGCCGGAATCGTGATCCCGGCGACCGCCGCCGTGGGCAAGCGCCTCGCCTGGGCCACCGCCGTGGGCGTGGGGCCGAACGTGCGCGCGATCGTCTCCGGCGACCGGGTCCTCTTCGACCCCGACGACCGCTCCGAGGTCGAGCTGCACGGCCGCGGGTACGTGCTGCTGCGCGAGCGCGACGTGCACGCCGTGGCCGCCGAGCGGATCGAGAACGACTCCACCGGCCTCTACCTCTGATCGCGCCCCCGCCCGCCCCGGATCGGGGCGTCGGCGTCGTTTGCCTCGCCCCCGGCCGGGAAGCCAGCCGCACCACCGGCCTGGGGAGGGACGATGCCGGTATTCGTGAAGAAGCTCTTGATCTGGGGGAGCGTCGCGTTCCTGATCTACTTCATGGCCTTCCGGCCGGAGGGCGCGGCGGAGATGTTCAAGGCGATCGGGGCGGGCCTGATGGCGATGGCGCAGGGCCTCGGTGACTTCCTCACCAGCCTGATGACCTGACGACCCGGGGCCGTCCCTGACCGAGGAGCGGCTCCGGTCGGGTCGGGCCGGGGCCGGCCCGACGCCCGCGTCGAGGCCGACCGCGTGACGCGTAGGTCAGGGACGGCCGGGCGGCCAGGCTGCCGGCGGCGGCGGGCCGCCGTACCAGCCCGGTGCGCCGTGACCGGCCGGGTAGGCCGGGGGCGGCGGCGGGGCGAGGATCACCGGGATCGGCACCACGGGCTCGTCCGGTGCCTCGACGACGCGCTGCGAGCCGTCCGGGAAGCGCAGGTGGTAGCGGCTCCCGTCCCAGATCCCCGCCGGCGCCTGCGGGTCCCTGCCGACGAAGAACGCCCGGTACGCGCCGATCGACTCCAGCAGCTCGCGTTCCTCCCGCGCGGTCCGCTCGCGGTCCGCCGGCCGCCGGTCCAGGCCGCGCAGGGCGCCGTCGCGCAGCAGCGCCAGCCGGGTCGCGGCGAACTGGTAGCCGCGCATCGCCTTCAGTCCCGCGTCGCCGGCCACCCGCTTGGCCCACGCCCGCGCCGCGTGCCGGCGCCCCAGGCTGCTCAGCGCCGCCACCTCGGGCGGGGTGAGCCAGCCCGCTCGGACGTAGTCCGGCAGGGTCCGCTCGGTGAGCCGCCCCTCCCAGGCGCGCAGCCACACGGCGAGCCCGACCATGCCGAAGAAGACCGGCACCATCACGCCGATGAAGCCGTACAGCATGATCAGCATCTGGCCGGTGGCCTGGGTGAGCGTCGGCAGCAGGTTCCAGAGGCCGTGCAGCATCATCGCCAGCAGCAGGCCGGCGATCGGGGCGAGCACCCGGACCCACCGGTCGGCGGCGCGCGCGGCGATCCCCAGCCCCACCCCGGTCATCGAGGTGAAGAGCGGGTGGGCGAAGCCGAAGAGCAGGATCCGGACGATGAAGACGGCGATGACCTGCTGCGCGCCGGTCGCGGGGCCGTACCGCTCCACGCCGGTGGCGTAGCCGTAGCCGCCCAGGTAGAGGATGTTCTCCACCATGGCGAACCCGATCGCGGAGAGCCCGCAGTAGACCAGGGCGTCGGTGATGCCGGAGATCTCCCGGCGGCGGAAGATCAGCAACAGGATCGGCCCGAGCGCCTTGGTCAGCTCCTCGATGAACGGCGCGACCAGCACCGCCGTCAGCGCGGTCGGCAGCCCCCACGCCTCGAAGCGCCCGGCCCAGAACTCGTTGACGGTCAGCGAGGCGGCGGTGGAGACGAACGCGCCCCAGGCGAAGCAGAAGACCAGGTACTTCAGCGGCTCCGGTTCGTAGCGGTCCAGCCAGAGGAAGCAGCCCACCAGCACCGGAACCGGGAGGATCGCGGCGACCACGCCGATCAGCAGCGCCTCGGCGCCGAGGTTCTCGCCCAGCGTGAAGACCATGAACAGCGCGCACGCCGCGATGAACAGGACGGTCGCGGCCAGCACCAGGAACCGACGCCAGCCCAGCCGGCGCAGCGGCATCCGGGGAGCCCCGCCGGCCGGCGGGACGGCGGGCGCGGTCGGCGACGGCGGCAGGGGTACGCCGGGCGGGGTGTCGGCCATGCGGTCAGCGTAACCACCGCGGGCCGGCTGGTCCGGGCGCATTCGCCCGGCTATGCTGCCCGCAGGTCACGAGCGCCAGCGTCAAGCCCCGGCTTGCTGGCCGGCAACCCTCGTCGAGTTCGCGGTGGGGTGCCCCGGGTGATGACCGGGCCCGGCCCGTGAACCGCGCGCCGGGCAAGCGCGGACCCCGCCCGTGTGTGCCCACCCGGGGTCCCTGGACCCGGAGGTCGGCCATGACCGTCACTCTCGTACCCCCGCCCGCGCCGCGGCCGGCCGCCGCCGTCGGGCCGCTCGACGTGCTCGGCGTGCCCGGCCAGGTCAACCTGGACTACGCGGCGACCGCGCCCTGCGCGCGGGTCGCGGCCGACGCGGTGGCCGAGCTGCTGCCCTGGTACGCCAGCGTGCACCGTGGCGCCGGAGCCCTGTCGCGGCGCTGCACCCTCGCCTACGAGCGCGCCCGGCAGACTGTCGGTGACTTCTTCGGCGCCCGCGCCGACGACCACGTGGTCTTCACCCGCAACACCACCGACGCGCTGAACCTGCTGGCCCGGGCCCTGCCCGCCGGCACCACGGTGGTGACCTTCGGCGGTGAGCACCACGCCAACCTGCTGCCCTGGCCGCGCGGCTCGGTCCGGCTGCCGGTGCCCCGGGAGCCGGCCGAGGCGGTCCGCGCGCTGGCCTGCGCGCTCGCCGAGCTACGCCGGCCCGGCACGGGGGGCGGCCCGCGCCCCGCGCAGGGCCCGCCGGTGCTGGTCGCGGTGACCGCCGCCAGCAACGTGACGGGCGAGCGCTGGCCGGTGGCCGAACTGGCCCGGGTGGCGCGGCGGCACGGGGCCCGGATCGCCGTGGACGCGGCGCAGCTCGCCCCGCACGCGCCGGTGGACGTCGCCGCCCTCGGCGTCGACTACCTCGCGGTCTCCGGTCACAAGCTGTACGCGCCGTTCGGCGCGGGGGTGCTGGTCGGGCGGGCGGACTGGCTGGACGCCGCGCCGCCCTACCTGGCCGGCGGGGGCGCCACCAGCCACGTCGGGGCGGCCACCCACGATGTACGGTGGTCGGCCGGCCCCGGCCGGCACGAGGCGGGTACGCCGAACCTGCTCGGCGCGGTCGCGCTGGCCGCGGTCTGCGCGGCCCTGGCCGACGCGGACCGGGGGGCCCTGCACGACGCCGAGCAGGCCCTGCTGGCCCGGCTGCGCGAGGGCATCGCGGCCCTGCCGCACGTGGTGGAGCTGCGCACCTTCGGGCCGGGCGCGCCCCGGGTGGGCATCGTGTCGTTCGCGGTGGCCGGCCGGGACTCGGCGGAGGTGGCGGCCGAGCTGGCCCGCGCGCACGACATCGGGGTACGGGACGGCCTCTTCTGCGCCCACCCGCTGGCCCGGCGGCTGCTCGTCGAGGCGGCGACGCGCAGCGGCCGGCGGGACCTGCCGCCGACCGCCCTGCGCGCCAGCATCGGCCTGGGCAGCACCGCCGCCCACGTGGACCGGCTGCTCGCCGCCCTGGCCGCGCTGGCGTGACGTGGCGGCCCGCCGCCCGGCCGCCCGGCCGCCCGGCCGCGCCGATCTTGCACTTGCCGCCCCGACAATCCGGACTCAAGCCTCACCTCGAAGGCCGAAAGTGCAAGATCGCGAGGGCGGGGGCGAGGGCAAGGGGCGAGGGGCGGGGGCGAGGGGCGGGGCGGGGCGGGGCGGGGGCGTGGGGCGGGGCGGGTCAGCCGAGTGGGGGTGTGGCGGGGGGTCTTGGGGCGTCGCTCCGCTCCCCCGCGTCCCGCGGCCGGTCCAGGTCGCCGAAGGACTGGCGCACCCCCCGGTTAGCCTCCTCCTGCGTGAGGCCCGAGGCCACCATCAGGTCGCTGGCCGTGGTACGCACCTGCGCGACCACCACGCTGCCGGAGAAGCCGACCCCGTCGGCGTACGCTCGGCCGGCCTCGCTGACCGCGCGCAACGCCCGCTCCCGCGCCTGCTCCGGTTCCTCCCCGACCGCGAACTCGTGCTTGAGCAGGCGTACCGACTCGGCCAGGTGGGCCAACGCGTCCGGCATCGACTCGGGGACGGGCTCCTCGTCCTCGATCAGGGTGACGGCGCGCCGGATCAGCGTGCCGGCGTTGCGCATCGCCCGGTCGAGCGGGTCGGCGGCCTCGGCGTAGTGGGTCAGCTCGTCCCTCCGGTGCCACCGGGCCGGCGAGAGCATGGCGGTCTCCTTCGCCCCCTCGATCGCCTCGGTGAAGGTGGAGAGCTCGTCCTGGTTGTTGCGGAGCCGTTCCAGGGCGCGTTGCGCCTTCTCGCGGTCGCGGTTCCGCAGGGCCTCCGCGGCGGCGTCCAGCTGGTCGGCGAGCAGGTCCAGGGCCGGCCGGGCGGCCCGGTTGATGATCCGCAGCGGATTGAGCGGCAGCAGGATCGCGGTGACCAGCAGCGCTATCCCGCCGCCGACGAAGGCGTCGACGAACCGGGGTATCTCCAGGTTCTCGGTCGACGGGCTGAGCGTCACTATCAGCACCGCGGTGGCCGCCGCCTGGATGACGATGGCCACGCTGGCGCCGGCGAAGATCGTCAGCAGGATGGCCAGGGTGACCACCAGACCCAGCTGCCACGGCCCGGTGCCGAGCAGGTAGATCAGGAAGTCGCCGACGGCGACCCCGACCGCCACCCCCACGATCAGCTCCATGGTGCGGCGGAACCGCTGACCGACCGAGACGGCGAGGGTGCCGACGGCGGAGATCGGCGCGAATACCGGCTGCGGGTTGCCCAGCAACTCGTGCGCCGCCAGCCAGGACAGCCCGGCGGCGAGACCGGCCTGCACGGCGAGGCCCAGCGCCATCCGGACCCGGTGCAGGCGGTCGTGCAGGGTGGCCTTGCCGTGGTGCCGCAGCTGCCGCAGCGCCTCGGCGATCCGGACCTCGTCGATCTCCGCCGCCCGGTCGCGCAGGATGACGCGCCGCACCAGCGAGCGGCGACGATCGCGGGCCACGGCCATGGCGGGGACTACCCGCGCCACGCCGGGTGAATCCTCGGCGCCGGCCGCGGTGCGGCACACTCGGCGCGTGGCGGAGCTTCTGGACCGGTGGCGGGCGGCGGCCCAGGGAGCCGGGGCGACCGACCCGGTTGAGTTGGCCCGGGCCGGCGGGGAACTGCTGGCCCGCTGGCGGGAGCCGCACCGGCACTACCACACCACCGGTCACCTGACGGCCGTCCTCGACGTGGTCGACGCCCACGCGTCCGCCGCCGGTCGGCCGGACCTGGTGCGCCTCGCCGCCTGGTGCCACGACGCGGTCTACGACCCGCGCGCCGAGGGCGACGCCAACGAGCGGCACAGCGCGGCGCTCGCCGGCACCCTGCTCGCCCGGTCGGGCCTGCCGGCCGATGCCGTGGACGAGGTGCGCCGGCTGGTACTGCTCACCGCCGGGCACGCCGTCGACCCGGGCGACGCCGACGGCGCGCTGCTCTGCGACGCCGACCTCGCCGTCCTGGCCGCGCCGCCCGAGGCGTACGACCGCTACGCCGCAGCGATCCGCCGGGAGTACGCGCATGTGCCCGACCCCGCCTTCCGGGCCGGCCGGGCCCGGGTGCTCGCCGGGCTGCTCGCCCTGCCGGCGCTGTTCCGGCTGCCAACTCTGGCCAACCGTTGGGAGCCCCGAGCCCGCGCGAACCTGACCCGCGAACTAACAACCCTCCCCCCACCCCCCTGACCCCCCGCTCCCCTCCCACCCTCCCGTCCCCTCCGAGCGGCGATCTTGCACTTTCGGCCCGGACGAAAGCCGCGAGTCCGACGGCGGAAGGGCAGGAAGTGCAAGATCGCGGGGTTGGGGGGTGCGGGGGGGGAGGGTCAGGGGGTGGGGGTGGGGGTGGGGGGTCGGGGGGCCAGGTGCTTGGGGCGGCGGAGGCCGGAGTGGCGGAGCAGGCGCACCAGTTCCCGGCTCGGCACCACGCGGGCACCCAGCCAGACCGCCATCGCGAACTGCTCGGCGGGGATGTCGTAGTGGTCCCGGTCGAAGCCTCGCCGGGGCGCACCCAGCGCCTCGGCGAAGGCGTGCAGCTCGGCGTGGGAGACGTCGCTGATCAGGTGCGACCAGAGCCGTCCCCGCCACGGCCAGCCGGGGCGGTCCAGGTAGAGCATGTCGGCCAAAGTACCCCGCCCGAGGGCCGGTTGGTCATCGCGCGGGACCGACCGTAGCCTCGGCGACATGGCCCGATCCCCCCTCCTCGACGACCTGCGCGCGGCGCTCGGCGACGACGCCGTGCTCACCGACCCGGACCTGCTGCGGATGCACGAGCGGGACGAGGCCGACCTCTGTGCCTCCGGCACGCCCCTGGTGGTGGTCCGTCCCCGCGGCACCGGGCAGGTGGCCGCCGCGCTGCGGGCGGCCGCGCGGTACGGCGTACCGGTGGTGCCGCAGGGAGCACGCACGGGGCTGGCCGGCGCGGCCAACGCGGTCGACGGCGCGCTGGTGCTGAGCACCGTCGCGATGGACGCGATCCTGGAGATCGACCCGGTGAGCCGGATCGCCGTGGTGCAGCCCGGCGTGGTCAACGCGACGCTCGCCGCCGCCGTGGCGAAGCGGGGGCTGTGGTACCCGCCCGACCCGGGCTCGTGGGAGTCCTCCACGATCGGCGGGAACGTCGCCACCAACGCGGGCGGCATGTGCTGCGTCAAATACGGCGTCACCACCGAGTACGTGCTGGGGCTGGAGGTGGTGCTCGCCTCCGGCGAGGTGCTGCGCACCGGCCGGCGCACGGCCAAGGGAGTGGCCGGGTACGACCTCACCCGGCTCTTCGTCGGCTCGGAGGGCACCCTCGGTGTGATCACCGAGGTGACCGTGGCGCTGCGGCCCGCCCCGGCGGAGTCGCTGACCATGGTGGCGGTCTTCCCGTCCACCGCCGCCGCCGGGGCGGCGGTCGCCGAGATCGCCGCCCGGGGGCTCACCCCCAGCCTGCTGGAGCTGCTCGACCGCACGCACCTGCGGGCGATCGAGGCGTACCGGCCGATGGGGCTGCGGACGGACGCGCATGCGCTGCTGCTGGCCTCCGCCGACACCGGCCCGCGGGCCGCCGACGACCTGGCGGGGCTGGCCGCGGTCTGCGAGGCGGTCGGCGCCGACGAGGTCTACGCGGCCACCGACGCCGTCGAGGCGGCGGCCCTGTTGCAGGCCCGCCGCCTCGCGCACCCGGCGATGGAGAAGTTCGCCGCGGAGACGTACCCGGGCGGCAACGGCGGCCTGGTCATCGACGACGTGGCGGTGCCCCGGGGCGCGCTGGCGGCCCTGCTCGACGGGGTGGCCCGGATCGCGGCGGAGTGCGACGTGCCGATCGGCGTGGTCGGCCACGCCGGGGACGGCAACATGCACCCGAACATCGTGGTGGACCGGGCCGACCCGGCGAGCCTCGAACGCGGCCGGCGCGCGTTCGACGCGATCATGCGCCTCGGCCTGGACCTGGGCGGCACCTGCACCGGCGAGCACGGCGTCGGCCTGCTCAAACGGGACTGGCTGGCCCGCGAGATCGGCCCGGTCGGCGTCCGGGTGCACCAGGCGATCAAGGCCGCGTTGGACCCGGCGGGGCTGCTCAACCCCGGCAAGGTCCTCTGACCCCGCGCCGGCCCGGAGGAGGGCCCCGACCGGGACACGGGGGCACGGGCCCGGACACGGGAGGCGCCGGTCGGCCGGGTTCGCCGGGCTGACCAGGCTCGTCAGGCGGTCATCTCGGCCGGGGTGGCCTGGGTCAGCAGCAGCAGGATCTCGTTGGCGATCGGCGGGTGCTCCTCGCCCGGGCAGTCCTGGGACGTGATCGGGCCGGCCGCGGTGAGCAGGCTGGAGGTCAGCGCGGCGATGCAGGTGACCTGGTAGCGACGGGCCTGGTCGGTCTCCCGCGCCAGCCCCGGGTCGGCGAGCAGGCCCTGGAGCCGGGCGACGTGCTCCGGGCCGAGCACGCCGGTCGACGTCACGCCGTCGCCGGCGCAGTCGACGCACTCCCACCTGCCGTCCCGCTCGACGTTCAGCGTGCGCAGCGGGCCTTCGGAGCCGACCTTCTGCAACAGGCTGACCCGGCCCTGCTCGGCGGTCGCCGCGCCGGCGGACCCGGGTCGCGCCGGCCCGCTGCCGGCCGGACCCGCGGCGGGCTCGTCGTGCGCGCTTCCGGGCAGCGCGCAGCCCGCGAGCGCGGCGGCCAGCAGGGCGGCGACGGACAGGGGTACCAGAGGCGACCAGGAAGCGGAACGCACGCGCCGGAACCTATCCCACCGTAGGTAACGGCCGTAACCCACGAACCGGTCCTGGGCGGCGAACCTAGGGGTACCCGGGTGGGTGGGTCAGCGGGACGAGAACGGCAGTTCGGCCGGGTCGTCGTCCGCGCCCCGGTCCGCCGCGAAGCCCCGTACGTCGGGCGCGCCGAGCCGGGCCGCGTCGGCGGTGGCGTCGTCCGGCATCAACTGGGACTGGCGTTCCGCCTCCACCCGGGCCCGGTAGTGCTCCACCTCGCGGGCCCGGGTGGCCTCGTCCCAGCCGAGCACCGCGCCCATCAGCTCGGCCGCGTGGCCCACCGACTCCAGGCCCCGGTGCGCCGTCTCGAAGGAGATCCGGGTCCGCCGGGTGAGCACGTCCTCCAGGTGCAGCGCCCCCTCGGACCGGGCCGCGTACGTCACCTCGGCGGCCAGGTACTCCGGCGCGCCGGCCAGCGGGGAGGCGAGCAGCGGCTCCGCGTCGATCAGCGCGAGCACGTCGAGGGTCAGGGTGCCGTAGCGCTCCAGCAGGTGCTCGACCACCCCGACCGGCACCCCGTGCCGGCGGGCCAGGTCCGCCCGGTCCCGCCACATCGCAGGGTAGCCGTCGGCGCCGAGCAGCGGCAGGTCGGCGGTGCGCGACGGGCGTACGGCGCCGAGCCGGTGGGCGGCCCGGTCGACCACGTCGGAGGCCATCACCCGGTACGTCGTGTACTTGCCGCCGGCAACCAGCAGCAGCCCGAGCATCGGCTCGAAGACGGCGTGCTCGCGGGAGAGCTTGGAGGTGGAGTCCGCCTCGCCGGCCAGCAGCGGGCGCAGCCCGGCGTAGACCCCCTCGATGTCGGCCGTGGTGAGCGGCCGGTCGAGCACCGCGTTGACCTGGTTCAGCAGGTATTCGATGTCCCGCGCCGAGGCGGCCGGGTGGGACCGGTCCAGGCGCCAGTCGGTGTCGGTGGTGCCGATGATCCAGTGTCCGCCCCACGGGATGACGAAGAGCACGCTGGTGGCGGTACGCAGGATCAGCCCGGCCTCGCCGGTGATCGCCGAGCGGGGCACCACCAGGTGCACGCCCTTGGAGGCCCGGACGCGGATGCCGGGGCGCAGCCCGACGTCGTTCAGCATCCGCGACATGTCGTCGCTCCACACGCCGGTGGCGGCGATGACGGTGCGGGCGCGTACCTCGAACTCGGCGTCCGGGGAGCCGGTGGGCGCCTCCAGGTCGCGGACCCGGACGCCGGTGACCTCGCGGGCCTGCCGGATCAGCCCGACCGCCCGGGCGCTGTTCACCACGGTCGCGCCGAGGCTGGCCGCCGTACGGGCCAGCGTCACCACCAGCCGCGCGTCGTCGACCTGGCCGTCGTAGTAGCGGATCGCGCCGGCCACCGCGTCGGCCCGCAGGCTCGGGAAGACCCGGCGGGCGCCCTCGCGGCTCAGGTGCCGGTGCAGCGGCATGCCGCGGCCACCGCCGAAGATCCCGGCGAAGGCGTCGTACGCCGCC
This sequence comes from Micromonospora sp. CPCC 205561, assembly GCF_036906775.1. NCBI lineage: Bacteria > Bacillati > Actinomycetota > Actinomycetes > Micromonosporales > Micromonosporaceae > Micromonospora > Micromonospora sp. CPCC 205561. The sequence goes on along the minus strand of NZ_JBAKHV010000061.1, from coordinate 1,372 downwards.
ACGCCGGCGCCGTAGTAGGAGCGGCGGAACACCCGGGCGGGCAGGCCGCGCACGCCGCGCCCGTCGGGCAGCGGGACCAGGATGGGCACCGGCCGGACGAGGTGCGGCGCCAGTCGGGTGGCGAGCAGCCCGCGCTCGGTGAGTGCCTCGTGCACCAGGTGGAACTCCAACTGCTCCAGGTAGCGCAGGCCGCCGTGGATGAGCTTGCTGGAGCGGCTGGAGGTGCCGGCGGCGTAGTCGCGCGCCTCCACCAGGGCCACCTTCAGTCCCCGCGAGGCGGCGTCCAGGGCGGCCCCCGCCCCGGTCGCGCCACCGCCGATGACCAGCACGTCGAAGCGTTCGGCGCGCAGGCGGCGCAGGTCGGCGGCCCGGCGCTCCGGGGAGAGCTGGCCGGCCGTCGTTCGGGACACGTTGGGGTCACGCACCCGTCCACGGTAACCGTCGCCGCCGTCGCGCGGCACGGGCCGTCCGCGCCGTACTGTCTGGGAATGGAGATCGGCCCCCCGTTCCCCGCTGGTCAGCCCGCACCCCGCCCCCCGGGCGGTCCGGGGCGGTCGAGCCCCTGGGCCGTGGTGGCGGCGGCCGTGACCGGCTGCTGGGCCGTCGGGTTCGTCGTCGTCGGCCAGTTGGGCGGGTGGCTGGCCGACCAGGTGCTGCTCGCCTCCGGCCTGGACCGGGCGGCCTGGCTGTGGCCGGCGGTGGCCCTGGCCACCGTGCTGCTGGTCGGCGCGCCCGCGCTGGCGCTGGCCCTGCTGCCCCGCTCGACGGCGGTCCGCGCCACCGGCCGGGCCTGGCTGGCGGCGGTGCTCGTGCTCGCCGCGCTGACGCTGCCGCGGGCCGTGCCGCCGGTGCACCACGAGGCGTACCTCGCCGCGCTGGCCGGCGCGGCGGCCCTGGCCACCCTGCTGCTGGGCGTGCTCTCCGGCCGCCGCGCGGCGGCCCGGGCGCCCCGGGTCTCCGCGTGGCCCGCCACGCTGCTCGGGGTGGCCGGCGGGCTGGCGCTGCTGCTGCCCTGGGTCTGGTGGGGGGCGCTCGGCGGGCTGCTGGAATCCGTGCTCGCCGGGGTGGCCGCCGCCGCGCTCGGCGCGCTGGCCGGGGCGCTGCTCGACGACGCCCTCTGGTCCCCGTTCACCGTCGGCGAGCCGCCCCGGCCGGCCCGGCTGGTGCTGGTCGGCGGGTTGGTCGCCGGGGTCGTGCTGCTGCTGCTCGCCGCCGGCGTCGGGCATTCCGGCGCCCAGCTTCCCCTGCTGCTGATCCTGCCGCCGGCCGGCTTCGCGCTGGCGGCACTGCGCGCCGCGGCCCGCCGCCCGCCGCCCGCCGCGCCGATCGACCCGGCAAGCGCCGTGCCCGCCGCGCCGACCGGCCCGCCGGG